>JAEUKC010000399.1:0-21265 GCA_016794445.1 Myxococcales bacterium
TCCGACGTGGAGCGCGCGGTCTCGCAGGACGCGCGGGTGCCGCGGGTGGCTGCCTCCCTCGCGGCGACGGGTGGACTCTTCGCCGCCGCCCTCACCATGCGCGAGGGCATGCGGGCGCCGATCGTCGAGGGCGTGGATCCGGTCCCTGCGCTCTTCGCCATCGTGGAGCGGGGCCTGATGCTGGCCTGCATCGCCGTCTTCGGGAGCGTCGTGTGCGCCACCCTGCACCGATGTGCGCAGAAGACCCGGACCCGGCAGCTCTCCGAGGTCGACGACCTGGCCGAGGACCTCGAAGAGTGGCTGGACGCGAACGAGAAGTAGATCGCTTGAGACGGAAGGCCGTCCAAGTGTACAGTGGAACGATCGTCGGGAACTTCTCGAGAACGTCGCTGTCCATCCCATCACGCCCTGGAATCTCCATGGCGCTGCTAGGGGTCGGAGGTCGGTGGGCATGAACCAGAATCAGGGTCCGCGGTCGCAGCAGGGTGGTGGGGGCGCAGCGAAGCCCGGACAGATGACCATGGCCATGCGGGCGATGCCCCAGGCCACCGGTCCCAAGGTCCTCCGCATCGGCAAGGTGCAGGGCGGCCGCGTGATCGAGGAGCGCGTCGTCAAGCAGCGCACCCACGTCACCATCGGCTCGAGCCACACCAACATGTTCCTCGCCGCGGGCCAGGGCGTGCCCGAGACGATGAAGCTCTTCGAGCTCGTCGGCAGCGAGTACATGGTCAACCTCGCCGACGCGATGACCGGCCGCGTGGCGCTGCCCACCGGCGTGACCGACGTCGCGCAGGCGCGCGCGAGCGGCCTCGCCAAGAAGGTCGGCAACTACTACCAGCTCAAGCTCACGGACGACTCGCGCGGCAAGGTCGTCATCGGCGACACCACGTTCCTCTTCCAGTTCGTCGCGCCGCCGCCCGTGCAGCCGAAGCCCCAGCTGCCGCTCGCGGTGCAGGGTGGCCTCGCCTCGCAGATCGACTGGGCGTTCACCATCATCGCCGCGTTCTCCTTCCTCGTGCACTTCGGCTTCGCCGGCGCGGTCAACAGCGACTGGCTCGATCCGCTCGTCGACGAGGAGGGCGAGGTCAAGGGCCTCATCGCCGACGCGTCGAACCGTCCCACGCCTCCCATCGAGGAGAAGAAGGACGTGCCGTCCGACAAGGACAAGGCCGACAAGGACAAGGACAAGGACAAGAAGGACGACAAGAAGGTCGCCGAGGCCCCCAAGGGTGGCGACAAGAAGGGTCCGACCGGTCCCGCCGGCCCCGCGCAGATCACCAAGGCCCAGGGCGCGGCGCTCTCCAACGAGCTCGACCAGCTCGAGATGAAGGCCCTCGGCAGCCTCGGCGGCAGCGGCCCCGCGCAGTCCAGCATCATGAAGCCCGGCGCCTCGGCGGCCGACTCGAGCCTCGACGCGATCGCGGCCAAGGGTGGCGGCGTCGACACCAGCGGCACCGGCCTCAAGACCGGCGCCGGCGGTGGCGGTCCGATGATGCCCGGCCAGGGCGGCGGCAAGGGCCTCTCCGGCGTCGGCGACACCAAGGGCGGCGGCGGCGGTGGCGGCGGTGGCGGCGGCGACAAGTCGACCGAGGTCAAGGTCCCCGTTGGCGAGGCGGCCACGGGCGCGGCGGCCGGCGCGAGCAACGTCAAGGACGCGGACAGCGTCATCGCCCGCAACAAGTGGCGCTTCAAGGCCTGCTACCAGAAGGCCCTCGCCTCCGACCCCAACGCGGGCGGCACGGTGAAGATCACGGTCAAGGTCGGCGAGGGTGGCGAGGTCACGAGCGCGAGCATCGCCTCGAACGACGCCAGCAGCGCCCTCGGCGCCTGCATCCAGTCCTCGTTCATGTCGATGAAGTTCGCCGAGCCCGACGGCGGGTCGGCCACCTTCACCGTCCCGGTCGTGCTCTCTGCCAAGAAGTAGCTCCGTCCGGCCTTCGGCCGGGTTGCGCGCCCATGGGGGCGCGTCCCGAGCGAAACTGTTTCGCTCGGGTCCCTTTCCGGCCTGCGGCCGGGTCTCGCGCCCATGGGGGTGCGTCCCGAGCGAAACGTTTCGCTCGGGTCCCTGGGGCTACGGCTGAGTTTCAGGGCGCGTCCCGGGCGAAACTGTCCGGTCCCTGAATGGCCGGCTCTCCCCACGCAACAGTTCGGGGGTAGCCGGCCGTTCAGCTCTTGGGCGGGTCGTCGCGGTGGTTCTCGTTGACACGGCTGGGCATACAGATACGCTCCTCAGTCGATTAGGGAGGCTTCATGGCTCGACGTTCTTGGTGGCTCGTTGCGGTTCCGGCGCTGGCAGCATTCGTGTTCGGTAGCGCAGCCGCGCAGACCGGACCGGACGTCAAGGCTGGAACGGCCGTCACCCCCGCCGATCAGGTCACCTCTGCCGATGGCTCGGTGACCAAGATCCAGACCGCTGCCAACCGCGTCCGTCACCTGCTCGACGACGCGCGGAAGAACAGCCCGAAGGACATCGTCAAGCTCACCTGCCTGCAGGACAAGCTCGCGCAGATCGAGATCAGCCTCGACAGCGCCAAGAAGCGCGCGTCGTCGCTCAAGAGCGCGCAGGCCGCCGGCAACAAGGATCTCGCGAACCACGAGTTCACGATGCTCACCACCCTCCGCACGCGTTCCGAGCAGCTCGACGCCGAGGCGAACCAGTGCATCGGCGAGGAGATCGGGTTCCCGGGCGAGACCAAGACCTCGACCACCATCGATCCGAACATCGCGCCCGTCGATCCCGGCGGGTCGACGGGTTGGATCGACCCGGGAGTTGTGGTAGTCATCCCCCCTGCTAGCCCGGTGAAGTAGGTCGGGGTGGGGTGAGTTCCGCAGCCATGTCGCTGGCGCGCGGGGCGATTTGTGCGCAGTCGCTGTGGGTTAGAAGTGGGCGGGGGCGCTGCGAGCGCTGACCGAGCGGAGTCATGAAACGTCTTCTCGTAGCCTTCTCCACCGTTGCCGCCTCCACGGCGTTGCTCGCAGTCACGGCTGACGCTCAGGCGCAGCTCTGGCTCCGGGACCGCAGTGGTACGCAAGGCGCCGGCATCCGTAGTGGTGATCTCGAGCTGCACCCTGGTGTGGCCGCCGAGGTTGGCTACGACTCCAACTTCTTCAACCGCTCGAGCAAGAACGCCAGCGTCCGGCCCGTGATCGACACGGTGCTGCTGCGGCTCACGCCCTCGTTCTCCGTCACCACGCTCGGCGTCCAGCGACGCCCCGACGGCAGCGAGACCCCGCCGCCCAAGGTCGCCTTCACCGCGGGCGCCGCGTTCATCTTCCAGCAGTTCCTCACCAACACCGAAGTCGGCAAGCTGGATCGCAGCAACCAGTTCGGCGTCAACGGCGACGTCGCGTTGCTCATCGCCCCGGGTCGCCCCTGGGGCTTCAACATCTTCGACAACTTCACGCGCACCGCGGCGCCGTCGCTCGACAACTCCGTGGTCAACGGGCTCAACCGCATCGAGAACACCGCGCGCGCCGAGCTCGTCTACACCAAGACGGGTGGGCTGTTCGACTGGCGCCTCGGTTACTCCCTCGGAATGACCTATTTCGAGGACAACGGCGCGGGTCAGCAGAATCTGAACAACACCATCCACACGGTCTACACCCGCGGTCGTTGGCGCTTCTTGCCGCGCACTGCCCTTGTGTACGACGGCAGCCTCGGCTTCCAGAACTACACGAACAAGACCAACGGCCTCGCGAACTCCACGCCGGTGCGCACGCGCGTCGGTCTCGCCGGTCTCGTCACCGATCGGTTGTCGCTGCTCGCCATGGTCGGCTGGGGAGCGAGCTTCTACGAGAAGCAGGGCGACTTCGACTCCGTCATCGGGCAGATCGAGCTGCGCTACTTCCTCACGGGCGCCGCGCCCGAGGCGGGCACGCAGTCGAGCTCCATGTCGTCGATCGCGTTCGGCTTCACGCGCGATTTCGCCAATTCCTACCTCGGCAACTACTTCGAGCGCAACCGCGGCTACATCTCGCTCTCGGCGCTGTTCGCGCAGTCGTTCTACCTGGGCTTCGACGTCGGCGCCGCCGCCGTCCGCTACCCCACCATCCACGATCGCGACACCGGGGTCGCCACCACGGGGGCCTTCACCAACGGGCGCGTGGACGCGAACCTCTTCGCCGAATACCGCGTCAAGGACTGGCTCGGCTTCAACGTCTCGCTGAGCTACCTGGGCGAGATCTCCAGCACGGAGATTCGTGGCACCGGCGCGGCCTCGAGCACGAGGACCAACATCGACTACAACCGTTTCATGGGCCTCGCAGGCGTCCGCGTCTTCTTCTGAGCGGTCCCCTGAACGACGAATTCCCTGAACGGCGGAGCACGGTGACGCGACCAAGTTGTAGAGGTAGCCGGTCGATGGTCACACGCAGTTCTGGACGGTTCGTCGGTCGTTTTCTCGCTGCCGTCGCCACGGCGGCGCTGATGGCGGGGTGCGCCTCGCCCCCTGCCCGCGCCCCCAAGCTGCCCCCGCCCATCGAGTCGGCCTCCCTGGGCCCGGACGACGTGTTCGAGGTCACCGTCTACGACGAGCCGGCCATGTCCAAGGCCTATCGCGTGGCGCCCAACGGCACGATCAACTTCCCGCTCATCGGCACGTTGCAGGTCGAGGGCAAGGAGCCGCAGCAGGTCCAGGACCTGATCACGACGCAGCTCCAGGAGAAGAAGATCCTCAAGAACCCTTCGGTGTCGATCCTCGTCAAGGAGGTCAACTCGAAGAAGGTCGCCGTGTTCGGCCAGGTGCAAAAGCCGGGGCAGTTCCCCATGACCGCTGGCATCACCCTCGTGCAGGGCATCTCGCTGGCCGGTGGCTTCACGTCGCTCGCCGATCGCGACCGCGTGACCATCAACCGCAAGGTCTCGTCCAACAAGATCCTGCGCGCCGTGGTCTCGGTGGCGGCGATCACCGAAGGCCGGTTGAACGACATCCCGCTGCAGGCGGGCGACACGATCTACGTCGAAGAGCGCGTGTTCTGAGCCGCCTCGTGAAGCGCCGGGACGCTATCGGCGCAGCGTGAAGCCGCGGACCACGGCGTCGCGTCCCTGCGCGACCAGGGTGACGAGCACGCGCCCGGGCGGAGCGGTGCAGCGCGCCTCTGCGGTGCCGATGCGGAGCGTGAGCGAGCCGTCGGCCGCGCGATCGACGTCGAGCGCGTCGCCCTCGGCGGTGGGATAGCGACACGCGCCGTCCTCCGCGATGCGCGCGACGAGCACGCCGAGCGGGGTGCGCAGCTCGATCGCGGGGAGCTCGCGGAACCCGCCGACCGCGACGCGCAGGTGGAGCGTGCCGTAGTCGGTGTCGGCCACCGCCACCCGCGCTCGGCCGGGCAACACGAGGCCGGTGCGGTTCGACAGCACGGTGAGCGGATCGGGGACGAGGTGCTGCGTCGAGCCGAGGCCGAGGGTCTCGTCGCTCGCCAAACGGTGGCGCAGGTCGAAGCGCAGCGCGGTGAGGCCGGTGGGGGAGGCGAAGGCCAACGCCCCCTGCCCGAGCGGCAACGGACTCGCGCTCGAGGCGATCGTGGTGGCGACGAACCGACCGGCCCACGGATCGTAGCGGCGCAGCGCGCCGTCCCAGAGGAACGGTGCGCCGTCGGTGGCCGCCACGAGCACGGGCCGGCTCGGACCGGCGTCGACGGGCGCGAGCGCCTCGAGGCTGCCATCGGCGCGCAGGAGCGCGGCTTGCCATTGCTTGGCGAGGGGCTCGCCGCGGACGAGCAGCGCCGCGCCCGAGGGGAGCGCGTACCCGGTGATCCACGTGGTGGCCGCGACATCGAGCCTGGCGCTGGTGCGTGCGTCGGCGGAGAGGAGCTCCACGTCGGGGACGGGGGCGCCGCTGGCGTCGGTGCCGCCGGCGACGGCGATCTCGCCGGTCGCAAGGCGGACGACCACGGGATCGAGTCGCCCTCGCGACAGCGACGCGAGGTCGAGCGTGGTCGTCGTGCGCAGGCCCGGATCGATCACCTCGAGCGCGCGTGAGAGCGTGGTGCCGCGTCCGCCGCCGACCAGCAGGACCCCGCCGCCCCCGAGCACCACCGCGGTTGCGTGGCTACGGGGCTCCGAGAGGGCGAGCGCGTCGGTCATGGCGGGCGGACGCGACCCGAGATCGACGATCTCGGCGTCCTCCCAGACCGCGCCGTCGGCCTCACCTCCGGCGACGATCGCGCGGTCGCCGACGAACGCCACGGCGGGGCTGCTCCTGCGGCGCCGCATGCCGAGACGGAACACCTCGCCCCGGACCCCGTCGAGGACGAGCGCGTCGGCGCGGGCGACGCCGTCGGTGCTGACGCCGCCGACGATCAGGGTCTGGCGCAGCGAGCCCGCGACGACCGCGCCGAGCGGGGGCACCAGCGTGTTGGCGCCGCCCGACTCGGCGGACAGGCCGCAGACGCGGTCGACCGGGAACAGCGCTCCGACCGCCTCGTCGCCGGCGCGGGCGAGGAGGCCGTGGGCGCGGATCTCGCCGTCGCTGCTGCGCGCGCGCGCGAGGAACAGCGCCGCCGTGGCGGGGAGATCGGGGAGGTCCTGGCCGACGTCGGGTCGCACCTCCACGAACGACGCCGGTCCGGGCGTGGCGTCGTCCAGGGCCTCGAGCTGCACCAGCGTGACCCCCGTCGCGGCGCACGCGGGCAGCTGGGTCGCGCGGACCCGCAGCACGGTACCGTCCGCGGCAGAGCAGGCGCCGAGCAGGCAGCCCACGACGACGACGAGGGCGAAGCGCGGCCGAGATGTGGCTCGCCGTCGGCCCGTGGTACTAGCCTGCCCTTCGTGGACCTTCCGGCGCGCTTCGGTAAGTTCATCCTGAAGCGCAAGCTCGCGCGCGGCGGGATGGCCGAAGTGTTCCTGGCGGGGCTGCCGGGCGCCGAGGGGTTCGAGAAGGAGCTCGTCGTCAAGCTGATCCTGCCGGAGCTCAGCGAGGACGAGGGCTTCGTTCGTCGGTTCGTCGACGAAGCCAAGACGTGTGTCCGACTCACCCACCCCAACATCGTGTCGGTCTTCGAGCTCGGCGTCGAGGCCGGCGTGCTCTACATGGCGATGGAGCTCGTGCGGGGCGCCACGCTCACCGAGCTCCTCGGCGAGGGCGGCAAGCTCGACCCCGACGAGGGCGCCTACCTCGGGCTCGAGCTCGCTCGCGCGCTGCACCACGCGCACAAGCGCGGCGTCCTGCACCGCGACGTCACGCCCGGCAACGTGATGCTCGACGAGGACGGCGCGGTGAAGCTGCTCGACTTCGGGATCGCGGCGCCGGTGCACGATCCGCGCGCCAAGGAGGAGATCTTCGGCACCCCCGGCTACATGCCGCTCGAGCAGATGGAGGGCGGCAAGCTCGGCCCGTCGACCGATCTGTTCGCGCTCGGCGCCGTGCTGGTCGAGGCGTGGACCGGTCACGCGCCCTACCGTCGCGCCGACGCCCACGCCGCGCGCACGGCGTTGCTCGAGGGCGAGCCCGCGCGCCCCTCGTTCGACGTCGCGGCGCTCGCACCCGTCGACGATCTGGTGCTCACCCTGCTGGCCCGCGAACCCACGAGCCGGCCCCAGCACGCGGACGACGTGGCGCGCGTGCTGCGGCAGTTCCTCGGTGAACGCGGCGCCGATCACGACGACGTCGCCGTGCGGCTCGGCAAGCGCGTGGCGCGGGCCCTGCTGGCGCGAGAGGCCGGGCGCTCGGGCCCCCGCGCCGCCGTGGTGCCGTACACGATGCGCCCCACGCCCTTCGCCGAGCGCACGCGCACGTTCGCGACACGCGGAGAGCCGCGCGCATGGACCGAGCCCGAGAGCGAGGGTACACGGCCCGTCGCTGCGGAGGGCACGCGGAGGCTCGACGAGCCCACGGCCAGCGAACCGCCGTCGGAGCGGCCGAGTGGCGAAAAGGTGGCTCCCCCTGCCCCGTCCACGCGGCGGATCGAGCCCGAGGCCGTGACTTCGACCGCACCCTCGAGCGGCGCGACCCGCGTGCTGGTGGCGCTGGGCCTCGTCGCGGTGGTGGTCTTCGGCGTGCTCATCTTGCGGCGCGATCCGCCCACGACGAGCCCGACCGACGCGGCCGTTCCGCCCGCGAACAGCGAGGTCGGCGCGGCGAGCGTCTCGTCGACGGTCGTTCCGCCGTCGACGAGCCCTCCGCCTCCCTCGACCAAACCGTCGACGACCGCGAGCGTCGCGCAGGGCACGCTGGTGCTGCTCTCGAGCCCACCCGCCAGGATCGAGATCGACGGCAAGGCGATCGGCGAGACGCCCAAGACCTACCCGACCACCGCGGGTGAGCACCGGGTCGTCTTCCGGCCGCGTGGGCTCGGCGAGTCGTTCGAGCGCAAGGTCACGTTGCCGCCGTCGGGCACCATCACGCTGCGCGGCGACTTCAACGACGAGCCACGCATCACCGTGCAGTGAGCTACTCGGACCAGGTCAGGTCGAACGAACAGGAGGGCTGACCGAGCGCGCGACACCCGCGCTCCTCGACGCGCGACTCCTTGCGCGGCCCCTGCTCGAGCGTGCCGAGCAGCCAGCCCCCGACCGAAAGACAGTGGGCGCGGTGCGTGGCCGGGAACTCGGCGATCTCGATCGAGAGGCCCGTGCGGCCCTGCGGCTTCACGACCAGCTTGCCGGCGTCGTAGTGGCGGCTCCACACGCTCGCCGCGAGCGACATCATGGTCGAGGGCGAGACCGAGCGGACGAACAGCGAGCGCACGAGGCCCACGTCGTGCGACGCCGCGAACCGCCCCGCGTCCCAGGCGAGGCGGAGATCGCCGCGGCCGAAGCAGCGATCGACGAGGCCCACCACCTCGACGAAGAGCTCGTAGTCCACCCAGCCCCGCGCGTCGGGGTCGACGAGGAGCGCCCGCAGCTCGGTGGTCGCCATCGAGCGGAGACGCTGCACGGCCGCGAGCCCCCCGTGGGTGGCCTGCACGTAGGCCTCGCGCGCGCGCACGGCCGAGGCCTGCACGTGGACGCCGCTCCGGGCCACCGGCATGCGGGTCGACGACTCGCGCGGCGGATCCCTCATTCGCGCGCCTTGGCGTCGACGAGGCCGGAGGGGTGCTTGGTGGTGAGGAACGCTTTCGCGGCCGCGTCGGCGCGCAGCGTGGCCGAGAAGAACGCCGTCACGTACGAGGCGCCGAGGGCGCGGGCGCCGGGCGGATCGAGGTAGACGAACGGGGTGCCCGGCTCGGTCTGCCGCTCGGCGACGCCGCAGCCGGCCTGGAACGTGTGCATCCCGTCGACGTCGGCGAGCGACCAGTGGCCCGCGTCGGCGATCTCGAACAGGAACAAGGGCGGCGCGCCGAGCTTGAAGTTGGACCGGATGATGTTGTTGCCGATCTCGCTGATGCTGTTGTCCTCGCGCGCCAGCAAGAAGCCCGCGGGCACCTTGATCTCGGCCATCTTGGCCGGTGGCAGCAGGTCGTTCTCCATCGGCGCGAAGATGGCGAGGCCGGCGCGGAAGCGGGGGTCGCGCGCGAGCACGAGGCCGGTGGTTGCGCCGCCGAAGCTGTGGCCGAACACGCCGACCTTCGCGGGATCGGCGCGCTTGTCGAGGCTCTTCGGGAGGGCCGTGCCGTCGAGCACCTTGTCGAGCACGAACTGCACGTCGGCGGCGCGGATGGCGAGGAACGCGCCGGAGAGCTCGGCCGACTTGCCGGCGAGGGCGTCCCACAGCGTGTTGCCCTGGTGGTCCACGGCGACCACGAGGAATCCGTGGCTCGCGAGGCGCTCGGCCATGGTCTCGACGGAGAGCCGGGTGCACGAGTGGCAGTGCGAGAACACGAGGGTCGGGAGGAGGCCGGAGGGCACCGGGGCGGCGTCGACCGCGGCGTGCGCGGTGCGGTTCGCGCAGCCCACCTTGTCGGCGACGAGCAGCTTGGCGTAGGCGTCCTTCTGGTCACCCGCGAGGGACTCGATCGGCACGCCGGTGGCGGCGGCGGCCCGCGCCTCTTCGCTGGCGGGATACCAGATCGTGATCGGCAGGCTGCGGCCCCGCGCGGTGTCCTCGACCTTGGACGAAGCCACGCCGACGGGTGCTGGGCCCGGCTTCTCGTAGAGCGCGTCGCCCTGCTTCACGGGAGGCGGCGTCGCGTCGAAGGCGTCGGCCGCGTCGGAGCCGCCGTCCGTGGGCGGCGTGGGCGCGTCCGAAGACGAGCCACAGCCGACGATCAGAGCGAGGAGGAGCAGGGGCGCGCGCACCCCGTCAGGATCTCACGAAAGCCACACCACCGTCACGCCATCGCCGCCTTCGCCGGTGTGGCCGGGCCGGAAGCGGGCCACGTACTGCGACTTCGCCAGTTGCTCCCGTACGTGGTCGCGGATGGCGCCCGAGCCGTGGCCGTGCACCACGAACGCGACCCGCTGGTTGTCGTGGAGGGCGCGGTCGAGGAAGGTCTCGAGCATGGGCCAAGCGTCGTCGACCCGCAGGCCGCGCAGATCGCAGGTGTTCTCGCTGGTCTGCAGGGCCGGGAGGCTCTCGGCGCCCTCGAAGGCGGGGAGCGAGTCGCGGCCCGGCTCGGCGCTCGCGTTGCCGTGGCTCGAGCGCAGGCGCGGGAGCGACGCGCGGCCCTGGCGCAGCACGCCACGGGCGTCGTCGCGTGGTGCAGCGAGCACCCGCAGGTCGGCGCGCGCCACGGTGAGCTTGAGGGCGCCCGCCGAGACCCGCACCTGCGTGTCGGACACGAGCTCGATCACCTCGGCCTGGGTGCGCAGCCGCGACAGCCACACCTTGGTGCCCTTGGGCAGCGGGCCCTGCGGCTCGGTGGGCTCGCGCTCGGGCCCGCGGTCCTCGCTCACGAGCTCGGCCAGCTCGCCGCCGATCGCCACCTTGCTGGCGACCGAATCGAGCAGCTTGTCCGCCTCGCGGAGCCCCTCGGCGTCGGGCTTCTTGGTGCGGAGGCGGGCCTGGGCCGCGCGCAGATCGTCGCGCGCCCGGCGCAGCGAGGAGAGCAGCGCCTCGGCCTCTTTCTCCATCGCACGGCGGTCGCGGGCGCGCGCGCGGGCGAGCTCGTCCTCGAGCTCCTCGCGCAGGGCCTGGGCCTTCTCGCGGTCGTCCTCGGCCGCGGCGCGGGCGAGCTCGAGGGCGCGACGCTCGTCGTTGAGCGCGCGCACGGTGTCCTCGAACGAGCGGTGTGCGCCGCCGAGGTAGGCCTCGGCGCGCTCGATCACCAGCGAGGGGATGCCGAACCGCCGCGCGACCGCCAGCGCGCTCGAGGCGCCCGGGACGCCGATGGCGAGCTGGAACGTGGGCATGAGGGTCGTGGTGTCGAAGCCCACCGACGCGTTGGCGAAGCGCGGATCGCCGAGGGCGAGCGCCTTGAGGCCCTCGTAGTGCGTGGTGGCCACGACCGCCGCGCCGCGCCGACAGAGGCCGTCGAGGACCGCCGCCGCCAGGGCCTCGCCCTCCCGCGGGTCGGTGCCGCCCGCGAGCTCGTCGAGCAGGACGAGCGCACCGGGGCGCGCCTCGTCGAGCAGGTGCGCGAGGTTGACGACGTGGGCGCTGAACGTGGAGAGGGACTTCTGCAGCGACTGGTCGTCGCCGACGTCGGAGAGCACCACCTCGACGAGGCCGAGGCGCGAGCCTTCCTTGGCGGGGATCGGCAGACCGGAGCGCAACATCGCCGCCGCGAACCCGAGCGCCTTGAGCGCCACCGTCTTGCCGCCGGCGTTGGGGCCGCTGACGATCAGCGCCTGGCCCGCGGCCACGCGGATGTCGCTCGGCACGACGGCCGGGCCGTGCCCCTCGAGGTGGTCGAGGGCCAGCAAGGGGTGCCGGAGGCCGAGGAGATCGGCGGAGAACGCAGCGCCCACCGAGGCGTCGACGTGCTCCGGCTTCTCGGGGAAGTTCAGCCGTAGATCGCGCGCGAGGCGGGCCGAGGCCGCGCGCAGGTCGGCGATCGCCACGGCCTCGATCGCGGCGCCGACGCTCGGGAGGTGCTCGGCCACGCGGGCGGTGAGGCTCGCGTAGATGCGCTCCTCCTCGCGGCGCACGTCGCCCTCGAGGACCTTGAGGCGGTTGCCGAGCGGCACGAGCACGCGTGGCTCGACGAACAGCGTGGCCCCCGAGCTCGAGGAGGCGTGCACGATGCCGGGGAAGCGCTCGTGCGCGTCGTTGCGGACCGGGAGCACGTAGCGTCCCTCGCGCTCGGTCCAGAACGAGTCGCGGAGCACGTGCGCGTAGCGGCGCATGAGCTCCTCGATGCGGGAAATCATCCGGGCGCGGGACGCGCCGTGTTCGGCCCGCAGCGCGCGCAGCTCGGGGCTCGCGTGGTCGGCGAGGGTGCCCGCCTCGTCGAACGACTCGCGGATCGCGTCCTCGAGCCCGTCGAGGGTCGGGTCGGTGGCGGCGCGCGCGAACAGCGCCGGCATGGCCTCGCGTCGCGCGTGCAGGAAGCGCCGCAGCGTGCGGCCGGCGCCCAGCACCGCCGCGAGGGCGAGCAGCTCCTGCGGACCGAGCACGCCGCCGTGCGCGACGCGGGCGTGGGCCTCGCGCACGTCGGCGCGGGCCTCGGTGAGCGAGGCGATGGGGAGCGGCTCGCCGTGTTCACCCGAGCGGTAGGCCTCCTCGGCCTCGGCGAGCGCGGTGCGCGCCCCGAGGACGGTCTCGGCCGGGGACAGATCGAGCGCGAGCGCCCGCCCCATCGGCGTGTCGCAGCGGGCGGCGAGCGCCGCAAGGAGGCGATCCCACTCGAGATCAGCGCGCGTCTTCCCCGGCAACACACCGTCGGCGCCTCCCGTGCCGGTCGTTCCCTCCGCGTCCATGACGACCGCGAGGTAGCTCGGATCGCGCTAGGCTGCGAGGGCCGTGCGCTACGAAGGCAAGCTGTACCGCCCGCCGTCCGAGGCCGACGCGCTCATCCTGCAGGCGACGATCGGCTGTTCCTGGAACAAGTGCACCTACTGCGACATGTACCGGGACAAGCCCGTGTTCCGGCTACGGCCGCTCGAGGAGTGCCTCGAGGATCTGCGCGCCGCGGGCGCCGCGTTCGGCGACGAGGTCGAGAAGCTGTTCGTCGCCGATGGCGACGCGCTCACGATGCCGATGGAGCACTGGTCGCCGATCCTCGCCGAGGCGCGCCGCCAGTTCCCCAAGCTCACGCGCGTGTCGTGCTACGCGATGGCCCGCAACGTCCTCGACAAGACCGACGACGAGCTCGCGCTGCTCCGGCGCGAGGGCCTCCGCATGCTCTACGTGGGCCCCGAGTCGGGCGACCCGCTCACCCTCAAGCGCATCGCCAAGGGCGACGGCTTCGACGAGCACGTGGAGGCTGCGCGGCGCGCGCGGGCGGCCTCCCTCGCCCTGTCGGTCATCGTCTTGCTCGGCATCGGCGGCGACCGCGCGGACGAGCACGCAAGGGGCACGGCCGACCTCGTGACGCGCATGGATCCGGCGTTCTTCTCGGCGCTCACGGTCACGGTGGTGCCGGGCACGCCGCTCGCCACGCTGGCCGCGCGCGGGCGCTTCGCGGTGCCCGCGGTGCCCGATCTCCTGCGCGAGCTGCGCACGATGGTGGCCCACGCCGCGCCGACGGACGCGGTGTTCCGCACCAACCACGCCTCGAACTACCTGCCCCTCGGCGGCCGGCTGCCGCGCGATCGGGCGCGCATCGTGGCGACGATCGACGCGGCGCTGGACGGGCGCATCCCGCTGCGGCCCGAGGGCCAACGCGGGCTCTGAGCGCCCGTCGGGCTCAGGGCCGCCTGGGCGCGCGGGCCTCGAGGACGCGGGCCACGTCGGCGAAGCCGGGCACGAGCCAGGCGCTCGGAGGGCGATAGAAGCGCGGCGCAGGGGTGGCCGCGTCCCAGTCGACGAGCGAGCGATCGGCGAGCACCTCGAAGCCGGCCTTCGCGAGCGCCTTGCGGCCCTGACGGAGGCTCGTGCGGTAGGGGGTTCCGTGGGCCCCCACGGTGGCGCGCGTGCGGCGCGCGAAGAGGCTCGCCCAGAGCCCGCCGCCGAGGTCGAGCACGACCCGCGTGGAGCCGACGCGCGCCCCGAGCACGGTCAGCAGCGCGACGACCTCCTTCTCTTCGAGGTAGACGAGCACCCCCTCGAGGACGACGAGGAGACGCGGCTCGACGCGCTCGGACAGCAGGCGAGAAACCGCGGGGGTGTCGCGCAGATCGAGCCCCACTCGCCGGACCTTGTCGGCGCCGGGCAGCGGCGCCGCGGCCACGTCCTTCCACGAAACGAGCGCCGGCAGATCGACCTCGGTCCACGGCAGCTCGATCCCGAGGCGGAGCCGGCGCGTGCAGAGGCCGGCGCCGAAGCTGTAGACCGCGTCGACCTCGCGGGCCGCCGCGGCCACGAACTCGTCGACCACGCAGGTGCGCGCCACGATCGCCTCGTGCGCGCGGCCCTCGCGCTCGAGGGCGCGACCGACCGAGAGGCCCTCCTCGCCCGCGAGCACCGCCGCCCACGGGTCGTGGATGCGCGCCGAGGCACGCGCGGACTCGTCGGCGCGACACGCGGCGGTCCAGAAGGCCGTCTGCGCGACGGCTGGAAGCGTGACGACCCGCCCTGCATCGCTGCGGGACGGGTCGTCGCCACCACCGATCGCTGAACCGGTCAGCCGCCGCCGCCCTTGCGGAGCTCGGTGAGCACCAGCTTGGCGACGGCCTTCAAGGTCTCGAACACCCCGACGCCGGTGCGCGCCACGGCCTCGTAGTCGGGCACGTTGGTCGGGTTGAGGAGCTCCTTGAGCTCGGAGAGATCGGCGACGTTGGGGAGGTCGCGCTTGTTGTACTGCATCACGAACGGGAGCTTCTCGAGGGAGTAGCCCTGCTCGTTGAGGTTGGTCTTGAGGTTCTCGAGGGACTCGATGTTCGCCTCGGTGCGCTCGATCTGCGAGTCGGCCACGAACACGACGCCGTCGACACCCTTGAGGATGAGCTTTCGGCTCGCGTCGTAGAAGACCTGCCCCGGCACCGTGTAGAGCTGGAAGCGGGCCTTGAAGCCGCGGATCTCGCCGAGCGAGAGCGGGAGGAAGTCGAAGAACAGCGTGCGCTCGGTCTCGGTGGCGAGCGAGATGAGCTTGCCCTTCGCGTTCGGGTTCGTCCGCTCGTAGATGTACTGCAGGTTCGTCGTCTTGCCGCAGAGACCAGGACCGTAATAGACGATCTTGCAGTTGATCTCGCGAGCCATGTAGTTGATGAACGACATCGTTCGGCTCGCAGCTCCTCAGTCGTTGAACAGGTTGTCGATGTCCTCGTCCGAGATCTCGGCGAAGGGCGTGTCGGCGCCTGGCTCCTGCACCTTCTTGAGCAGGGACTCGAAGATCTTGTTGAGCTCGTCGCTCGCCTTCTTGACGCGGAGGCGCACGAGGCCGAGGGAGCTGCGCGAGTCGAAGATCACGACCAGGATCACGCGGTTGCCCACGAGCTGGATGTGGACGTTCTGCTTGCTGCCCTCGTGGTACTGCGTCGCGAACTCGTCCTCGCGCAGGAGCTTTGCCATGCCGCCCGTCGCGGCGATGTTGCCGGCGGTCAGGGAGGCGAGCGAGGTGGTGTCGATGTTCTCGATGTCGCCGGCCGCCGCGATGAGCTGGCCGTTCTTGTCGACGATGAACACGACCTTGGCGTTCGCATCCTTCACCAGTTTGTCGACGACAACCTGGATCTGGTTGAACTCCTCCTCGTACATGACCATCTGGTCTTTCGCCATCAACGCCTCTTCTGGTCGGAATCTCGGGGAGCGACGGAGGACTGCCGGGACTACGAGACGTATCCGAGGCGGCGCATTAGTTCAACCCATCAGGTGCGCTGGCGCAGAACTTCCTGGCGGGCCGGCCGAACGCAGGTCTTTGCCCGGCGCCGTTCCGTCGGTGTAAGCTGCTCCCCATGGCCCTGATCGAGATCGAGGAGGCCGCGCGGCGCCTGGCGCGTGCCATCGCCAGCGACCTCTCCCTGTACAACGCCGAGAAGATCGAGAAGGGCGTCGCCAACGACACCCTGTTCGACGAGGTCGCCGCGGACATCGAGGAGGGTCGTGCCCTCTACAACTCGCGCGTCTCGCCCGACCTCTACGGCAGGAACTTCTACGACCGGGCGATCGTCGACCTGCTCATCCGCGGCAAGGGGCACATCCGCTCGAAGATGTGGTGACCGGACTGGCCACGGGCCGGGCTCCGCTCGAGCTCGTCGTCCCCGCGTCGCTCGCCGGCGAACGGCTCGACCGCGCCGTCGTCGCGCTGCTCTCCGATCGCTCGCGCGCCGAGATCTCCCGCTGGATCAGCGAGGGCGCTGTGCTCGTGGACGGCCGCGTCGTGCGCCCATCGGCCACGGTCCGCGGCGGCGAGCGGCTCGTCGTGACGCCGCCGCCCCCGCTCCCGAGCGCGGCGAAGCCCGACCCCACGGTCGTGTTCCGGGTCGTCCACGCGGACGCCGCGGTGATCGTGGTCGACAAGCCGGCCGGGCTCGTCGTGCACCCCTCCAAAGGTCATTGGGAGGGCACCCTGGTGCACGGCCTGCTCGCGCTCGGCGACCTCGCCGACGCGGATCCCGACGGCGAAGACGCGGCGCTGCGCCCCGGGATCGTGCACCGCATCGATCGGGGGACGAGCGGCCTCCTCGTGGTCGCGCGCACGGCGGTCGCGCGCGAGGCCCTCAAGGCGCAGTTCTCCGCGCACACGATCGAGCGGGTCTACGACGCGCTCGCCGTCGGCCCCGTCGCACAACGGCTCGACCTCGACACGGCCTACGGGCGACACCCCCGCGATCGCCTGAAGTTCACCGGCAAGTCGGGCGAGAAGCGCGCGCGCACCCACGTGGTCGTCGTGGAGCGGCTCGCGGGAGGGGTCGCGCGGATCGAGTGTCGCCTGGAGACGGGCCGCACGCACCAGATCCGCGTGCACCTGTCGGAGGCGGGCGCGCCGCTCCTCGGTGATCCGCTCTACGGTCGCACACCGTCGGATCCGCGCGCGAGGGCCGCGGCCGAGGCGCTCGCGCGCCAGGCGCTGCACGCGCGGGTGCTCGGCTTCGATCACCCGAGCACCGGGAAACGCGTCCGCTTCGAGGCCCCCTGGCCCGAGGACTTCGCCGCCGCGGTCCGTGCGCTGCGCTAGACCGCCTGCACGACGCGCTCGGGCGCGGAGGCGAGCAGGGTGGGCTTGGGGCGGATCGCGACGGCGAACTCGGCCAGCGCGAGCATCGGCAGATCGAAGCGGCTGTCGCCGAGGGCGGCGAGCACGTGGCGCCCTTCGCGCCGCTCGGCGAGCGCGGCCACCTTGCCCTCGCCGTAGACGATGGGGCCGTCGATCGTGGGCTGGATCACGCCGTCGATCAGCGTGGGGGTCATCGAGCGCACCTCGACCACGCCGCCGCCGATCCGCTGCCGCACGAGCTCGGCCGCGGGCCCGACGATGGCGCGCGGCGAGGCGCTGATGACGAGGATGGGGACCTTGCGGGTGGAGGCCCAGGTGAGGAGCGCGATCGCCTCGGGGATGAGTCGATCGTGGAGGCCGAACGCGCCGAGCAGGAGCTCGTGCGCGGCGGCGCGGAGCACGTCTTCGCGCATGCCGGCCATGCACCACGCCATCATCGCGTAGGCGCGATCCTCGGGGTAACGCCCCTCGCGGTGCGCGACGTCGAGGGCGCGCGCGATCGTCGCCGCGTCTCCCTCGGCGGCGACGCCGTGCGCCTTGGCCTCGGCGAGCAGCGCGGGCCGCGCCGCGTCGGTGACCCAGCCCTGCGCGAGGGCCTCCTCGAACAGAGCGTCGCCCACGTCGCCCGTCCAGAGCGTGCCGTCGCCGTCGGCGGCGAGGACCACGCGCCCGTGACGGGCATCGCCGCCGACGCCGTGGAGGGCGACCTCGAGGCGCGAGACCAGGCGCGCGACCGGCTCTTGCTTCATTTCCGGGCGGCGAAGCGCTCGAAGTCGGCGACGCAGTCGGCGGAGCCGAGGACCAGCGGCGTGCGCTGGTGCAGCTTCTCGGGCGGGATCTCGAGGATGCGACGGCTGCCGTCGCTCGCGCGGCCGCCGGCGGCCTCGAAGAGGAACGCGAACGGGTTGGCCTCGTAGAGCAGGCGGAGCTTGCCCTCCTTGGCCTTGCGGTCCGCCGGGTACGCGAAGACGCCGCCCTTGAGCAGCGTGCGGTGCGCGTCGGCCACGAGCGAACCGACGTAGCGCGCGCCGAAGGGACGCTTCGGGCCCTCGCCCTCTTGCTTGAGCCAGTCGATCCAGTCGCGCGTGCTCTGCTCCCAGCGCACCGAGTTGCCCTCGTTGACCGAGTAGGTCGAGGCGTGGTCGGGGATGCGCATGTCGCGGTGCGAGAGGAAGAACTCGCCGATGGTAGGGTCGAGGGTGAAGCCGTGCACGCCGAACTTGGCGCCGGCCGAGTAGACCAGCATCGTGCTCGGGCCATAGACGACGTACCCCGCGGCGCGGAGGGCCGTGCCGGGCTGCAACACGTCGGCGAGGTCGGCGGGGCCGGCCGAGTCGGAGAGCCTTCGGTAGATGCCGAAGATGGTGCCGATCGAGACGTTGCAGTCGATGTTGGAGGAGCCGTCGAGCGGGTCGATGGTGAGCACGTAACGGCCCGCGCCAGGCACGTAGGCGACCTCCTCGAGCTCCTCGCTCGCGACCGCGCAGACCTTGCCCCCGCGCTTGACCACCGTGATGAAGGTCTCGTTGGCGAGCTCGTCGAGCTTCTGGACCCGCTCGCCCTGCACGTTCACGTCGCCGGTGTAGCCGAGGACCCCGGCGAGCCCGGCCTGGCGGACCCGCGAGTCGACGAGCTTGGCGGCGAGGCACAGCTGGTAGAGCAGGGACGTGAAGTGCCCGGAGGCGCCGGGCGACATCGCCATCTGCTGGGCCACGTGCGCCTCGAGCGTGATGCCCACGGTCCCAGAATCCGGCGGTCGCCAGGAGGTCTGCATCCCTCTCTTCTGGAACGGCGGGCCCGGCGGTTCAAGGGCGCTCGACGCGCGACCCTTTCCGCGTTTAGGCTGCGGTCGCCGCCATGAACGATGCGTCCCGTAGGTCCTGCGCCAAGGTCGAGAAGACCCTCGAGAAGAGCCCTGCTTTCCAGCAGATCGACAAGGGCTTCTATGTCGTCCGTCAGGGCAGTGCCTACGTGCACCTGATGGTCGCGGACTGGGGCGACGACCGCGCCATCGTGCGCTTCGTGGCCCAGCTGGCCCGCGGCGTCGACATGAACCCCGACCTCGCCATGAAGCTCCTGCGGCTCAACGCACGCATGCGCTTCGGCGCCTTCGGCTTCGTGGTCGACGGGGGCTGCGTGACCTTCAGTCACACGCTGCTCGGCGGCGAGACGCTGAACAGCGAGGAGCTGCTCGCCACCCTGCGCGACGTCGCGCTCGTCTCCGACGAGTACGACGACAAGGTCGTGGCGGAGGCCGGTGGCCAGACCATGCAGCAGCTCCTCGAGGAGTCTGCGCTCTCCGCGCTCAAGAAGAACCTCGAGCACAAGGGCTGGGGCGAGGCCTAGGAGAGTGCCGAGCACGCCTCCGGAAGGACCGCAGAAGGAGCCGTCGGGATCGCCGCCACGCGACGAGGCGAGCACGCCTCGCAGCGCCGAGCCGGGCCCCTCTTCCGAGCCCTCCTCGCGGATCTCCCTGCCCGAAGCGCGCGATCGCTTCGGCATCGGCCTGCTCGTCCCACTCCTGCTCGCCGGCGTCGCCGCCAACGTCGTCGCGGGCCTGCTCGCCCCCGGGTGGGCCGGCGTGGGCAGCGAGCAGACCGTCCTCGCGTTCCGCCGCTGGGGCGGGCTCACCGCGCTCACCGCGGCGATCCTCGGGCTCGCCACCCTGGTCTCGCTGACCGGCGCGACCGTCGGCAACCCGCGCACCTCCACCACCACCCGCCTCGTGTCCACGTTCGGCGCGGGGCTCGTCTGCACGTTCGTCGCCGAGGCCGTCGCGCGACCGCTCGAGCCGCAGCACCTCGTCGTGCTGTTCGCGGGCGCGTTCGCCGTGCTGGTCTCGGGCAGCGTCGAGGGGCTCGGCCCGCCGCGCACCCGCGCGCTCGGCGTGCAGCTCGCCCTGCTGTCGCTCGCCTCGCTCCTGCGCGTCACCGCGTGGGGCATCGCGCTGCGCGCAACCCTCAAGGGCAGCCCGGGCGGCCTCGCGGCGTCGCAGGCGATCGCCGCGTGCGCGCTCGTCGCCGAGATGGGCGCGCACGGGTTCCTGGTCGCGTACCTCGTCTACCGTCCCGGCGTGCGGGGCGCGGGCATGGCCATCCTCGGCCTGGGCGTCGCGTTCGCGCTGACCACGTGGGCGCTCGGCACCACCATCGAGATGGCCGGCGCCGGTCGCGATGCGCTGCAACGCGCGCTCTCGCTGCGGGTCCAGGGCAGCGGGCCGATGCCGAGCTGGGTGGCGCAGGCGGCCCAGACCCAGGAGATCGTGCTGCTCGAGCGCCCCGTGCGACTGCAGCTCGTGCCGCTCGTGATGTGCGAGCTCTCGTCGATCACGCTCGCGGTCGCCGCCCTCGGCTCGGCCACCCGCGCGACCCTGCCGGTGATGGCGGCGATGGGCCTGGCCGCCCTCTCGCGTGGGCAGGTCGACACGCCCGTGCGGGCGCTGCAGCTCGCCACCGCCGCGCTCGCCGCGCTGGTGCTCTCGCGCGCCGTGCGCGACCGCGCCTAGAGCGCGTCGGCGAGCGCGCGGCCGAACTCCATCGGCCACGGCCGATCGCGCGGGTCGATCGCGGTCGCCGCGCGCAGCAGCTTGGCGACGGCGGCCGGGAACGTGCGCAGCCGCTCCGGGTCCTCGAACGGGTCTCGCCGCATGTGCGCGATGATGCGGTCGCGCGCGTTCTTCTCGTCGTCGAAGAAGGCGCGACCGGTCGTGACGTTGTAGAGGGTGCCGGCGAGCGCGTAGACGTCCGCGCGCGGATCGAGCTCGACCGGATCCAGCACCTGCTCGGGCGCGAGGTAGCCCGGGGTGCCCGCGACGAAGCGCCCGCCGGCCTCCTTGGCCACGCGGATCGCGCGGACCATGCCGAAGTCGATGACCACCGTGGCGAGCGGCATCGTGCGCGCCGGGTCGCGGTGCTTGTCCGGGTCGAACGTCTCGCCGCCCGCGAGCGGCAGGCGGAGCCAGAGGTTCGCGGGCTTGATGTCGCGGTGGACGAGGCCCGCCGAGTGGAGCGCGGCGAGGCCCGCGCACGCGTCGAGCACAACCTGCCGCAGCTCGAACAGCGACATCGCGCGCGCCGTCGCGTACTGCTTGAGGTCGGCGCCGATCAGGTACTCGAGGACCAGGAACGGCGCGTCGTTCTCGACGCCGCGGTCGATGATGTTGGCGACGTTCGGGTGGTAGAGCCCGGCG
>JAEUKC010000403.1:0-10311 GCA_016794445.1 Myxococcales bacterium
GACCGCATCGACGCCGAGACGAAGGAGGGTTTTCCGCGCGAGGCGCTCCTCGGGGGCGTGCGCCTAGAGCCGCCGCGCACGGGCCGCCGCGTCGCGACGCGCGACGACCGCCGCGCGGCCTTCGACGGGCCGTTCCTCGAGAGCAAGGAGGTGATCGGCGGCCTCTTCCTGCTGCGGCTGCTCCACATCGACGACGCCGTGCGCTGGGCCTCCGCGACGCGCTTCGTCGCGCACGGCGCGCTCGAGATCCGCGAGCGATGGCGGACGTAGCGTCGCTCCTCGCCGCGACGGTCGCCCGCGAGCGCGGCCCGATCCTGGGGGCGCTCCTGCGCCTCTCCGGCAGCGTCGACGCCGCCGAGGAGGCGCTGCAGGAGGCGGTGCTCGGCGCGCTCGAGTCGTGGCGCGACGCGGTGCCGGCGAACCCGGGCGCGTGGCTCGTGACCGCGGCGAAGAACAAGGCGCGGGACGCGCGCCGCCACGACGCGATCGTCCGCGCCAAGGCGCCGCTCCTCGCGGAGGAGATCGAAGGCCGAGAGGACACGGACACCGTGGCAGACGACTACCTGCGGCTGGTCTTCACTTGCTGCGACCCCGCGCTCGCGGTCGACAACCAGATCGCGCTGACGCTCAAGGTGGTGTGCGGCTTCACGACCGAGGAGATCGCGCGGGCGTTCGTGTGCTCGGAGGCCACGGTGTCGCAGCGGATCCTGCGCGCGAAGCAGACGCTCGAGGGGACGAAGGTGCGCTACGCGACCCCGGAGCGGCGCGAGCTCGAGCCGCGGGTGACGGCGGTGCTCGGGGTCGTGCACGCGATGTTCAACGAGGGGCACATCGGCCGCACCGGCCCCCTGATGCGGCTCGATCTCCAGGCCGAGGCGCTGCGGCTCGCGCGGCTGGTCTGCGATCTGCTGCCGGGCGAGCCGGAGGCGTTCGGGCTCCTCGCGCTGGTCGCGTTCAACGCCGCGCGCGCCCGGAGCCGCGTCCGCGCGGACGGCTCGGTCGTGCTGCTCGCCGCGCAGGATCGATCGCAGTGGGACCGCGAGCTGCTCCGCGAAGGGCTGATGGCGCGGGCGCGGGCGCGGTCGCTCGGGGGGCGCGGGCCCTACGTCCTCTCGGCGGAGCTCGCGGGCGCCCACGCGACGGCGCCGACCTGGGAGAGCACGGACTGGCGCGCGATCGTCGCGCTCTACGACGCGCTGGTCGCGGTGGTGCCCTCGCCGATCGTGAAGATGAACCGCGCGATCGCGGTCGCGATGGAGCGCGGGCCGGCGGCGGGGCTCGCGGCCCTGAAGGAGGTGGCGGCGGACCTCGCGGACCACCACCTGTTCTACGCGACGCGCGCGGACCTCCTCGAGCGAGCCGGCAAGGACCCGCGACGCGACCTCGAGAAGGCGCTGTCGCTCTCGACGAACGACGCGGAGCGGGCCCTGCTGCGCGAGCGGCTGGCCGCGCGGGGGCGGTGACGGCTCCGCACTCGGGAGTGGTCGTCAGAAGCCGTCACGCTAGCCAGCGACGGTCCGCCAGAAGGGGTTCGGGCTGGCCACGCCGGCGGCCTGCTCGCACGCCCGCGCCAGTTCGGTGGAGCGCTCTCCGTGTCCGTGCCGCAGCCTGACGCCGAGCGCGTCGAGGAAGGTCACGCCCGTGCGCGCACACACCGTGGCGGGTGCATCGGCCGATTCGTGATCGAGGACGATGACCTCGCCAGAGGGAGTCTGCACGACCGCGTCCGCCTCGAGCCAACCCACGAGCCGGCCCGTGGGATGTGCCGTAGGAGGGCTCACGAACCGGAACATGGACAGCTCGAAGCGACTGCAGTCGTAGCGGTGCAGCAGCCGGGACAGCTCGTCGTCGTCCGATGACGCGCCCGAGGGTGGGCGCGTCGGGCAGGCGAAGCTCCCCCGGATCTCGTCGATGTCGGCTTCGTCCAAGCCAGCAGCTTCGAGCTCCTCTCGTGACGGAGCCGCCGCGCGAGCCAGTGCCACGAACGCGTCAGCCTCCATCGGCCTCGGAGTCTACTCCACGGCGGCGTCGACGCTCACGACGTCGATGCGCGCACGGTGACGAGCACCTCGTCGAGCTGCTCGAACGTCTCCGTCGTCCCGCTGCAGCTGCCGGAGGCGATGGCCTCGTCGAGCGCCTCCTTCGAGGGATAGCGGTCGTGCATCACGAGCAGCGTCTTGCCGTCCTTCTCCTCGAGGGTCACCGTGGTGATCACGCCGGCGTCGCTCTCGTCGTTGGTCCAGACCAGGCGCGTCGCGGGGACGACCTCGAGGTACTTGCCGAAGAAGTCCATCGGCTTCGAAGGGTCGGCGTTGGCCACGAACGTCAACCGGTAACCGCCGCCCACCCGAACGTCCATCTCACAGCCCACCATGGAGATGGGGAAGGACTTCGGCGCCCACCACCGCTTGAACAGCTCGGGCTTGGTCCACGCGTCGAACACGACGCGCGGCGGGGCCTTGAAGGTGCGGGTGACGACGAGCTCGCGCTCGGACGTTCGCTCCGAAGTCGTGGGGTTCTTCATCGGGGTGAGTTCACTCTCATTGCTTGCGTCCATCGACCGTGTCCTTTCGTGTCAGTTCCTCGAGAACGTCATCCAACTGATCGAAGCGTGGGGTCCAGTGCCGGCGGCGCCGCTCGAGCCAGGCGATCTCCTCGGCGAGCTGCCGCGGCCCGAGCCGGCAGGTGCGCACGCGACCGACCTTCTCGGTGCGGACGAGCCCCGCCTCCTCGAGGACGCCCACGTGCTTGCGCATGCCGGTGAGGGTCATGTGGAACCGCTCCGCGAGGTCGGTGATGGACGCGTCGGCACGCCCCAGCTGCTCGAGGACGCCGCGGCGGGTGCCGTCGCAGAGGGCGAAGAACGAGGCGTCCAGGCGGGTGCGCTCAAGCTGAACCATCTAGTTCAGTGTGTAGCGCGAGAGGGCGGAGGAGCGCAAGGGCGGCGATCACGGTCAGCTGCGGCAGCTCCGCCCCGTCACGACGCTCGACTTCGACGCAGGCCCCAGTGTCCGGCGGCAGCTCGCGCTCGATGGCTCGACCGGCTCTATCGCGGACGAGTCACGGCCGGGGTCCTTCTCGACGCGTTCCAAGCGCCAACGCTTCGAGCTCGCGCGCGGCGGCACCAGACTCCACGTCGCGGGCGATGAGGTCCTTCATTCTCGCGGCGCTTGCTCGGTGCGGGCCATCGCTCACCAGGTCGGCGACCGCGGTGCGGATCGCCTGGGTCGATGACCGCTTGCCGAGAATGATGCCCGCGCCGCAGGCCTCGGCGCGTCGGGCGTTGTCGTGCTGGTCGCGCCCGAGGGGGATGCAGGCGACCGGCACACCGTAGGAGAGGGCCTTCATCACCGTGCCGTGCCCCCCGTGGCACACGACGGCCCGGGCGAGCGGCAACACGGCGGCGTGCGGCGCGGACGGCATGACCACGACATTGCGGGGCGGCGCGAAGGCCTCGCCCTCGAACTGTCCGCCGAGCGTCACGAGCCCGCGGACCGGCAGCGCACCGAGCGCCTCGATGATGCGCCGCACGAGGGCAGCCTGGTTCTGGAAGGTCGAGCCGAGAGAAACGAGCACCATCGGGTCCCCGTTGCTTTCCGGCCAGGGCGAGGTCCACGGAGCGGCCCAGGCCGGGTCGTCGAGCTGCGGTCCCACGTAACGCACGCCCTCGGGCAGGGGGTCCGGGACGAAGTCGAACGCCTCGGAGGTCAGCACGAGCGTCAGCTTGTGGCCCGTGAGATGCTCGACAATGTTTGCGACCGGCGGCAGGCCATGCTCGACCCGGGCGGCGTTCAGCTTGGGCAACCCCGACCCGAAGCTGCGCAGGACGATCTGCCGCAGCAACGCGTCGCGCAGGCGCCCGAGCGGACCGCGCGCCTTGGGCAGGCCGAAGCCGACCGGCGACGCCCCCGGAGACGGCACCGTGTATGGCTGATGGATGATCATCGCCGTGGGCACGCCCGACTTCTGCGCTCCGATGAGCGCTCCGAACAACATGAAGTCGACCGCGATCGCATCGGGCCGAACCTCCTTCGCGGCCTCGAGCACGTCGCGCGCGTACTCGGCCGCGGGCCCGAAGAACATGAGATCTCCGTAGCGCTTGAACGAGGCGATGGTGTTGCTCGCCTCCCAGTCGCGCACCGCGTCGTGGGTGAGGCTGCGCATGTGGTGATGAGGGGCGTGGCGAAAGGGCGAGAAGCTCGAGCCCGCGGCGCGCGCCTCGTCCTCGACCGCGGCGTCTCCGAGCACGTGCACGCTGTGCCCACGCTCGACCAGGCACCGCGCGACGGTGAGCTGGGCGGGCACGTTGCCGCCCGCTTCGGGCATCACGAAGAGAAAGTTCATCGGGGCCTCCGTCATGTGCAAACACGAGGCGCGCAGATCCGCGCCATGCGCTCAGGGTCGCGGATGGAGTGGCTCCGCATCCACGCGTCGGCGTCGCGGACGAGCGCTCGACCCTCGTCGCCTCCCGTCAGCTCGCCGCGGCGGCGCTTCGCGGCGGCCGCGAAGAGGGCCGTGCCGGTGTGCTCGAAGCCAGCGATGGCGCGATCGAGCGCCTCGGCGGTTCGCGAAGTCTCCCCGCTGACGCTTGCGTACCCTGCCTCGATCAGCGCATGGGCTGCCTTGGCGAACGGCATGTCCACTGCGCCCAGTGCGCGCCCGACCCGCTTGAGGATCGCCTGGGCCTCGCTCGCTTGCATCGCCCCCTCATGGGTGGCTGCGAGGGCCGCCAACCCGAGGAGGTGATTGTAGATGATCACGCTGAGCGGTGGGCGCAGGAGCAGTGACTTCTCGAGCTCTGGCCCACGCTCGGCCATCACGCGATAGGCCTCGGCGCCCTTCCCCTCGTAGAGGGCGATCCGCACCTGCGCTTGCAGCAGGAGCCACACGAGGAACGGCCCCCCAGCTCCTTCCTGCTCGTCGACGCGATCCGCCATCGTCTCCGCGATGTCCTCGCGGCCGCGGCTCGGCCGGTCGAGCACGAGCGCCTCGAGATGGGACACGTCGATCATCCTGAAGCGAAGGTAGGGGTCTGCCCCGGCCTGGACTCGAGCCCGGAGCGCAGCCACGCCGCGCAGCATCTCGTCGATGTCGCCTGCGAGGTAGTGGGCCAGGAGACCTACGGTCTGCGCGACGGTGAACTCGAAGGACGTGCCCGGGATCTCCGCCATGATTCGTGCCGCGTCCGTGAGGAGCCTCGCGCTCGCAGCCCACTCGGCTCGCCAGAAATGGGCGATCCCACGCATCGCGGTGCTGAAGCTTCGCAGGTACGGGTCGCCGAGCCGCTCTGCGTGCTCGTCCGCGATCGCGAGCAGCTTCTCGACTTGAGCCTGGGACGACGGCCCGGCGGCTGCCGTCGTGTTGGCTTCCAGGACGATGGCGCGCCCGACCCGGAAAGGGTCTCCACTCTCGAGCGCCAGCAGCAGACCACGCGTCGCGAAATCAGAGCACCGAACCAAGTCGACGTTCATCAGCCCGAGCGCCAGCGACCAGCACAGATCGATGCGGGTGAGGGTGAGCGGGCTGATGGAGCGTGGGTCCGTGGGGCGGTAGCGAAGACCGCGTAGGCGCAACCACGCCCGCCTGCGCATCAGCGAGAACAACGCACGCCGCGGGGTCTCCGGCATCGATAGGCCCACGTCGGCGAGCGCCTCGCGGGCGACCGCCATCCCCTCGGACGCTCGAGCGCTGCTGAGCAAGTGAAAGGACGCCTCCTTGAGGAGCGCCGTCCGCTCGTGTGGCGGCGCTGCCCGGGCGGCGGCGAGGTACCGGTCGCCCGCCTCGCCGTTCCGACCGGCGTTCGCGAGCGCGCCTGCGAGCTTGGTCTGGAGCTCCCAGTCCGAAGCTTCGCCCGTTCCGGCGAGCGCCTTCCGGTAGAACTCGATGGCGCGTCCGAACGCGAGGGCCTGCGCCGCTTCGTCGCCCGCGATCCGCGCGTGCGTCGCCGCACGCTGGACCTCTCCGGCGGCGAACAGGTGCAGCGCCATGCGCTCGTGGTCGACGCGGCCATGCGCCTCGAGCGCGCGCGCGAGCTCCAGGTGACATTCCCTGGCGCGCTCGTTCGTCATCGAGGCCGCGACCACGTCGCGGATCCGGCCGTGAAAGACGTCTGCCGAGTCGTGCTCCGAAGTGCCGCCCGTCCGCGCGAGATGGGCGGCGCGCAACGCCGCCAGCGCCTCGCGGCCCTCGGGTCCCAGGCCGGAGGCACGAAACGCCAGGATCTGGGCAACGGGACGACCTTCGACGACGAGCACCTCGAGGAGCCGCCTCGCCGGTCGAGGCAGCTGCTCGACCTGGGCATGGAGCAGCTCCGCGAGCGAAGGAGAGTGCTGCTGATCGGCCTCGCGAAGACGCTGAGCCAGCGCCCCGACGAAGAGCGGGCTGCCCTCCGATTCTCGCGCGATCTGCTCGGAGCGCTCACGGGTGCCGCGCTCCGTGCCCAAGAGTCGCAGCGCGAGCTCGGTGGCCTGGGTTCGCGTGAGCGGGTCCAGAGGAACGTGGTGAACCTGGTCCGGCGTGAGCGCCTTGCGAAGGGCCTGGATGCATGCGCTCCGTCCCGCTTCTTCACTTCTGCAAGTGGCGACGAGCAGCAGCGCCGGAGGATCTGGTGCAGAGAGCACGCTGGACAGGAGCGCGGCGCTGTCGGCGTCGTCCCACTGGAGATCGTCGATCCACAGCACGAGCCGCCTGCGGTCGGCGAGGCGTCCCAGCAGCTCCTTCAGCGCCGCGAAGGCGCGACGCCGGAGCTCCTGCGCATCGGCTGCCGGCGCGCCGACGCGCGGTGCGCGCGCCACGGCATCGGCCCGGAGGAGCACCGGGAAGACGCGGGTCAGCGTGTGGATGTCTCGTGGCAACAAGGCCTCGGCCTCCGAGCCCGAGCGCACGAGATGGCGCGTGAGCGAATCGACGAGGCCGTCGACCGCCTTGTAAGGAATGGACTCGCGCTCGTAGCACCGCGCGACGAGCGCCACGACGTCTGCGTTCGTCTTGCTCTGCAAGAACTCCTTGATCACCGTCGTCTTCCCGACACCGGACGGGCCCTCCACGTGGACGAGGATCGGCTGGCCCTTCCGGGTTGCTTCCAGGGTTGCGTGCAAGGTGCGCAGCTCGCCTTCGCGGCCGACGAAGGGATGCCCAGGATCCTCGCGCGAATAGGTGGGGACAGCGCCGAGGGTGGTGAGCACGTCGCTCGCGGTCGGCCGCGCTTCGGGGTCTCGATGAAGAAGGGCCAGGCACAGCCGCTCCCACTCCGGCTCCACGGCGCGATGCACGGCCGAGGGTGGAGCCGCCAATCCCTGCTGCTTCGCCAGCATGACTCCGTACGCGGTTCCCGTGAACGGGAGCTGGCCAGTGAGGGCCTCGTACAGCATGACTCCGAGCGCGTAGAGGTCCGCGGGTGGCCCGATGTTGGTCCCGGTGACCTGCTCGGGCGCCATGTACGCGGGCGTCCCGGCGATGCTCGATGCGGTGGCCTGTCCGTCCGTCGCGTCGGCGACGAGCCCGAAGTCGAGGACCACGACACGACCCGCGGGGGTGACGAGGACGTTGTGTGGCTTGAGGTCGCGGTGCACCTTCTGGCGCTTGTGCAGCTCGTGAAGCGCCGTGGCCGTCTGGCGGGTCGCCTCCGTCAGGCGGCGAGCGTCGTAGAGAGGTTCGGCAGGCCCATCATAGGTGTCGGCGACGGGATCCACCGACGTCGGGGACGAGCGAGCGTAGGAGAGAAAATCGATCCCCTGGACGAGCTCCATCGAGACGAACCAAACCCCCTCGTCGCAGACGAGCTCGTGCAGCTGCACGAGATTCGTGTGCCGAACCTCGGCGAGCTGGCGGAACTCGTTCTTCAGCCGGTAGAGATCCTGCGCGCCCCAGTTCTTCAAGGTCTTGAGGGCGACGGGAGCTCCGGAGGCATGATCGAACGCCTGGTACACGACGCCCATCCCGCCGCTGCCCAGCACACGATCGACCCGGAACCGGCTCGTGCCGCGGAACGCGCCGACGCCAGGTTCGTCGCTCGCGTCTCCGCTCGAGCTTCGAGGCGCGTTCGACTCTCCCTCCGGCATGGCGTCGGCATGATACCCCCTCCGACCAAACGAAGCGCAAGGCAGCGCCGACGGCCTGCGCTCCAGGATCCGATCTCGGGCACGACGGACAGAGTTCGGAACCATGTCCCATCGCCCGTCGCATTCACGACCTCTGCGCTCGTGCGCTCGAACGAGAAGGGAGTGATCTGGAGGTACGCACCCAGGGCACGATTCCGGTGCAAGACCCACGAGGGGGTCACGGTGAAGGTGGGGGCGACCTTCGTGTGGACATGAAACTCCCCTGGCGTCACGAGGCCAACCCGCAGTGCGCCCTCGAATCGTGGCGGCTCGCCATCCACCCGCGCTACCCCACTCAGACCGCACAGCGCCAGCCCGAACACCCCCGAACACCTCCAGCCCCGCAGGCGTCCTCATCGAGATACCTTCCGACGGGAAGACGTCGGTCCCTGTCGAGTTGTGAAGCCTTGGATGGACTTTCTTCAGGAGGCGACCAAGTCGCCGTCGACGATGCCTATCGGAATGATTCGGCGCCACATCGCCGACCTCGCTCAACCCGACCTGAGCGCGGCCTCTCGGTGAGTCTCCGGATCGTAGCCTCCGACGGTCTGCTCCTTCGACTCGGGCTGACTCTGGCCGGAACCCGCTCGCCGTGAGTGGGACGACCAAGTCCGACGGCGACATCTCGTTCTCTGGGGTGGCTGGACGGCTGCGACGCTGCCCTGTCGTCGACTGCAAGAGCAAGCAGACGACCTATTCGGCATGCGCACCGTGACGGACTGTTGCCGATCAGTGGCAACCGCCGCAGGATGACGAGGTCTCGCGATCACGAGGGAGCGCATCCGGCGGTGACGCCTAGATCGGCGATCAAGTTCATCGCGGCGCCCGCCGACGCCGCAAGGCGATCATCGGCGGGCTCGTGGACGCCTAGCCCTTTGGGTCCTCCTTCTTGCGCTTGCGCGCGGCGGCACGTTCGCGTTGTCGTTCTTCGGCTTCGCGCAGTCGGTAGCTGTCGCCGTCGATGGTCACGATCTCGGACTTGTGCATGAGCCGGTCGACCAGGGTGACGACACACGACGCGTTGGGGAAGGTGGTCGGCCACTCGGCGAAGGGTCTGTTCGTGGTCAGGAGGATCGACCGCCCCTTCTCGTAGCGGCGCGTGACGACCTCGAAGAGGAGGTCGGCGTGGCGCGCGTCGTAGGACAAGTAGCCGACCTCATCGATGCACAAGAGGTGGGAGCGGACGTAGACGGCAAGCCGTCTCGCGCGCGCCTCGGACGACTCCTGCCGGATGAGGTCGCCGAGCAGATCACTCGCACTGCGGACGATGACGCCGTAGCCGCCGAGCAGCGCGCGGTGGGCGATGTTCCGAAGGATCATCGTCTTGCCGACGCCGTTGGGGCCGAGGAGCACCACGTTGACCCCCTCGGAGATGAAGTCGAGCGAGAAGAGGTCGTCGAGGAGCGCCCGGTCGATCCTGCGCGGCCACTTCCAGTCGAAGTCGGCGACGGGCTTGAAGGCGCCGATGCCGGCGATGTGGACGCGGTGGGCGAGGCTGCGGCGCGTCTTCTCCTCGAGCTCGATCGCAAGGAGCTCGTCGAGCCACGGCTTGGTGCGGACTTCGTCAATGCGCGCGAGCAGCCCGAAGAGCCGAAGGCGCTTGAGCGTCGCAGCGAGGTCATCGGTCTTCATCGCGGTCCTCCTCGACGTGCAGTCGGTCGTAGGTCGCGAGCGCGTGCGGGCGCACGTGGGCCGTAGCGCGCACGTCGGCCGTCACGGTGACCGACAGCGGCGGGGGCTGGCCCGCCTCGTGCCGGAGCCGGTCGATCACGTGGTGGATCGCACGCAGGTTGGGCTGGTCGTGCGCGACGACCTCCGCGACGGCGCGCTCGAGCGTCTCGGCGCCGACGCGGTCGAGCAGCTGCAGCAGGCCCGAGGTCGTGGCGCCGAGGTTCGCGCCTCGCTCAGCGAGCCGCTCCATCATCGCGCGGGACGACGGCACGACGGCGAAAATGCGGTCGAAGCCGCGGCTCTGCTGTGCGCGGCGCTTCTGCTCGACGAGCGCCTGCAGATGGCCCTGCGACTCGACGCGCCGGTCGCGGTCGAAGGTGCGGGCATGGTCGGCGAGGATCTCCAACGGCGCGTCGGGATCCACGACGCGCACGCGCTCGTCGGTCGCGAGGACCGTGAGGTGCCGCTGGACGTGCGTGTGCGGCACGCTGTAGTCGTTCTTGTCGAAGCGGACGTAGGGCGTCTTGCCGACGCGCACCTC
>JAEUKC010000149.1:0-9426 GCA_016794445.1 Myxococcales bacterium
CGGCCTGCTCGCCGAGGACGGCAAGTTCATCGGCGCCGCGGGCGCCACGGCCAACGGCTCGCGCAAGTTCCCCACCTACGACCTCTACGTCCGCCAGATCGCGCACGGCGCCTTCCCGTGGAGCTGCTTCCTGCCGTTCGCCATCGGCCGCGCGCTCGCTCGACCGGCCGCTGTGGAGGGCAGCGCCCTCCGCCGCGAGACCGACCTCCGCGTCGCGGCCCTGGTCGCCGCCGCTTGCTGCTTCGCGGTGCAGACCATCCTCGCGCCGCGGTTCGGCCTCATCCCCTTCGCCGCGCCGGTCGCCCTCGCCATCGTGGTCGGGGTGGTCCTGCGCGACCTCGAGCGCGCGCCGACCGCCTCGCTCGCCGTCGCCATCGGCACGGCGGTGCTCGCGTTCCTCGTCCTCAACGACTTCTCCTTCGAGGACCTGAGCAAGGCCCCGGTCGAGCTCGCCACCGCGCCGATCGTCGAGCCCTACGGCCTCTACGGCGTCATGGCCCCCGAGGAGCTCCGCACCAAGCTCACCAAGGTGCTCGCCGTCGCGGCTGCGGTCTTCCTGCTGCCGATCTTCTTCGTGTGGGTGGACGAGAATCCCGAACCCGGGTGGACCAAGCGCGAGGCCCTCGAGCGCCCGATCCGCGGCCTCGTCGCCGCCTGGAAGCACCCCTACTACGGCCTGCTCCTGCTCCTCGCCCTCAGCTTCGAGGCCTGCTTCCTGCTGGCCGGGTTCGTCACCTGGAAGCGCAAGCTCCGCCACTACGTCCCGCAGCTGCAGGCGCTCTCGGGCCCGCAGCGCGACATCGTGGTCAACCTCTGGTGGTACACGGTGGTCGGGGCGATCGGCGCCTACTTCGCCTACGTCGGCTTCCTGTACGGACGCGATCTGTTCCGCGCCCTGCGTCGCCAGCGCGTGGCCACCATCGCCGTCGGCGGGCTCGTCGCGGGCGGGATCTGGTCGCTCGGCGTGATGCCCGCGGTCGCCAACCAGTTCTCGCCCAAGGGCGTGTTCGCGAGCTACCGCAAGCTCGGCGCCGGTGCCCCCATCGGCCTCCTCGGGGTCAACGCGCGCACCGCCGCCTACGACCTCAAGGCCAACCCCCTCGTCTTCAACGACGCCAAGAGCACCCACGACTGGCTCGTCGGCGGTGGGCGGCGGTTCGTCGCGCTACGCAGCGAGCACCTCGCGGAGCTCAACAACCTGTTCCGCCAGAAGTCGGAGCCTCGGGTCAACCTGCCCATCGTCGACGGCCGCTCCGCGCAGATCCTCCTCGCCACCAACGCGCTCGAGGGTCACAAGAACGAGAACCCCCTCGACCGCATGGTGCTCGCGGGCATCCCCACCGCCACCACTGGCTGCAACGAGCAGATCTGCGTGCCGAGCCGCGCCCTCGCGGACTGCGATCTCGACGGCAAGCTCGCGTGCGTGGGCTGGGAGCTCGCCGACGGCAACGGCCAGCCGGTCGGCTCGGTGACGTCCGGCCAGCGCGTCCGCCTCCGCATGATCTACCGCGTCACCGCGCGCATCAGCGGCGGCTGGCAGATCTTCATCCACGTCGAGCAGCCGGGCACCGCCACCGCCCGCAAGACCTGGGACCACGTGCCGCTCGGCGGCAAGTACCCGATGGACCACTGGCTCCCGGGCGACGTCATCGTCGACGACAGCGAGTTCAACCTCGAGCCGAACATGCCGGCCGGCCGCGCCATCACCATCCTCACCGGCTTCTTCTCCGGCAGCACCCGCCTCCCGCTCATCAAGGGTCCGAACGCCGGCCCCGAGGCGGAGGGCATGCGCCTCGTCCTCGGCAGCGTCCCGGTGCGCTGAGATCGGCTCGCTCGGGGCAGCCTGGGTTGCGCCGAGCGGCGGCACCTTCCGAGCTGCACGGAGACGCCGGCTTGCGCGGCGTGCGTCGCCGCCGTAGGCCCAAGCGATGTCGGAGCGCGACAGCTTCCTGCCTCCGAGCCCGTCGTCACCGCCGGGCGCGGCGACGCGTCGCGCCGAGGAGAGGACAGAAGTCTCGTGGGCGGTCGACTGCGAGCACGCCGACACGTTCCTCTACGCGGCCATCACCAACGTGAGCTCGCTCGGCCTGTTCGTGCGCACCGTGACGCCCTTGCCCATCGGCACGCAGGTGCGCCTCTCGTTCTCGCCGCGCAACGATGCGCCGTTCCGCCTGCTGGCCGAGGTCGCCTGGATCAACCACGACAAGCCCGGCTGCCCCAACCCGGGCATGGGCATGCGCTTCATCGACCTGCACCTCGACGAGCGTGAGCGGCTGGTCGAGGCGATCCGCACGATCGCGTATCTCCGCTCCTGAGCGCCTACTTCGCGGAATACGGGAACGGCAGCCGGCGCACGCGGACCCGGTCGTCGGTCGCAGCGGCGTCTCCGGTCGCCTCGTCGACGAAGCCGACGACGCAGTGCAACGGGCTGCACCCCACCGCCGGCGTGGAGCGCGGCTTGTCGCCGACGCCGACCGCGAACTCGGTGTTGGCGATCTTGGTCGGACCCCAGAGGAAGCCGCTCGTGTCGACGCTGACGTAGCGCGCGCCGATCTGCTGCCCGCCCGTGGTGGCCCAGGCGACGAGGTAGAACCGCTTGCCCGCGGCCGAGGTGCCCGCCGTGACCGCCGGCGTGCCCTGGTCACCGGCCTTCACCTGGTCGTTGACCACCTGGGCAATCTCGGTGCCGGTGGCCACGCCCGCCTTGTCGAACTTCTGCAGCCGGATGTCGGCCCCCTGATCGCCTGCGTCGTCACGCCAGACCACCACGAACTCGCCGGTCGAGAAGCCCGCCACGTCGGGCTCGCCCTGCTTGCCGGCCGTGCGGGCAGCGTTGGCCGTGGCCTCCGCGCCCTTGGGCGCACCGTCGGGGCCGAGGCGCCGCATCTTGATGTCGTCGCCGCTGGTCCAGACCACCACGTAGTCGCCGCCGACCCACGCCACCTTGGGGGCGCCCACCACACCGGGCCCGCTCACGGCCTGCGCGGCCGAGAACACGCTGCCCTTGGTGGCGTCGGCCTTGCGCAACACGGACTTGACCGTGCCGCCGTCCACGTAGGCGATGACGACGTCGCCCTTGTCGTTGCCGGCCACCGCGGGCAGCTCGCCCGTCGCCGCGACGTCGAGATCGGGCCCCGAGACGATGAGGCTCGACCGCTGGATGCTGCTCTGCACCTTGCCGTCGCGCACGAAGACCGCGAGCAGATCGCCGCCCTCGATCGCGACGAGGCGCGCGCCGGTGATGATGCCGCTGCGGCGCTTGGTGCCGCTCGAGGTGGCGCCGCCCGTGTCGGTCGGCAAGCGCACCTCGGACCGCAGCACCGCGGGGCTCGACTCGGTGATCAGATCGGCGGTCAGCCGGCGGAGGGTGAACTCCGAGCTGCCGTCGCCGCCCGACGATCCGGTGGCGCCGTCGCTCCAGGAGACGAACCACTTGTCGCTGACGAAGCGGACGCCGAGGTCCTTCTTGCGACCAGGCAGGCCACGGTGGAACGAGCTGGCGGCGTCGCCGTTGCCCGCGATCACCTCGAGGCTCGCGCACTTGGCGCCGTCGCAGGCCTCGTCGCTCGCGCCAGTGGTGTCGCAGGTCTCGGGGGGCTCGACCGCGCCGTTGCCGCACTTGGCGACGATGCCCGCCGGCGAGGCCGTGAGGTTGATCTGCACCGGGTCTTGATCGACGGCGTTCGCGGTGCAGCCGGTGAAGACGAGCTCGCCCGTGGCCTTCTTGCCCTCGACGTACCAGGTGAGCACGCGCTCCGGGTCCTTGGGCAGGCTGCCGTTGCCGCACCACGCCTTGTTGGCGTTGCACCTGGCGAGGTTGAGCTCGAAGACCCGCTCGTCGGGGGGCGTGGCCACGGCGATGCCAGGGCCCGTGCACTCGATGACGTCCTTGTCGAAGACGTAGAGCTTCACCGATCCGTCGACGTCGACGAGGCCCTTGGCCGTGAGCTCGAGGGACAGCTTGGCCGTCGGCGGACCGCTGTTGCAGGAGAGCCCACCGAGACCCAGAGTGACGAGGAGGAGAGACGCCCCGAACCCGCGCATCCAGGCAACGTAACACGCTTCGATCCCGCGGCGCGAGGCCCTCGAGCCGCCTCAGTAGGCTTGATCAGCGGACGGCTTGGCTAATTTCGCCTTGGGCTTGTCGAGCGCGTCGAGCTCGGCCTGCGCCTTGGCGGCGGTCGCGGGGAACGTCTTGGCCTTCTCGAACAGCGCGCGCGCGCCGACGAGGTCGCCGAGCTGCTTGGCGCACTGGCCGCCTTCGAGCGCCGCGTACGGCGCGTCGACGCTGGCACCGTGGCTCGAGAGCACCTTCTGGAAGCGCACGAGCGCCTTGTCGCAGTTGGCGGCCGCCCGATAGGACCGACCGGCGTGGAGGAGCGCCGAGGAGGGGCGGTCGCCCGCGGCGACCGCGGCGTCGAAGCCAGCGGCCGCATCGGCCCACTTGGAGGCCTTGTAGGCGTTCATCGCCGTGTCGTAGGTGCTCGCCGCGCTGCCCGTGGTGGCCTTCTGCGGGGCGGCGACCATGGGGGGCATCGCCGGCACGCCACCGATGGCCTTGTCTTCGGCCTTCTTGGCCTCGAGCTCGTCGGCCGGCTTCTTCTTCTTGTCCTTCGCGGCAGACCCCTCGCCAGCCTGGTCGTCCTTGGAATTGAAGTCGCCGTCGGACTCCTTGCCGTCGCTGGCTCCCTTGAGGCCCACCTTCGGCGCTTCGAGGGGCTGACCCGGCGCAGCGGGCGCAACGGCCGCCGACTCGGGGCTCGGCTTCTCCTCGACGCTCTTGGTCTGCGGCTCGTCCGCCTTGGGTACCGCGACCGCGGGCGCTCCCGCGTGGTTGTCCTGCTCGACCGCAGCGATGGGCTTGCCCTCGTCGACCACCTTCTCCTTGCGCGCGGTGGACGACTGGCCGCCCCGCAGGAGGATGATCGACGAGCCCACCATGAGGACGAGCACCGCGGCCATCGCGAACTGCGGCCGCGTCACCCAGGCGCCGGCGCGGGCGAGCAGCCGCCCGGTGCGACGCGGGATCGACGCGGGGGGCTTCTCGGTGCCGGCGACCGCGAGGATGCGCGCCTCGAGGAGCGAGGACGGCTCCTCGAGCTCGAGCATGCCCGCCGCCTCCCGCCCCTTGCGCAACCGAGCGACGAGGGCCGAGCAGCGCTCGCAGGAGAGCAGGTGCTGCTCCGCCTCGGCGACGCGGCGCGGCTCGAGCTCGCCATAGGCCAGCTCGACCGAGATCTCGTCCAATCGCTCGCAGTCCACCGCCGTTCAGTCCTTTCTCACCCCGAGAGTCCCTTGGCGTAGTCCTCGAACTCCGACAGCGCCGCCTGCAGCCGTTCGAGGGCGTAGCGCATGCGCGATTTCACCGTGTTCTCCCCCACGCCGACGATCTCGGCGATCTCCTTGAACGGGAGGTCGCTCACCTGCCGCAGCAGGAACACCTCGCGCTGATCGTCCGGCAGGGCTTCGACCGCCGTGCGCAGGTGCTCCTGCAGCTGCTTGTTGATCGCCGAGCGATCCGCCCCCGCCCCCTTGCCGGCCACCGTCTCCATCAAGGTCGCTCCTCCCTCGCTCTCCGAGACGGGTGCGTCGAGCGACGGGTGACGCCGGTGGACCCGCTTGCGGAGGTGATCGATGCAGAGGTTGCGGGCGATCGTGTAGGCCCAGGTCGTGAACTTGGACTCCGCCTTGAACGTCTCCACGTTGTGGACGATCCGCACGAACACGTCCTGGACGATGTCCTCCGCCGTCGACGGCGAGTGCACCTGCCGCAGCGTGAAGTTGTAGAGCGGTCGCTGGTGACGTCGGACCAAGATCTTGAAGGCCTGCGCGTCTCCATCCCGGTACCGGGCGATGAGCTCCTCGTCGGCCGGCTCCGTCACGACGCGACTCCCCGACCGACCCCAGGCAGGGCCCTCCCGCCGACAGAGGCGGAGTCGATGGTCGGCGTCGATTCTCGTTCACGGACCATGAGACGTTCGACACCCCGATTCGGTCTGCGATGCCCGACCCACGGCAGAATCGGTGGACCTATACCCCGCCCCCTCGACCCGACACAACAACCAGGCACCCGGACCGAGGGGTCGCTGCCTCCTCCGGACGGGGTCGGGGTACCAGGTGGGAGGGGGAGTGTGGACGTACGGGGCGGGCATCCAACCGCCGTGGACGTCTGCTCTCGGGGCCGTCAGGCACCATTTGCGCAGAGGTGCTGGATCCCCCACGGGTTTCAGGGCTAGGCTTTCCACCCATACTGTCGTCCGTATCCCGAAAAGGAGAGGGGGCCATGATCTTCCGGAAGGTGCAGTCCGAACCCACGACGTCATCCACGCCGTCGCAAGAGGCGGGGTCGCTGGAGGTGATGTCGTCGGAAGCGAGGACGCGACGGGCCAGGCACGTCCTGGCACGCCTCACCGCCGGGGTCGTCCTCGTCGGTGTCGTGGCACCGCTGTGGTCGATCGGCACCGCAGCGGCCCAAGGCAAGGCCGGCGCGGCTCCCCCGAAGGCCTCCACGGCCGCCTCGTCTGCAACGCCGACGCCCAGTGTCGTCGCGGCCCCGAGCGCCTCTGGCTCGGCCACGCCGGGCGCCGCTCCTCCTCCCACCACGGGTGGCGGCGGCCTCGACGGCGCCACCTACGCGGTGCGTCTGCGCGACCTCGAGCAGCGCATCAACGAGCTCAAGGAGCAGATCCGCAAGAGCCACACCCGACTCGCGCTGCTGAGCGAGTCCGTGCTCGGAGGCGTCACCGCCGCCGCGCGCGCCGAGATCACCTTCGTCAACGAGATGTCGGGCGCCTACCGTCTCAAGCGCATCGTCGCGCTCTACGACGGCTCTCCGCTCGCCACCAAGACCGACGAAAAGGACGGCATCGCCGAGCAGAAGGAGATCCAGCTCTACGCGGAGCTGGTCCAGCCCGGCGACCACACCCTGCAGATCCTGCTCGAGTACCAGGGCAGCGGCTACGGCGTCTTCTCCTACCTCAAGGGCTACAAGTTCGAGGTGCGCTCGAGCCGCTCGTTCACGGCGCTCGAGGGCAAGACCATCTCGATCAAGATCGTCGGCTTCGAGCAGGGCGGCCCGACCACTCCGTTCGAGGAGCGGCCCGCCGTGAAGTTCACCGAGAAGATCACCGCAGGCGCCGTGTCGGGCGCCGCGGGGGCACCGGGCGGTGGGGGCGCGGCCAAGAAGCCGGAGAGCAAGTGAGCATGTCCAGGAACGCCGGGGGGCGCCGTGTCGGCATGACACGGCCATGGGGAGCACGAGCCAAGGGGTGGAGCGCCGCGTGGCTGCTCGCCTCTTCTCCGGCTTTCCTGGGCACGGCGGCGCTGGTGGCGCTGCCGGTCGCAATGGTGCTCACGCCTTCGATCGCGCACGCCAAGCTGGGGGCCAGCGAGGCGCCCGGCGTGGCGAGCGGCGAGCTCGACGGCATCGAGAAGGACATCCCGACCATCGCGGCTGCCCTCAAGAAGGGTGGCCTGCGCTCGGCCGAGCAGCTGCTCACCGACGGCGAGCTCCTGTTCCGCACCAAGGACTACCAGAAGGCGATCCTCGTCTTCTCGCAGGTCGAGGTGCAGTACGCGAGCAACAAGCCGGCCTATGCCGAGGCCGTCTACCGGGGAGGCGAAGCGCTCTACGCCACCCGCGACTACCTGTCCGCCCGCACCAAGTTCAAGATCGTCGCCGAGCACGCGAAGGACCCCGAGTACAAGCCGTACGCGGCCAAGGCCATCGCCCGCCTCGTCGACATCGCGATGAAGGTCGACGATCCCAAGGATCCCAAGACCATCGACGAGGTGCTCGCGCGCATCGCCGCGCTGCCGCCGTCCGACGTCGACTCGGTGATCCTCTACGCCAAGGGCAAGGCCCAGTTCTTCAAGGGCGACCTCGAGCCGGCCAAGGCCACGCTCGCGTCGGTGGGCCCCGACGGCGGGTTCCAGCACCAGGCGCGCTTCGTCCTCGGCGTCATCGCCCTCAAGCAGTCGCAGCCCGGCAAGTACCAGGCGGCCATCGACGCCTTCAAGAAGGTCACCGATCTCCCGGGTGACACCGACGAGCACAAGGAGGTCATCGACCTCGCGTGGATCGCGATGGGCCGCCTGTTCTACGAGATGGACATGCTCGACGAGGCCGTCCTCGCCTACCAGCACGTCGACAAGACCAGCAAGCACTTCGACACGTTCCTCTACGAGATCGCCTGGGTCTACGTCCGCAAGGAGGACCAGGAGAAGGCGACCCGCGCGCTCGAGCTGCTGGCGCTCACGAGCCCCGACGGCCCGTACAGCATCGAGGGCGAGCTGCTCAAGGCGGACATCCAGCTCCGCAAGGGTGAGTTCAAGAAGGCCCTCGAGACCTACGAGCACGTGCGCGACGCGGTCGACCCGCTCCGCAAGCGCGTCGACGACTACCTCAACAGCGGCAAGACCCCGGGCGACTACTACGCGAAGCTCGTCCTCCAGAACCCCGACTCGCTCGACGGCCCCGACGCGTTGCCGCCGATCGCGATCAAGTGGGCGAAGGAGGGGCCCGACGGCGCCCTCGCCTTCAACGTCGTCGAGAGCGTCCAGCAGACCAAGCAGCTCCTGACCGAAGCGCAGGACATGCTCGACAAGCTGCAGGCGGTCGTGAAGAACAACGCCATCAAGGCCTTCCCCGGCCTCAAGGCGCAGTACGAGAAGGTCATCCTGCTCGAGAACCGCCTCGCCGTCGCGCGGGCGCACGTCGGCCAGGGCCTCGACGACGCGGAGCCCAGCGAGGTCGGCGGCGAGCTCGCCACCGTCCGCGAGCAGCGTCGCCGCCTGCAGAAGTACATCCTCGGTCTGCCGGTCGACGACGACGGCCTCTCCAAGCGCGAAGAGGAGGCCGCCGCCCTGTGGCGCGCCGCTTCTCAGGATCTGCAGAAGCGCAAGATCGAGATCGACATGCTGCAGGCGCAGGCCACCGCGCTCCGCAAGTACATCAAGACCAAGGGCGGCGATCCCAACACCGTAGCCGAGCACATGAAGACGCTCGACTCGGTGGAGATCGAGCTCAAGCAGTACACGCAGGAGTACGCCACGCTCAAGAAGCAGGTCGAGATGGGCAAGGCCCAGCTCGGCCTCGGCGACCAGAAGACCAAGGAAGACGCCGAGGCGCGCGAGCAGTACCGCGACCTCCTCGAGAAGGAGATCGGCCTCGCGGCGAACCTGGGCGGCCAGAGCAAGTCCTACGCGGACAAGGCCAGCCCGGTGATGGCCAAGGCACGCGTCACCGAGGGCAAGATCCTCGAGCAGAAGAAGGTGCTCGACGACCAGATCAAGACCCAGAGCGCCGGCCTCAAGGCGGAGCTCGACGCACACCAGGCGGCCCTCGACGGCTACCGCGACCAGCTCGCCAAGTTCGAGGACGAGGCCAAGGAGACGGTCGGCGCCGTCGCCAAGCGCAACTTCGGC
>JAEUKC010000419.1:0-5049 GCA_016794445.1 Myxococcales bacterium
ACTGGAGACGATCATCAAGAAGCGCGGCGTTCCGATCACGCGCTGCCTGGTCGATCGTGGCTCGCAGATCTTGGCCAGTCTCCCGACCTAGCGCCAGCCTAGCTCCAAAGAGCGACGGCCCGAGGTAGCAGCCTCGAGCCGTCAGGACGCCACGAGCTCGGCGTCGGAGTCCAACGACTTCGCACGGCGGGTCTCGCTTCGTCCAGTTCTCTGCAGGAGTTCGATGGACGAGCTGGTGGGAGGCCGCTGCGGAGCCTGCTTCGAGGCGTTCTGGTGGTGCCGGCCATGCCGCAACACGGTGAGGTACTGCTCCGAGGAGTGCCGGCGTCGGGGACGCCGAGCGGTGCTGCGTCGCGCGTCGCTGGAATACCGTCGTAGCCCGCGCAACCGGAAGGTGCAGTGGCGCCGGCAGCGCCGGTATCGCGAGCGGCTGGCCGAGGCCAAGCAACCCGCGTCGAAAGTGACGCATCACTCGTTCACGGCCATCGGGCCCTGCATATCGATGGTGACCACGCAGAGTTCGGACGCGCCATCGAGGCCCGTCGCGCGGCTCTGTGCGGAGGTCACCATCGATGTCGCCCATCTGGATCACGATCGAGCCCACGCCGCAGGAGGTGCGGCTCCTGCTGACGGAGCCGTCGTCGGGCCCGACGCTCAAGGCCAGACTCCCGCTGCCGTCGGCTGGTCGCGCCGTCCCGTTGCTGCTCGAGGCGCTGAGCCTCTGGCACCACCGCCCCTTGCACGCTGTGCTGGATGCGGACGCCGAGGACGTCCACCAGCACCCCGAGCGGTGGGCCCACCTCGCCGGTGATCTGCCGCTCGTCGATCTGCACGTCGAGTGGGTACGCCGCCCATCCCGAGCACGCCGCAAGGATCAGGGGAGATTCCTCGAGGAGCTCGGCGACTTTCGCTCCGCGCGCCAGCTCCTCGGCTTCGCCGTGACGGGGTTGCCATGATCGACGAGACCCTCCGCGCGGAGATCCGTCGACTGGTCCTCGGCGAGCGCTGGGCCATCAACACCGTGGCTCGACACTTCGGCGTGCACCACTCCGTCGTTCGGCGCGCCATCAAGGACGGGGCTGACAAGCCTCGGAGACCGGTCGAGGTGCCGACCCTGGAGCCGTACAAGCCCTACATCGTCGAGCGGCTCCTCAAGTACCCGGAGCTCACGGCCACTCGCCTCCTCCTCGAGCTGCGTGATCACGGCTACGCCCAGGGCGTCGCTCAAGTGCGGCGGTTCGTGGCCAAGATTCGAGGACCACGATCCCGCAAGGCCTTCCTCCGCATCGAGGTCGATCCCGGCGAGCAGGCGCAGGTCGACTGGGGCTCCTTCGGACAGCTCCGCATCGGGGGCACCCAGCGCCCGCTCTCGTGCTTCGTCATGGTCCTGTCCTGGTCGCGGGCGCTGTTCCTCGACTTCTCCCTCGACCAGCGCATGGAGACCTTCTGCGCCATGCACCGGCGCGCCTTCGAGTTCTTCGGAGGCGTCCCGCGCAAGGCCCTCTACGACAACCTCAAGTCCGTCGTCCTCCATCACATCGGCTCCACCGTCCAGTTCAATCCGAGCTTCCTTCGCTTCGCGGGTCACTACCTCTTCGAGCCCACCGCAGCCCCACCTCGCTACCCCCAGGCAAAGGGCCGCGTCGAGGGCGCCATTCGCATGATCCGCCACTCGTTCTTCTACGGACGCTCGTTCTCCGACCTCGCCGATCTGCGTGCGCAAGCCGCCGTCTGGCGCGACCAGGTCTGCAACGCCCGGCTCCACGCGACCACGCGGGAGCGACCCAAGGACCGGCTCCTCGTCGAGCGCACGCGCCTCCGCGCTCTCCCCGACCGCCCGCCGGACACCGACCTCGTCGTGCCCGCGATCGTCTCCAAGGAGGCGCGCGTGCAGCTCGACACCAACACCTACTCCGTCCCCCACGGGCACGTCGGTCAGACCGTCTTCGTTCGCGCCGACGACACCCTCGTGCGCGTGCTCGCCGAGGACGGCCAAGAGCTCGCGCGACACGTTCGCTGCTGGGATCGGCGACGCGCCATCGAGGAGCCCGCCCACATCGAGGCCATGCTGCAGAAGCGCCCCAACGGACGCTCGCACAAGAGCCGCACCCACATCGCCAACCTCGCGCCGCAGTGCCGCGCGTACCTCCAGGAGGTTGCCCGCAGGCGCATCAGCCTCGACAACGAGACCCGCAAGCTCCATCGCCTGCTCGACCGCTACGGCCAAGAAGACTTCGTCGACGGCGTCGGCCGTGCGCTGGTCGCCCGCACCTTCGGTGCCCACTACGTCCGCGCCTGCATGGATCAGGCTCGCTTCGCGCGCGGACTCCACGAGCCACCCGAGCCCATCGTCACCGGCAACGCCGCCGCCGATGCCATCAACGTCGTCCCTCACGATCTGGAGTCCTACGATGCCCTCTTCCCGAAACAAGAAGCCGCTCCTCACCAAGAAGACCGCCCAGACTCCGCTCCCGGAGACGACGAGCCCGGCCACGACTGAGGCCGTCACCACGCTCTCCCTCGAGCAAGTGCTGCGCAGCCTCGGGCTCGATCACGCGGCCACCTCGCTCGACGTCGCCCTGCAGAAGGCCATCACGCGCAACGACTCGCCCTCCCACGTCCTCGATCTCCTCATGCGCGACGAGCTGCGCGTCCAGCTCGAGAGCCGAGCCCGGGCCGCCCTGCGCCGCTCCGCCATCTTCCCCCTCACAACCCTCGACGCCTATGACTTCGACTACCCCGAGCGCATCGACAAGGACCTCGTCATGCGCGCCGCCTCCCTCGACTTCCTCGAGGACAAGGCCAACGTCGTGTTCCTCGGGCCCAGCGGCGTCGGCAAGACCCACCTCGCCAATGCTCTCGGACAGCTCGCCGCGCTGCGCGGCTACCGCGTCCGCTTCACCCTCGCCGCCGACCTCGTCAACGATCTCGTCGCCGCCGCCGCCCGCAATACCCTCTCCAAGCGCCTCACCGCCTGGGCCGGCTACGACCTCCTCCTGATCGACGAGCTCGGCTACCTCTCCTTCGACGCCCGCGGCGCCGACCTCCTCTACCAGGTCTTCAACAAGCGCTACCAGCGGGCATCCACCGTCGTCACCACCAACCTACCCTTCAAGGAATGGGGCAAGCTGTTCCACAACGCCGCTGCCGCCAGCGCCATCGCCGACCGACTCGTCCACCGAGGACTCCTCGTGAAGATCGCCGGGCGCTCTCGACGTTCCGATCAGAACGTCGACCCGCCCGACGAAGCGGCCTGAGCCCAGCACACCGAGAACGCCGAGGTCCAAGAGACCTCGGCGTTCTGCCTTTGACCTCACCCCCACACCCCATGATCGAAACGCGGCGCTTTCCTGTGATCGTTCCCAGTGACCCCACCCGCAGAACGTCCGGGTCGCGCTGGGTGAATGTCAGCGTCAAGTTCACGCGGAAGGTCGTCCCGAGCGTGGAGGTGCCAACCAATCTGGCAGCGATCCCAGGGCCGTCGCCGTCGACTGCACTGTCGGTCCATGCCGTCACCCAACCTCCGTCGGCGAGCGCGACGACGGGGTTCGCAGCGAGCAGCGGCGAGGCGTCGGCCGCGAACGACGTGCTCACGTCGGAAGCCACCCCCTTCGAGTCGAACTTCGTCAGCAGAAGCCGCCAGGGCTTGTCCTCGGCGAATGCGACCGCGAAACCTCCAGCAGGATCCGCCGCCACGGTGTGACGGCCAAGGCCGAGCGAGCGCTTGCCGAGTGGCACGCCCGCGTCGACTGCAGACGGCGCTGGCAACGCCAGGAGGTCCACACTGCGACACGACTGGCAGACCGCGCGAAGCGATGTCGTCGCGAAATCGCACTCCTCGGCCGTTGGACCGCTGAGCAGCAACTCGCGAATCCCATCCCCACACACCGAGGAGATCGCGGCTTCCGCAGCCTCAGGCGTGTCTGCGTCGTCTGCGTCTACAACACCGTCGGCAGGCTCCGAGTCTGCGACATCACTGCCTGCGTCCGTGGCAGTCTCAGCTCCGCTCTCTGTCTCGCTCGGGCCGTCGCTGCCCGTGCTCGAGTCGGACTCGGCGTCGGGCGAGGTGGCGTCGCCGCCATCATCGCCGGCTGCAGCGAATGGCGCGGGTTCGCCCTCCGTGACGCAGCTCGCGACGAGCAAGAGTGTGCTCAGGAGGCAGAACCACCACGCCAACCTGCTCCCCACGCTGGCGGCCGATCGACGTGGAACCATGGCCGGGCCGGTCTAGACGAACCGCACACCACGAGCAACGACAGCATTGTGCCATTGAAGCAAATCGCACCGGACATTGATTTGGCACAAGCCGACCATCCGGGCCGTGTGAACAGCCAAACCCGGCGGAAGCATACGGGCATGACATCCGTCACGCACCGCTCGCGGCGCGGTCGCCTGGTACAGTCCCGCGATGGCGTGGGTCCTGGCCGAGCAGATCGAGGTGGCAACCACCCTGCATACCGCGGGCTTCCTCCGTGACGACGACGAGCAGGGTAGCGTCGCGCGACTTCGCGCGTGGGCCGAGGTCAACGCTTCCAACCCAACGGCCCAGTGGGTCTTGCAGCGACTGCGACTTGGGCCGGTCGTCGAACCGATTCTGTGGTTCGCGTGCTGGGCTCGGAGCGGATTCGCCCGGGTGACGATGGGCCATCGACTCGCTGCGGCCCTCATCGCGACGCAGGCTCCGGCGGACGCTCTCGAAGAGCTGCCGGCTCCTTGGCCCGCCTACCTCATCGAGGTGCCCCATGGGCTCTTCGAGGCGCGCGACTTGATGCTCCCAGGCACCCCTCGGGTGAGTTTCGACCTCATCATGGTTCGACACACGCCCGATGGGATGATCCGCATCGGTGTCCGCCCACGAGAAGGTGCGGTCACGTTGATGCGTGGCCCCCTTGGCTGGGAGGAGTTCGTCACCGACGACTTCGACACGGTCCAGGCGATGGGAGGGCTGTACGGCAGCGCCGATGATCTGCATCACCGAGTCCTTACTTGCGCCGCACGCCTCACCGCCGGAGTCGAACTGGAGCTCTCGGACCCGCGCGCTGTCCGATC
>JAEUKC010000444.1:0-20247 GCA_016794445.1 Myxococcales bacterium
CACCGCACGCCGCCCGCACCTGTGGCGACGGAGTCTGCGCGGGTATCTGCGACGGCGTCGACTCGCTCGCGTGCCGCTACCCGAAGGATGGAGACGCGTGCGGTGCCGCCGGCAGATGCGCGAAGGGGGTCTGCGTCGAAGGTGACGCCGGTGTGCCCGACGGAGGAGCCGTCGATGCAGGCGCGGACGCATCGGACGCCCCGACCGGCGGCGCCGGCGGGTGTGGGTGCGTCGTCGGTCGGACGATCCCTGGCTCTCACGCCTCGATGGCCGCGTTCGTCGCGGTTGCCGTCGTGCTGAGGCGTCGCCGCCGGACGTGAGTCTGCGGCTCACTCGCTCGTCGCGCCGGCGGGCGACTTCGGCTTCACGCTGCCCGTGGCCGTGCCGCCGCCACCACCCCCGCCACCGCCGCCGCCGCCACCGATGCCAACGCCACCGCCACCGATGCCAACGCCACCGCCGCCGAAGCCCTTGCCGCTGGCGCCACCGCCGTAGCCACCGCCCGCCTTGCCGAGGCCGCTGGTGCCACCCCCGCCCGACCCGGAGCCGTAGATCCCGCCCAGGCCGGGCCCGGCAACCGTGTCGAGCGTGCCGAGCTCGGCTCCGAGCCCGAGACCGCCCGCACCGAACATGTCCTTGAAGGGATCCTCGTGGTACTCGCAGAGCGGCTGACCGATCGACTTGTTGCCGTGCTTCGGCGCGTCGAGGCCCTCGCAGCCGCCCGTGCCGCCCGCGCCGAACAGACCATACATCTCGGGCCTGCCCATGCCCGGCCCCGCGTTGTGGCGGAACGTGGTGTTCACCACCGCGAAGTCCTTCATCCACTCCTGCACCGTGAGCGCGGAGGGCTTCGGGCGCGGCTTCTCCTTGGATTTGCCGGCCTTCGCGGGCGAGGTCGTCACCGGGGCCTCGTAGCCCGCGTACTCGACGATGCAGCCGTCGAGGTTCGTGCCTGGCGCCCGCTTGCCGAAGTGGATGCCGGCCCAGTCGCCCGGCGCTGGCTTGGGCGCGTTGCTCGTGAAGACGACCTTCGGCGCGACGAGCCCGCCGCCCTCCGAGTAGCCACCGATCCGGATGCTCGACACCGGCTCCACGCGCAGGACGGTCTCGGGCGCGAGCGTCAACACGACCGAGCCCTTGGGCTCCTTGGCGACCACCTGCAGCGAGGCCACCACGATGCCGCCCGTGAGCTTCGGCCACGTCTGCGTGGTCTTCACGTCGCCACGGACGCGCACCGGTTCGGACGACGTGAGCGACGAGACCGAGCCGAGCGCGGCGCCGCGCACGTCCATCGCGAAGCCGCCGTTGTCCTCGAAGTGCACGCGCTCGAAGCGTCCGAACGGGGCGTCGCCCTCGGCGCTCAGCCCGACGCGGACGGCGTGACGGACGGTGCAATCGACGAGGGAGAGCACCGCGCCCGGCGCCACGTGGATCGCCGGCTTGCGGTCCGCGAGCGGCGCGTAGCTCCCGGGGGGCGCGCCCGAGAGCAGGCCGATCATCCCGAACTCCGAGGCCTCGGCCAGCGCGCCGGCCTTCGCGGCCTTCGGATCCAGGGGCGCGGTGAGCTTCGCGTCGCCGGCCCACTCCACGACCGTCCACTCGAGGGTGGACGGCTTGCCCGAGGCGAACACGAGGCCGCTCCAGTCGCCCGCCGCGGGCTTGGCCTCGGCCGAGGTGAACACGACCGGCTCGGCCGCGGTGCCTTGCGAGAGCAGCGCGCCGTCCTGGATCGCGAGCCGCGCGCCCTTCTTGAAGGACAGCTTCGCGCCCGCCTCGATCTTCAGCGTCGCGCCCTTGCTCACGACGTAGGGCTCGCCGACCGTCACGAGGCAGCCGGCTTGCACGACCGTGTCCTGCGTGATCATCCCGCCGGCGACGAGCTTGCACTCGTGGGTCTTGCCCTTGCCGTCGTCCTGCGCGAGTGGCTTGGCCTCGGGCTTGCGTTTGCAGCCGGCGAGCAGGACGAGCGCAGCGAAGGCGAGGGGGAGAGACCGCATGGGGCCGGAAACGTAGCGCTTCGGGCTCGCTCTGGCCCGTCGAGTCGCTGGCGGCGCGTCGCCGCGGTCAGGCCCGGTGGTGCCGATCGACCGGCGGATGGGGGGCCAGGTCCTCGCCGAGCGTGGTCGGGAACCGGCGGAGGAGCAGCACGACCATCCCGCCCGCCATGAGCAGGCTCGACGGCATCGCCGAGCCGACGCCCAGCGGCGCGATCGCGCACAGGAACACGATGGCCCCGATCGCGGCCAGCTGCGCCAGACGCCCGCGGAGGAGCAGCCCCAGCGCGATCAGGGCCTGTCCGAGCGCGATCGCGCACACCCACGCCGTGACGTGACGGGCGAACGGCCCGAGGATCAGCGCCCGGTAGTGGGTCGAGTCGGTGAGCGTGGCGAACGACAGATACGCCGACGGGTCGACGATGGCGGTGCGCAGGTTGAACACCGCCGCCAGGCCGAACAGCGCGACGAAGCTCACCCGGGCCCAGACCGGCTTCTTCCAGGCGAGCACGGCGAGGAGCAACCCGAGCGCGACGCAGAGGAGGTGGGGGAACAGGAGCTCTGGGCGGAGAGCCATGCTCCGCATCGTGCATACGCCGGGCCGTCGAACGTGCACGGTCTCTGCTGTGACGGAGCGGCCGGAACCGAGGCACCGCGTGCGCGGGTCGCAACCCGTGCGGTCCTCCGCGGTCGGGGCGTCGCTGCGCTAGGATGCCAGCGTGTCTCGGGACCGGATCGCGCGTCGTGACGTCGAGAGCTCGTCCGGCGCCGTCACGAGCGACGAGCTGGTCGTCGAGGAGCCGCTCGAGATCCGCGTCGCCGGGGACACCGTCGCGGTGACCATGCGCACGCCGGGCGACGACCCCGACCTCGTGCTCGGCTTCCTGTTCGCCGAGGGCGTCGTGCGGTCCCTCGCCGACGTGGGCACCATCACCCACTGCGGCCGACCGGGCGAGGAGGGCTACGGCAACGTCGTCGACGTGCTGCCCGGCCCGGGGGTCGTGCTGGTGGTCGACGGCGCGCGCCGCGGCACCCTCACCACCGCGTCGTGCGGCGTGTGCGGCCGCCGCACCATCGCCGATCTGATGGCGCGCTGCCGGCCGGTCACCTCGACGGCGAGGCTCCCGCGCGCGCTGGTCCACGGCGCAGCGGAGCGACTCGCGGCGGCGCAGATCGTGTTCGCGCGCACCGGCGGCCTGCACGGCGCGCTGCTCCTCGACGAATCGGGCGCGACCCTCGCGGCGGCCGAGGACGTCGGCCGGCACAACGCGGTCGACAAGGTGATCGGCGCGGCGCTGCGCGCGGGCACCCTCGCGCGCGGGGCGCTCCTCTTCGTGAGCGGTCGGACGAGCTTCGAGATCGTGCAGAAGGCGGCGGTCGCGGGGATCCCGGCCATCGCCGGGGTGTCGGCGGCGAGCACGCTCGCGGTCGACCTCGCGCGCGAGATGGGCATCACGCTGGCCGGGTTCGTGCGCGGCGAGCGCGCGACGTTCTACGCGCACCCGGAGCGGATGGCGCGCTAGCGCGGGGCGGGGCGCGCCTCGGCCGACAGGAGCCCGTGACGGCGCCAGCCGACGCGACAGAGCCACGTGTGCGGCGCGCGCACCGGTGCGCCGGCGAGCGGCCGGCGCGCGCTCGCGGAAACCGTCGAACCACACGGCGGACGAGCAAGGGTCGAGCCGCGTCGCCGCGAGGCGCTGGTGCTTCTTGAAGTTCTGCAAGACGTACGCGAGGGCGTGCTTGACCTCGCGGGGCGTGCGCAGAGCCCTCGCGTGGTAGCGGTCGCCGAGGACCCGCCCCGAACGCCGCAGGACGCGGTTGGTCGCGCGGGCGAGGCGCACTCCGAGGCCCTGCAGGCCCAGCCGCAGCGCGGAGCGGTCGGACGCCTCCACGAGCAGGTGCAGATGGTCGTCCTGGATCGAGAAATGAACCACCCGGAACGCCTCGGTCGACGCCTTGGCGATGCTCGCGACGAGCTCGGGCAACACCTCGATCCCGCGCAGAGAGGCGAGGCCGGAGACCGCGTGCCAGGTGACGTGGACGGGGTGTCGCGCGGCGTGGAGGGGGCGACGGTGGTGCGCGACGTGGGCGTAGGGCGCGGCCTTGCGACCCGCGCCGGCGCGCCGGCCGCCCCAGTCACCCCGGCCACTCGTGCCGCGGAGCTGGAGCTGGGGCGGCTGAAATCAAGGCTCACGGCGCTCGAGTTCGGTGCAAGGACACGGGCGACGGTTCGTGCGGGCAGATGGGTGGCGGCCCGTCTTCCTGTCGGCAGGTGCGTGAACGGAGTGGCTAGAGCTCCACCACGATCTTCCCGCGCGCGCGCTTGGTCTCGAGGGCGCGCACCGCGTCGACCGCGCGGTCGAACGGCACCACGCGGTCGAGGGTGGCGCGCAGCACGCCGCGGTCCACGAGGTCGGCGACGATGGCGAAGTCGACCGTGCGCGCGCGGACCAGCACCAGCGCCGCGTGCGGCGTGCTCCACCGGGTGCGCAGCTGGTCCCACGCGACCCTCGCCGAGGGCACGGTCGACACGTACGTGCCGCGCAGCACCGGCCTGACCTTCTCGAACGACAGGTTGCCGTACACGTCGAACACCACGTCGAACGGCCCGACGCCCGACAGCGGGCCGGTGGTCGCGAACGGCGGCGCCGCGTAGTCGAGCGTCTGGTCGGCACCCAGCGACGCGCAGAGCGCGCGGTTCCCCTCGGAAGACGTGGTGGTCACGTGCGCCCCGAGCCACTTCGCGATCGGCACCGCCAACGTTCCCACGCCGCCCGAGGCGCCGTGGATCAGGACGCGCATCCCCGGGCGCACGCGCGCCAGATCCCGGAGCGCCTGCAGCGCCGTCGTCGCTGCGAGGGGCAGCGCCGCGGCCGTCACCCACGAACCGGAAGGCGCGCGCGCGAGCTCCTCGGGCCGACACACCACGTAGTCGGCGAGCGTGCCCCGCGTGGCAGTGAGCTCCTCGAGCGCCCCGAACACCCGCGCGCCCACCGCGTGGCCCGACACGCCGGCGCCGAGCTCGGCGACCTCTCCCGCGAAGTCGAGCCCGACGCGCTTCGGGAACGAGAAGCCGCTGATGGCCTTGAACCGCCCCTTGCGCACGAGCGCGTCCTTGGGGTTGAGGGCGGCCGCGCGCACCCGCACGAGGATCTCGCCGGGCCCCGGGTGGGGCGCGGGGACCTCGCGGGACACCAGCACCTCGAGGCCACCATACCGGTCGTATTCGAGCGCGCGCATGTTCAGAGCACCTCCAGGAGCGCCGGCAGCACCTCACCGGCCCGCGCGTCGACCCGCACGTCTGCGTGGGGATCCCCGCGCGACTCGCCGAGGTTCACGATGCCGATCGGCTGCCCGCGTTCCTTCGCGCGGAGCACGAACCGGTAGCCGCTGAACACCGCGAGCGAGGAGCCGACCACGAGGAGCACGTCTGCCGCGTCGACCCAGGAGAAGGCGAGGTCGACCTTGGGGCGGGGCACGTTGTCGCCGAAGAACACGACGTCGGGCTTGAGCACCCCGCCGCAGCGCAGGCAGTCGGGCACGACGAACCCGTCGAGCAGGCCCTCGGCGATCTCGGCGTCGCCGTCGGGCGCGTGCTCGAGCGCGACCGGGTCGAAGCCGGGGTTGTCCGCGAAGATCCGGGCCTGCACCTCGGCGCGCGGCCCGATCGCGCCACAGCCGAGGCACCGCACCTCCTCGAGCGCCCCGTGGAGCTCGACGACCCGGGCGCTGCCCGCGCGCTGGTGCAGGCGGTCGACGTTCTGGGTGACGAGCCCGTCCACGACGCCGCGCCGCTCGAGCTCCACGAGCGCGAGGTGTCCGGCGTTCGGGCGTACGTCGGAGAAGCGCGCCCAGCCCGCGGCCGCGCGGGCCCAGTAGCGCCGGCGCGCCGCGGAATCGGTGACGAAGGCGCGGTGTTGGATGGGGTTGCGAGCCCGTGCGCGCGTGCCCGGGCCGCGGTAGTCGGGGATGCCCGACTCCGTGCTGATGCCCGCGCCGGTGAGCACGGCCGTTCGACGCCCACGCAGCAACGCGACGAGGGCGCCGAGGTCTCCGCCCATGGTCGATCGCTAGCATGACCCTGGCGTCGCCGCCGGCCTCGACTACGTTGGGAAGGAGTGGCCGCCGGGGACAAGGACGAGAAGGCGCGCGAGCGTCGGTCGAGCGCGCCGCCGTCCTCGTTCGGCGTGAGCATCGAGGAGGTCGCCACCAAGGTGCGCGACGAGCTCTGGGGCCCGGTGCGCTCGCAGCGCTTCCAGCTCGCGATCGCGTTCCTCGCCACGGCGCTGATCGGCGCCATCCACGCGGCCCGCGTCGGCACCCTGCGCGCGCGCGTCACCGCCGGCGTCGTCGTGTTCCTCGGGCTCGTCGTGCCGCCGATCGTCGCGCGGCGCGGGAGCAAACGCCTCGGGCGCCCCGCCTCGGCCCTGCGGAGCGCGGGCCCGGTGCTCGGACCGTCGGCCGTCGAGCGCGCGCTCTCGCAGCAGCAGCTGGCCGACCGCGTCGCGGCCGCCCGCGACCACGAGGGCGTCTCGCCCGCGCTCGCCGCGCTGCACGCCAAGCGCGCGCTCGCGCGGCTGCCGCTGTCGCTGCTCGCGGCCGAGGGGGAGCGTCGCGGCCGCATCGCCAGCCTCGCCGGCTTCGCCCTCGCCATCGTGGTCGTCACGGTGGTCGCGCTCGCGCCGATGCGCGCGCTCGAGGGGGTCGACGTCGCGCTCGCGCGGTCGGGCGTCGCCCCGCTGCCGATGACCTGGATCGAGGACCCGGAGGTCACGATCCACCCGCCGTCGTACCTGCACAAGCCCAACTCGAACCACCACGGCTACAAGAAGCTCACCGCCAACCGCGGCGCTTCGATCGAGATCCGCGGCACGATCAAGCACCCGGGTCGCCGACTCCTCCTGGCCGACGACTACCACGAGGTGCCGTTCGTCGACGACGGCAAGGGCGGCGTCGTCGCGCGCTGGTCGGTCGCCGTGTCGGGCCGCCTCCGCGTGCGCGCGCGCTTCGGCGAGGTGGTGATCGAGGAGCCCGACTGGTTCGACCTCACCGCCATCCCCGACGAGGTCCCGACCGTGGAGCTCGAGGGCGCGCCGATGACCATCGAGCTCGAGAAGGAGAGCCGCGGGCGCATCCCGATCCGCTACGACGCGTGGGACGACCACGGCCTGCGCGAGGTGCACCTCGTGCTCCGCGTCGGCGAGAAGGAGGAGCGCCGCATCCTCGCCAAGCTCGACGCCGAGCCCAAGCACGACCGCGGCGGCTACGTCCTGCGCACCGACGACCCGTTCGTCCGCAAGGCGCGCACGCCGATCGCGGTGCGCGTCGAGGCGCGCGACAACGACCCGATCACCGGGCCCAAGTGGGGCCGGAGCCTCGAGATCACGCTGGTCCCGCCGACCATCGGCGGCGCGGAGTCGCGGCGCTACCTCGCGCTGAAGAAGGTGCGCGACGGCCTCGTCGACCACCTCGCCGAGGCCCTCGAGGGCAAGAGCGACGCAGCTGGCGTCGCCGCCCTCGAGAAGAGCTTCGCCGTCCGCAAGAAGGAGCTCGACGAGTTCCTCGCCGCCGAGCACGACGGCCTCGGCGTGCCGTGGAAGGTCTCGCTGGTGCTGATCGGGCGCACGCGCAAGCTCGACGAGGCGCTGGCCGCCGAGCGCAAGGCGCCGGGCGAGGTCGCGCGCAAGCGCACCGTCGCGGCCCTCGAGACCCTCACCGTGCGCGTGGACGACGCCCTGCGCGCACTCTCCAACCGCGACAGCAAGACCATCGCCAAGCTGGTCGCCGAGGTCGCCTACGACGGCGCGCTCGCGGCGGCGGCGCTGTCGCCGCCCGCGACGGCGGTGCAGGCGGCGACGATGCGCCTCGACGTCGATCTGAAGGCCCTCGAGGGCGCCGGCACCTCGCTGCGCACGCTCGAGGGGCTCGGCGACGACCTCGGGGAGATCGTGCAGAACGACCTGCGCCGCGTGGCCCGCGCGCGAGAGAAGAAGAACTGGCACCACGCTTACCTCGCCCTCGCAGACCTCGCCGCGCGCATGCGCGAGCCGTACCACTCGTTCGAGGGCGGCGGCGGAGGCGGCGGCGGAGGCGGTGGGGGCGACAGCGCGAGCCCGCCCGGCGACGACTCGATGGAAGAGGAGTCGCAGGGCGAGAAGCAGGCGGGCGACCAGCAGAAGCAGCTGGAGGAGATCGTGAAGGAGCACGGCGAGTCGATCGGCAAGGTCGAAGACCTGCTGCGCGCCGCCGAGGACCCGAAGCAGATCGAGGGCCTGCTCGAGGAGGCCAAGAAGCGCGCGAAGGCCCTGCGCGAGGTGGTCGCCACCCTGCCCAAGGCCGGCGGCCTCAAGAAGGACATCACCTCGGCGGAGGCCTCGGTGCGCGAGAAGGTCGAGGCCATGGCCGAGGCCCTCGAGAAGCTGCAGCTCGGCGACGCCAAGGAGCGCGGCGTCTCGGGGCGCAAGGCCGTCGACGAGGCGCGCGACAAGGCGTGGATGAAGCCCGGCTCCGAGCAGCGGCTCGACGACGTCGACGACGAGGTCAAGCAGCAGCTGGCCTGGGTCGAGAAGCTCCTCGCCGAGCTGCGCAAGAAGGCCGCCGAGAAGGCCAAGGACGGCGTGAAGGGCGTCGCGCCGCGCGAGAAGGGCCTCGCCGAGAAGACCGGTCAGCTCGGCGACGAGGCCGAGAAGAAGAGCCCGCTGCCCGAGGACGTGAAGTCGCTCCTCGAGAAGGCGCAGCAGAAGATGAAGGACGCCGCGGAGCGGCTCGCCGAGGGCGAGGCCGACAAGGCGCTCGAGGCCCAGAAGGAGGCCCAGCGCCTGCTCGAGAAGGCCCGCGACAAGTCCAAGGGCGAGGCGCACGAGGACGACGGCAAGGGCGGCGACGGCAAGCAGGGCGCGTTCAACCCCGACGAGAAGGTCCCCATCGACAGCGGCAAGGACTTCAAGGGCCCCGAGGCGTTCCGCAAACGCGCGCTCACGGGGCTCGGCAGCGGCGCCACGAGTCCGCGCCTCAAGGACGCGGTCAAGCGCTACGCGGAGGGCCTGGTCCAGTGAACGCCCGCCGCCTGCTGTCGCTCGTCGCCGTCGCGACCGCCCTCCTCGCGGGGCCGCGCGCCCACGCGGCGCTCCTCACCCTCGACGAGGCCACCGACGCGATCACCGCGCTCGACGTCGACCGCGCGCGCACGCTCCTCGCCAAGCTCGACCCCAAGGACCCCGAGGTCGCGCTGCAGCTCGCCCGCCTCGCCCTCTACGAGGACGACTGCGACACGGCGGTCACCGAGCTCGAGAAGGCCGGCGTCGAGAAGCTCAAGGCCACCAAGGATCTGAAGCCGATCGCCGCCGGGTGCGCGCGGGGGAGCGGCGGCACGCTCGTCGTGAACGACCTCACCTTCGGCGTGCGCGTGCGGCTGCAGGACGACGCCGATCTCGCCCTCGTGCCGCTGATCGGCGAGACGATCCACAAGCAGCTCGCCGTGCTCGAGAAGGACCTCGGCGTGAAGATGCCGCGGCCGGTGCGCGTGAACCTCGTGCGCGACCAGGCCACTCTCTCGGTGATGACCGGCCTGCCGTACGACGCGGCGCGCACCACCGGCACGGTGGGCATCGCCAAGTACGGGCGGGTCATCATGCTCTCGCCGCGCGCGATCCCCTATGGGTACGGCTTCCGCGACACGCTCGCGCACGAGCTCACCCACCTCGCGCTGTCGCGGGGCACGCTCGACCGCGCCCCGCTGTGGCTGCAGGAGGGCGTGGCCAAGCGCGAGGAGGCGCGGTGGCGCGAGGCCACCCCGATCGACGGCCTGAGCTCGCCCGACGTGTTCGCGGCCAAGGGTCTCGAGGCCGGGCTCGGGCGTCCACTCGACGGGATCGGGCCGTCGGTCGCCATGTTGCCGAGCGCGCAGCAGGCAGCAGTGGTGTACGCGGAGGTCACGAGCTTCGTCCGCTTCCTCGCGGGGGACCGCGCCGGCGAGACGCCCACCGCGCCGAGCGACCCGACCGTGCTGCCCCGGCTCGTGAAGGCGCTCGCCACCGCGAAAGACGTCGACGCCGCCCTCGTCGAGGTCACCGGCAAGGACCTCAAGGCGTGGGACGGCATCTGGCGCCCGTGGGTCATGGGCAAGAAGGCGCTGCCCGACGGCGCCTACCCGGACCCGAAAGCCAAGCGCAAGGACCCGCGTCCCGCGCGTAACGCGGTGCGTCTCGGGGAGCTGCTGCTCGCTCGCAAGCACCTCGCCGCCGCGCGCAAGGAGCTCGAGCCGCTGGCGGGCGAGACCAAGGACCCGTGGATCATGGCGTGGGTCGCCCGCGGCCGGCTGCTCGGGGGAGACCCGACCGGCGCCAAGGCCCTGCTCGATCCCTTCAAGGTCATGGGCGATTCGGGCCTCTTCTGGGCCCTGCGCGGCGACGCGCTGCGCGCGATCGGCGTCACCGGCAAGGAGACGGTCCAGGCCTACCTCGAGGCCATCGCGCACGCCCCGCTCTCGGTCGAGGCCGCCTGCGGGTGGTCGGACGTGGCCCCCGAACCCACCGAGTTCCCCTCGATCGGCCGCGCGGTCGCCCAGGCGTTGTGCACTGCGGCAAAGTCCGAAGCGCCCAAAGATTGACCCTGCTCGTCCGCGCCCCGTAACCTTCCTCCAAAGGGCCCGAATGAGCGTCGTCACGTACGCGGCCGCGAAGATTCTCGGGGCCCTCCCCCGCAACGCCATCAGCCGTGCCATGGGCGCGCTCTGCGAAGCACGCGTGCCTGCGCCGGTGCTGCAGCCCATCCTCTCGGCGTACGGCCGCGCGTACGACGTGGACTGGGACGAGGCGGCGCCCTCCGACCAGCCCTACCCGTCGTTCGACGCCTTCTTCACGCGGCGTCTGCGCCCGGGCCTGCGTCCGATCGAGGGCGACGACGCCGTGATGGTCTCGCCCGCCGACGGTCGCCTCGTCGATCTCGGTCGCAGCGACGGCCGCGGCTCGCTGATGGTGAAGGGCCGCCCCTACACGGTCGACGAGCTCGTGGGCGACCGTGACCTCGCGCGTGATCTCACCGGCGGCGGGTTCGCCGTCGTCTACCTCTCTCCGCGCGACTACCACCGCGTCCACTCCCCGGTCTCGGGCACGATCCGCCGGGTCCGCGCGATCGACGGTGACCGCTGGCCGGTCAACGAGGTCGGCGAGCAGCACGTGCCGCGCCTGTTCGTGAAGAACCGCCGCGTGGTCGTCGAGGTCGAATCGCCCGTCTGGGGGCGCGTCGCGGTGGTGCTGGTCGGCGCGATGATCGTCGGTCGCATGACCGTCGTCGGCATCGACCAGGCCGACGTCGCCGGCGAGCACGTGCTCTCGCCAGGCATCTCCCTCGAACGCGGCGATGAGCTCGGCGCGTTCCACCTCGGCTCCACGGTGGTGCTCCTCGTGCCGCCCGACCGCTTCGCCGGCTTCTCGCGCGATCCGGAGACGATTCGCTACGGGCAGAGCCTCGGCCGCGCCCGCGACCTGCAGACGGGAGGCGCGCGCTCATGAGCGATCCGGTGCGCAAGCCCACGTCCGAGCCGCCGGACGTGGACAGCCTGATGTCGCGTCTCGATGGAGAGCGTCCCTCCGATCCGGGCGACCGCGCCTCCGATCCCGGGGAGGCGCGTCCCTCGGCCGCCGAGCTCCTCGGCGGTCGCGGTCGTCGCCGCCGCGCAGCCATCCGGGTGCCCGACGACGCAGTGCCCGGCTCCGCCCCGAAGGCGCCGCGCCGCTCGGTGCCGCCGGCGTCGCACGCCCACTCGGCGCCCGCCGCGCCACCCGAAGGGCCGAAGCCCACGCGTGCGTCGGTGCCCGCGCCCGCGCTCACGGCCGCTGCGACCCCCGCCGAGTCCGTCACCGCGAAGGCGGTCGAGGCGCTCGCCGCCCCTTCGTTCACGGCGCCCACGAGCGGTGGGCTCGCGATCCCCCCGCCGCCGAACTTCGACGAGCTGACCGCGGCGCTGCACACGCCCCTCGGCATGGCGCCGACCGACGCGATCCCGGCCACCGCTGTTGGCGCCAGCGTGGGGGTGACGCTGCCGACGGCCAGCAGGCCTCCCGAGCGTCCGGCGTCGCAGCCACCGCCCGAGGCGCTGCTCGATCGCGCCTCCTTCGTCGCCGACGCCCCCGGTGCGCCTCCGATGGGCGACTCGCTCACGGCGGTCACCGTGCCCGTCGCGCCCATCGTCGTGATGCAGCAGCGCATCATCTCGATCGGCGGTCCCGCGTCCGGTCCTCCCGCCGCGCGCAGCAACCCGCCCCAGTTCCTCGCGCCGCCGGCCGAGACCTTCGCGGTGCTCGGCCCCGATGGCGCGGATCACACCTCGGGGACCCACCGGGTCGCGCCGCGGATGGAGCCCGAGCCCACGCCGCTGATGCCCGGTGTCGCGCCGGTCGCGCCGGTGGCGGCGAGCGACGCGTCCTCGCCCGTGACCGAGATGCCGCCCACGCCGCCGGCCTCTCCCGCGCCGATGCGCGACCCCCGCGCCGCCAAGCCCTCGACCGTCACCGTCCCGAACCTCGACGCCACGGTGCGCGAGGCCCTCGCGATGCTCGACACGAGCGACTTCGACGCGAGCATCGACGTCCCGGTCGTGCTGGAAGAGCCCATCGCGGGCCCGGACGGGCCTTCCGAGGAGTCGCTCGACGATCAGGTCGTCGAGGAGGTGCAGGCCAAGAAGCCCCCGCTCCCGCGCAAGAAGGCGCAGAGCGAGCCGGCCCCCGCGGTCGGCACCACGCTGCCCGCGCAGGCCGCGGGCGAGGACCTCCCGAAGATCGTCACGGCCGCGGCGACGAGCAGCGCCGGACCTGCCCAGGCCGCGCCCCTCGCGTCGCCGCTGCCGCCGCCCGCGACCACGCAACCGGCGACCCAGCCGGGGACTCAGCCCGCGGCGACGCAGCCCGCGGCCGCGGCCTCCGCTTCGCCCGCGCCCTCCGCGCCGGTGATGACCACGCCCGAAGCGCCCGAGCAGAAGCGCAAGAAGCGCCAGTGGTTCGAGGAGCTCTTCAACGACGACTTCGTGCGCACCATGCCGCGCATGCGCAGCACGTACCTCGAGCGCGAGGCTCGCTTCATCGAGGACGCGCTCGGGTGCGAGAAGGGCGCGACCATCCTCGACCTCGGGTGCGGCGCGGGCGAGCAGGCGGTCGCGCTCGCCGGTCGTGGCTACGAGGTCATCGGCGTCGATCTCTCGCTCGCCATGCTTGCGCGCGCCGCCGACGAGGCCGCCGACAAGCAGCAGCGCATCAACTTCCTCCAGGGCGACATGCGCGAGCTGACCTTCGAGGCGGCGTTCGACGGCGTGTACTGCTGGGGCATGACCTTCGGCTACTTCGACGACGCGAAGAACGCCGAGGTGGTCGCCAAGATCCACCGGGCCCTGCGCCCCGGCGGGCGGTTCCTGCTCGACATGTCGAACCGCGACTTCCTCGCCTGCCGCCTGCCTTCGATGGTGTGGTTCGAGGGTGACGGCTGCGTCTGCATGGACGAGGTGCAGCTCAACTCGATCACGAGCCGCCTCCAGGTGAAGCGCACGCTGATGATGGAGGACGGGCGCCAGCGCGAGCTCGAGTACACGATCCGCCTCTACGCGCTGCACGAGCTCGGCAAGCTGCTCCACGACCACGGCTTCCGCGTGGTCGAGGCGAGCGGTGACACCTCGACCCCCGGCGTGTTCTTCGGCGCCGATTCGCCCCGCATCCTGATCCTCGCCGAGAAGAAGTGAACGGAGCGAGCGGAGCGAAGCGCGGCACGCTGCGGGGTGCGCTCGTCGTGATCACCGTGACGGCGACCGCCCGTCACGCGGCGGCCAATCCGCCGCCGCCGAAGGCACCGTTCTCGGATCCACCCATCGAGGCGCCGACCCGGAGTGAGGCCGCGACCATCGTGCGGCTGCACCCGACGGCGTGTTTCCTCCTCTTCCCGTCGGGGGGTGCGCTCGTCGCCTCATGTCCTGCGGAGCTGCTCGGACAGGCGCTCGGCGCCTCCATCGAGCGGAAGGGATCCGGCGTGTGCCAGCACGTCCCGTTCCCTCCGGGCGCGAAGGGGGCCAAGACCGGCGCCGTTCCGTGTCCCACCGTGCTCACCGACGTGTTCCCCGCCGGAAAGGTGAACGAGGCGAGCGAGGTCTTCCTCGTCGAGGAGAAGAAGCGCAACGCTCCGCCGCCTCCGCCGTGGGCGCCCCCGCTCCCCGCGCGTCTCGCGACCCCCACCGTGGCGCGACAGCCCGAGGGGTGTGGCGGCTGTGCCACCTCGCCGAACGCGACGGCCGCCCCTACGTTCTCGGTGGCTGCGCTGTTCCTCCTCGGAGCCCGCCGCCGCCGCGACCCCAAGTAGGAGCCGGGAATGTCCAACTCGATTCGTGCGTCGATCGGGGACGTGCGCTCGCTGCCCGCCACGCTCCGCGCCCAGCTCGCCGAGCCCCTCACCGGGCCCGAGCGCGCCGTGTCGCTCACGCTGGCCGCGGTGGCGGCCGTCGCGTGTCTCCTCGGGTTCTTCCCCCGCCCCGTCGATGGGGCAGGCATGCGGCTCCTCGTCGCGACCACGAGCACGTTCCTCGCGATGTGGCTCGGGCGGCTCGCGCTGCGGCAGAAGAGCCGGGGCGGCGCCATCACCGCGACCCTCGTCTTCGGCGCGCTGCTCGGCGCCCTCAACGCCCAGCTGCCGGTCATCCTCCTGTTCGCAGGGGAGCGCCACGGGTCGTTCGTGGCGGTGCTCCTCGCGGGCTGCCTCATCGGTGCCCTCGTGGGCGGGATCATCGGCGTGCTCTACGGCATCGCTTTCGCCCCGTTCGTGGCGTGGGTGCGCAAGCGCCTCGGCCCCACCTTCGACGACGTCGATCGCGTCCACGAGGCGTGTGGCGCGGCGCTCGCGGGGTATGCAGCGTTCTTCGCCCTCCTCACTCGCGCGATCGGCCCCACGACCCGCTTCGGAGACGTCGGCCTCGCCCTCATGGCCCTCGTCGGCCTCGGCATCGTCGTGCGCGCCGAGGGCCGTCGTCGCGCGCGTCGGCGCTTCGTCGCCACGGTGGCCGACGGGCACACCCAGGGCCTCCGCCTCCGCGTCGCGCGCGCCGACGAGCCGCTCGACCAGCTCCCCGTCGTCGACGGAGAGGGCGCCGTGCTCGAGGCCTACGGCGACGACGGCTACCGCGACGCGCCGGTGCCCCTCGCGCGGGTCGCCCTGCACTGAACGAGCACGAACCGAGAGACGCAAGACGTGCGGGGCGGCGCGGCTCCTTCGCAGAGGCGCGGAGCGCGCGCGCTGCGTCCAGCGGCTTCGCGCGGCACGAGCCATGCTCGGACCTCGGACATGGCCACCCTCGTCGACGCCTACTCCGACCTCACCCCCCACGAGCAACGCAACGTCGTCGCGGTGCTGACGGAGCTGCTCCAGATTGCGCTCGACGCCGAGCAAGGGTTCATCCACGCCGCGCGGGACACCCAGGGCGACTCGGGGCTGCGCGCCGTGTTCGAGGACTACGCTGGCCGACGGGCGACGATGGCCAAGCAGCTGCGCGATCAGCTCGACCGTCTCGGCGCTCCGTCCGACATGACCGGCACGATGGTCGGCAAGGTGCACCGCACGTTCATGGACGCGGTGGCCGCCGTGGTGAAGGGGCGTCCGGTGCGCATGCTCGTCGAGTGCGAGCGGGGCGAAGCCTTCGCGCTCCGCAAGTGGGAGTCGGCGCTCGAGATGAAGCTCCCGATGGAGGTCGGCAACCTCCTCCTCGATCAGCGCACCGAGATCCAGAGCACCCACGACGCCTTCGATCGCATGCGCCGCCCCTGGTAGCGGCGTATCAGTCTCCGTCTGACTACCACGTTGACGTCTCAGAGAGCCGACACGCCGGAGCGTTGCCGTCTCGCCGCGCAGCGGCGCGCGGGGTGGGAGGCCGGTCTGCGACGCGACGAGCCCCGACAGGGGCGAAGTCGGCGGCGCGGCCGCCGACCCCGAGGGGGCGCGAGCCCCCTCAAGAACTAGAGCTTGTCGCAGTCGAAGACGGTGTCCATCGACGCGAGCTCGAACGACACGCGCCCGGCGCGCTTCTTCTTCTTGCCGTCCATCACCGTGGGCGAGACCGTCAGTGCATAGGCGGGGATGCCCGCGGCGCTCGCCTCGTCGTTGCAGTCGGCGAGCTCGCCCTTCCACGCGCCGGTGCCCGAGTACTGGGTGCCGTCGGGGCAGGTGAGGGTCTTCTGCTTCTCGTCCCACTGGAAGTGCACCGTGCCGTGCGCGGCCTTGATCTCGAACGTGCCCGCGCCGCGGCCCTCTTCGCTCGGTGGCTTGTCGATCGAGACGCTGAACTCGAAGCACTTCTTGTCGCCCTTGCCCATGAACAGCTCGCGCACCTCGCACTTGCCGTCGGGGTCGCACGCTTGACCGAACTTCACCGCCTGGTCGTCGGGCAGGACGCACATCGTGGCGTCGTCCTTCTGGAGCTTGCCGGGGCCGCTCGCCTTGCCGCTCAGGCACGACACGAGCTTGGCGGTGAACGTGCGCCAGCACGACTCGGGGTTCTTCGCGAACGCGCAGTCGAGCTTCCTGGGCGCGCTCGCGCTCGCGCTCGCGACGGGCGCGACCGGCTCGGGCGTGCCACCCCCGCAGCCGGTGGGGACGAGCGAGACGAGCCCGCACGTGGTGATGAGGACGACCGAAAACGACAACCCCCGTCGCATGTCGCGAGGCTACACGCGCCTCTGCACCGTCGCCAACCGGTCACATGGAGGTGACGCGGAGACCCTCAGCACTCGATCTTGGCGACGCGCCGCTCGTGCCGGCCACCCTCGAACGCGGTCGCGAGGAACACGTCGAGGATGTCTGTCGCGAGGCCCACGCCGACCACGCGTTCGCCCAGCGTGAGTACGTTGGCGTCGTTGTGCCCGCGGGCGTTGCGCGCGGTGAAGGTGTCGCTGCAGTTGACCGCGCGGATGCGCGGGTGACGGTTGGCGGCCATCGCCATGCCGACACCGGTGCCGCACACGAGCAGGCCGCGATCGGCCTCACCGGCCTCGAGCTTCTTCGCGACCTGGTGCGCGAAGTCGGGGTAGTCGACCGAGGTGCCCTCGTGCACACCGAGGTCTTCGATCGCGTGGCCGCGCGCGCGGAGGTGCGCGACGAGCTCGTCCTTCAACCGGAAGCCGGCGTGGTCGGCCGCGACGACGATGCGCATCAGGACACCCGCGAGACGACGAGCGTGGCGTTCGTGCCGCCGAAGCCGAACGAGTTCGACAGCACGTGATCGACGCGACGCTCGCGCGCGGTGTGCGGCACGAGGTCGAGCCCCGCGACGGCCGGGTCGGGGTCGTCGAGGTGGAGGGTGGGGGGGATGATGCCCTCCGAGATGGTCATCGCGGCGATCGCCGCCTCGACCGCGCCCGCGCCGCCCAGCAGGTGGCCCATCGTGGACTTGGTCGACGAGATGGCGAGCTTGCCGCTCGTCGCGTGATCGCCGAAGACGTGGCGAATCGCGAGCGCCTCCTGGATGTCGCCCTGCGGCGTGGAGGTGCCGTGCGCGTTGATGTAGCCGACGGCGCTGGGATCGAGCTTGGCGTCGCGCAGGGCGAGGCGCATCGCGCGGGCCGCGCCCTCGCCCTCGGGGGCGGGCTGGGTGATGTGGTGCGCGTCGCTCGAGGCGCCGTAGCCCGTGAGCTCGGCGTAGATGCGCGCGCCGCGCTTCTTCGCGCGGGTGAGGGACTCGAGCACCAGGGTGACTGCGCCCTCGCCGATGACGAAGCCGTCGCGGCCCTTGTCCCAGGGGCGCGAGGCGGTGGAGTCGTTGCGCTTGGAGAGCGCCATCATCGCGCAGAAGCCGCCCACGCCGAGGTGGGTGATGGCCGCCTCGGCGCCGCCCGCGATCATGACGTCGGCCGCGCCGCGGCGGATCCAGCCGGCGGCCTCACCGATGGCGTGCGCGCTCGAGCTGCAGGCGCTCGTCGTGCAGAACGAAGGGCCGCGGAGGCGGTGCAGGATGGAGACCTGCCCGGCCGCGAGGTTGGCGATGGTCTGCGGGATGAAGTAGGGGGTGACCCGCTTCGGACCCTTGTCGCGGAGCGTGTTGTGGCTGTTCTCGATGGCCTGCAGGCCGCCGAGGCCGACGCCGATGATGGTGCCGGTGGTGTCGCGCTCCTCCTCGGTGAGCTCGAGCGCCGCGTCGCCGAAGGCGATGTGCGTGGCCGCGATGCTCATGGCCGAGAAGCGGTCGAGCTCGCGCGCCTTGCGCTTGTCCGCGAGGTAGGGCTCGACGGCGAAGTCCCTGACCTCGCCCGCGACCTTGGAGGCGTACTCGGTGGTGTCGAAGTGGGTGATGGGGCCGATCGCGCTCTTGCCGGAGAGCACGTGGCGGAACGGCTCGATCGTGCCGATGCCGTTCGGGATGACGAAACCGATGCCCGTGATGACGACGCGCTCCATGTCACCTTCCTGAACTCGAGAGCGACCCTTCTCGGGCCGGGACACCCAGTCGCCCAGGCCTCGCGCGAGGCTGAGCTTCCGGGCGGAAACAGCGCGGGGGGCCTTCGCCCCCCGCTGCCGGTCACATCTTGGCGCTCACTTCTTGGCGTGGGCCGAGATGTAGTCGATGGCGTCGCCCACCGTCCGGATCTTCTCGGTGTCCTCGTCCGGGATGTCGATCTCGAAGCTCTCCTCGAAGGAGAGCACGAGCTCGACGACCTGCAGCGAGTCCGCCCCGAGGTCCTCGATGAACTTCATCTCGCGCGCAATCTTCGCAACATCCTCTTGGAAGTGCTGCGCGATGATCGCCTTGACCTTCGCCTCGATGTCCATGGTCCGTCCTTCCGTCTCTTCGACGTTTGCGCCTCGCCCCTTACTCCGAACCCTCGCCGGAGGGAACGGTTCGGGGCCATTTTTCACACGTACATGCCCCCGTTGACGCGGAGTGTCTGTCCCGTGACGAAACCTGCCTGCTCACTGGCCAGGTACAGCACCGCCGCCGCGACGTCCGCGGGTGTGCCCGGCCGGCCGAGCGGGGTGCCCTCGAGCATGGCCTTCTTGGCGGCCTCGGGCAGCCCGGCCGTCATGTCGGTCTCGATGTAGCCCGGCGTGATCGCGTTCACGGTCACCTGACGGGACGCGTACTCCTTGGCTATCGACTTCGTGACGCCGAGCAGCGCGGCCTTGGTCGCCGCGTACGCGGTCTGGCCGGGGTTGCCCATCTCGCCGACCACGCTCGAGACGAAGACGATGCGGCCGAAGCGGGCGCGCATCATCGGCTTGATCGAGGCGCGCGCGACGGCGAGCGCGCCGCGCAGGTTCACGGCGAACAGCTTCTCGAGGTCGTCGTCCTTGAGCCGGATGAGCAGCTGGTCGATCGAGATGCCCGCGTTGGAGACGGCGATGTCGAGCCGGCCCTTCTGCTTGGCGATGGCGTCGATGGCGGCCTCGGTGGCCTTGGTGTCGGCGACGTCGAAGCCCACGGGCTCGGCCTTGCCGCCGGCGGCGCGGATGGCCTCGCACGTCTCCTTGGCGGCGGCCTCGCCGCGCGCGTAGTTGACGAACACCTCGGCGCCGGCGGCGGCCAGCGTCTCGCTGATCGCGCGGCCGATGCCGCGGGAGCCACCGGTGACCAGGGCCACGCGGCCGTCGAGTCGGAAGAGCGGGAGGGGCGTGGTCATGCTTGCTCCGTGGCGAAGAACGCAGGCACCGCCTCGATGCCCGCGAGATCCGAGACGTTGTGGACGCGCAGGCTCGGCGCGATCCGCTTGCAGAGGCCAGCCAGCACCTTGCCAGGGCCGATCTCGAGGGCGTGGGTGACGCCGGCCGCGACCATCGCCTCGACCGAGGCCTGCCAGCGCACGGGCGAGGCGACCTGCTGCACGAGCGCCTCGACGATCGCGGCGGGCTCGACCCGCGGCGACGCGTCCACGTTGGCGACCACCGGGAAGCTCGGCGCGCGGACCGTGACGGCGCCGAGCGCGGTGCGCACGACGTCGGCCGCGGGGGCCATCAGCGCGCAGTGGAAGGGCGCGCTCACCTTGAGGGGGATGGCCTTGCCCTTGCGCGCGGCGACGAGCTCGCCCGCCTTCTTGACCGCGCTGGCGCCGCCCGCGATCACGATCTGCCCAGGGGCGTTGAAGTTCGCGGGGCTCACCACCTCGCCCGTGGCCGCGGCGGCCTCGCGGCACACCTCCTCGACGACGCCCGCGTCCGCGCCCATCACCGCGCTCATCGCGCCGACGCCGGCCGGCACGGCCTCCTGCATGGCGCGCCCGCGGCGGTGCACGACCACGCA
>JAEUKC010000019.1:0-10247 GCA_016794445.1 Myxococcales bacterium
GTGCTCCTTGGCGGGCCATGAAGACCAAGGACATCCAGGCCAAGATCGACCACACCAAGGACGCAGCCAAGGCGGCGATCGAGAAGGCCGGCAAGGCCGTGAACGACGTCGTCGCGAAGTCGCAGGACAAGGCGCGCTCTGGCGAGCGCACCATCGCCGAGTCGGCCGAGAAGGTCGCGCACCGGGCGAAGGAGATCGCGACCGAGGCGAGCCACACCGCTGCGGAGGTCGCGCAGAAGGTCAGCCACCGCGTGAAGGAGGCCGTCACCAAGGTCGCGCCGAAGAAGCCCTGAAGAAAGCAGTGACTGACGCTCAGGGGTCGTACCCGAGCACCGGGGAGAGCCAGCGCTCCACCTCGGTGAGCGGGTCGCCCGTGCGCGCCGCGTAGTCCTCGACCTGGTCGCGTCCGATCTTTCCGACCGCGAAGTAGCGCGCCTCGGGGTGGGCGAGGTAGAGCCCGCTCACGCTCGCCGCGGGGGTCATCGCGAAGTGCTCGGTGAGCCCCATGCCGATCGCGCCGGCGTCGACGAGCCCGAACAACGGGCCCTTGGCGCGGTGGTCCGGGCACGCGGGGTAGCCGAACGCCGGGCGGATGCCGCGGTACGACTCGGCGCGCAGCTCGTCGGCGCTCAGCCGCTCGTCGCTCGCGTACCACGCGCGGCGCACCTGTTCGTGGAGGCGCTCGGCGAGGGCCTCGGCCAGGCGATCGGCGAGGGCCTTGGCGATGATGGCCGAGTAGCTGTCGTTCTCGGCCTCGTACTCCTCGACGAGGGTGTCGAGCCCGATCCCCGCGGTGACCGCGAAGGCACCCACGTGGTCGTTGGCCTCGGCCACGAAGTCGGCGAGGCTCACGTACGGGCGCCCGGCCTCGCTCGCGGTCTTCTCCTGCTGCTGCCGGAGCATGGGGAAGCGGACGTCGGAGACGAAGAGGTCGTCGCCGTCGCGCCGCGCGGGGAAGAACCCCCACGCCGCGTTGGCGGTCAGCCGCTTGCCCGCGACGATGCGCGCGAGCACGCGCTCGGCGTCGTGGAACAGCTCGCGCGCGACCTTGCCGTGCTCGGCGTGGTCGAGGATCTGGGGGAACTTGCCCTTGAGCTCCCACGCCGTGAAGAAGAACGTCCAGTCGATGTAGGGAACGATCTCGGCGAGCGGGATCTCGCGCTCCTGGCGGACGCCGACGAACGGGGGCAGCGGCCGGTCGGCGTAAGCGAGCAGCGGCCGACCCTCGCGCGCGCGGGCGAGCGGCACGAGTGGGCGGTCGTTCTTGCGCGCGAACGTCTCGCGCAGGCGCTGCTGGTCGACGCGATTCTCGGCGTCGGCCTTGGCCCTGCGCTCGAGGTCCTTGGAGGCGAACACGTTGGCCACGCCGACCGCCCGCGACGCGTCGAGCACGTGCACCACGGTGCCCTGGTAGCCGGGGGCGATCTTCACCGCGGTGTGCTGGCGGCTCGTCGTCGCGCCTCCGATGAGCAGCGGCGTCGTGAGCCCACGGCGCTCCATCTCCTTGGCGACGCCGACCATCTCGTCGAGCGAGGGGGTGATGAGGCCGGAGAGGCCGATGAGATCGGCCTGCTGCTCGACCGCCGCGGCGAGGATCTTGTCGGTCGGGACCATGACGCCGAGATCGACGACGTCCCACCCGTTGCAGCCGAGCACCACGCCGACGATGTTCTTGCCGATGTCGTGCACGTCGCCCTTGACGGTGGCCATCACGATCTTGCCGGCGCCGCTCTGGCTCGAGCCGAGGCGCTGCTTCTCCTCCTCCATGTAGGGGGTGAGGTGGGCGACGGCCCGCTTCATCGCGCGCGCGCTCTTGACCACCTGCGGGAGGAACATCTTGCCGACGGCGAACAGGTCGCCGACGATCTTCATGCCGTCCATCAGCGGCCCCTCGATGACGGCGAGCGGGCGACCGAGCTTCTGCCGGGCCTCCTCGGCGTCGGCCTCGATGAAGTCGACCATGCCGTGCACGAGGGCGTGGGCGAGCCGCTTCTCGACCGTGTCCTCGCGCCAGGCGAGATCGAGCTCCTTCTTCTTGCCGCTGCCCTTCACCCGCTCGGCGAGCTCGAGCAGGCGCTCGGTCGCGTCGGCGCGGCGGTTCCAGATCACGTCCTCGACGTGCTCGCGGAGCTCGGGGTCGATGTCCTCGTACACCGCGAGCTGGCCGGCGTTGACGATCCCCATGTCCATGCCGGCGCGGATCGCGTGGTAGAGGAACACGGAGTGCATCGCCTCGCGCACGAGGTCGTTGCCGCGGAAGCTGAACGAGAGGTTGGAGACGCCGCCCGAGATCTTCACGCCGGGGCAGGCGGCCTTGATGTCGGCGGTGGCCTCGATGAACGCCTTGCCGTACTCGGCGTGCTCCTCGATGCCGGTCGCGATGGCGAGGATGTTGGGGTCGAAGACGATGTCGAGCGGGTCGAAGCCGATGCCCACCAGCAGGTCGTAGGCGCGCTTGCAGATGGCGAGCTTGCGCTCGCGCGTGTCGGCCTGGCCGGTCTCGTCGAAGGCCATCACGACCGCGCCCGCGCCGTAGCGCATGATGGTGCGCGCGCGCTCGAGGAACGTGGCCTCGCCGTCCTTGAGCGAGATCGAGTTGACGATGGCCTTGCCCTGCACGCACTGCAGGCCGGCCTCGAGGATCGACCACTTCGACGAGTCGATCATCACCGGGATGCGGGCGATCTCCGGCTCGGTGGCGATGAGGTTCAGGAACGTGCGCATCGCCTGCTCGCCGTCGAGCATCCCCTCGTCCATGTTCACGTCGAGGATGTTGGCGCCGCCGCGCACCTGGTCGAGCGCCACCGTGACCGCGGCCTGGTAGTCGTTGGCCTTGATCAGCTTCGCGAAGCGCGCCGAGCCCGTGACGTTGGTGCGCTCGCCGACCATGAGGAAGTTGCTCTCGGGCCGGATCTCGAGGGTCTCGAGGCCCGAGTACATCGAGAAGCGGCTCGTCGGCGTCGAGCGCTCGCGCGGCGGGATCCCGGAGACCGCCTCGGCGATGGCCTGGATGTGCGCCGGCGAGGTGCCGCAACAGCCGCCGACCAGGTTCACGAGGCGCGCCTCGGCGAACTCGCGGAGCACCGACGCGGTCATGGCGGGCAGCTCGTCGAACTCGCCCATCGCGTTGGGCAGGCCGGCGTTCGGGTAGCAGGTGACCAGCGTCTCGGGCGCGCGCCGCGCGAGCTCCTCCACGTAGGGCCGCATCTCGGCGGCGCCGAGGGCGCAGTTGAGGCCGACGCTGAGCGGCTTGCTGTGGGCGACCGACGTCCAGAAGGCGTCGATGGTCTGGCCCGAGAGCGTGCGGCCGCTCTTGTCGGTGACGGTGACCGAGATCATCACCGGCACGCGGCGGCCGTATCCGGCGAAGGTCTTCTCGATGGCGACGAGCGCAGCCTTGGCGTTGAGCGTGTCGAAGATGGTCTCGACGAGGAGCACGTCGACCCCGCCGTCGAGGAGCCCGCGCACCTGCTCGGCGTAGGCGTCCTCCACCTCGGCGTAGGTGACCGATCGCCGGGCCGGGTCGTCGACGCTGGGCGAGATCGACAGCGACCGGTTCATGGGGCCGATCGAGCCGGCGACGAACCGCGGGCGGTCCTTGCTGGTGTACTTGTCGGCCGCGGCGCGCGCGACCCTGGCGGCGGCCACGTTGATCTCGTGGACGATCGACTCGAGGGCGTAGTCGGCCTGCGCCACGGCGGTCGCGCTGAAGGTGTTGGTCTCGACGATGTCGGCGCCGGCCGCGAGGTACTCCTCGTGGATGCCCTGGATGACGTCGGGCCGCGTGAGCACGAGCAGGTCCGCGTTGCCCTTCAGATCGCGCTCGTGCTTCGCGAACCGCTCACCGCGATAGTCGGCCTCGACCAGCTTGTGGCGCTGGATCATGGTGCCCATGGCCCCATCGAGGACGAGGATGCGCTGACGGAACAGTTCTTCGACGTTCATGGCTTCGGTTTCCTGGGCGGCGTTCGGGTCACGGGGCGCTCGGCGAGCGCGGTCACGACGGAGAAGTGGGGGGCGCGCCGCTCGCGCGAGGTGACCTCGCAGCGGCGGACGACGAGGCCCTGGGCCTCGAGGAGGCGGGCGAGCGCCGAGGGCCGGAAGCCGGGGTGCACGTGGTTCCACGCGGCGGCGACCTCGGCGTGGTCGTGGGCGTCGAGGGTCGCGACCAGCATGCGGCCACCCTCGCGCAGCACGCGGGTGGCCTCGGCGACGATGGCTGCCGGCTTGTCGACGCAGGTGAGCACGTGGAACAGGAGCACGGTGTCGAAGCCCTCGTCCTCGAAGGGCAGGGCGGTCGCGTCGGCCACCTCGCAGAGCGTGTGCTGCAGGCCGCGCAGGCGCGCTTCGGCCGCGGCGACCAGCTTCGGGCTGCGGTCGACGCAGGTGTACGTGCGCGCGTTGGGCGCGAGCAGCTGGGCGATCGCGCCGTCGCCCGCGCCGAGGTCGAGCACGTTGCCGAGCGAGAGCAGGCTCGCGAAGGCGTGGGCGGTGGCCTCCCACGTGCGGCCCGGTGAGTAGTGCCGCTCCATCTCGCCAGCGAACGCGTCGGGCCACCCGGTGCGCGCGTCGCGGGCGGCGATGGCGGCCAGGCAGCGCGCGCGGTCGCCCTCGAGGACGGCGTCGTCGATGCCGGCGGCGATGGCGCTCCAGAAGGTGCGCGCGCCCGCGGGCATGGCGTCGGACAGCGCGTAGAACGTGGAGGTGCCGGCGCGCCGGTCGCGGAGCAGCGAGGCCTCGCGCAGCTTGCCGAGGTGGGTAGAGACCCGCGACTGCGGCACCTGCAGCACGGAGGTGAGCTCGGCGACGGTGAGCTCCTCGCGCGCCAGCACGGAGAGCAGCCGCACGCGCGTCGGATCACCGAGCAGGTGCAGCAGGTCCACGGCCTCGTCGAGAGATGGCATCCGTCTATCCGGATGAAGGGATAGCGCGGGATTTGGGCCGTCGCAAGCCCCCCGAGCGGGCTGCCCAAGGGTTCGGCTTCAGTCGCCGCCGGTGCCCTTGAACTTGTCGTCCTCGTCGGCGAACAGGACGTTGAACGTGGTCAGGCTGCCGTAGGCGCCGGTGATGTAGCCCTGCAGCTTGAGCTTCTGATCCTCGGCGATCCCCTCGGTCGCGTTGATCTGCTGCTCCAGCACGCGCAGCCGGTTGCGCACCATGACGATCTTGTTGAAGAGGGTCTCGAGCGGGATCTCCTTGCCCTGCAGGTTCGGGTCGCCGGGCGAGATCACCACCTTGCCGCCGCGCCACTTCTTGGCCGGGGTGACCGGCGTGAGGCCCGCCTCTTCACGGATGATGCGGCGGAGCAGGAGCTCGAGATCCATGGGGTCTCCTTGATAGTCGGCTTCGAACTGGGAGAGATCGATCGGAGGGGCCGCGCGCTCGCGCTCGCTGACGAGCGAGATCTCCACGCCCGCGGGGTCGAGGCGCGGACCAGACGGCGAGGCAGCACGACCCGACGGCGCGCGCTCGCCGGGGGCGCGGTTGCCACGGAAGTTGTGCTGCGACTCGCAGTAGCCGCAGATGACGCGCAGGATGGTGCCCGCTGCATCGACCGCGATCACGCGGTGGTCGCGCGGCTCCTTGCACACACGGCAGTAGTCCTCGATCGACTGACCGGCGCGCGCCACGGAGGCACGATACCCGGACGCGTGGACGCCGTCATCCCTTGGGGAGCTTGCCCGCCGCGTCGAGCTTCTCGAGCTCGGAGAACCCACCCATCAGGACGCCGTCGATGAACACCATCGGGAAGGTGGCGAATCCAGCCCAGATCTTGATGGAGAGCCGCTCGGCCCAGCGACCGAGGTAGCTGCCGTACTCGAGGTAGGTGAACGGGACGCCGCGGGCCTCGAGGAGCTTGCGGGCCTTCTTCACGAACGGGTTCTGCGCCATGCCGACGACGACCACCTTGTCGCGGGCCACCGTGGCGGCGACCTCCTCGACGAGCGCGCGGTGGCGCGCGGCGATCACGTCACGGGCGGCGTCGGAGACCTTGTCGGCGGGGAGGGTGAGGCGTTCCATCGGAGACCAGAGATGCTGCGGACCCGGGGTGGTTCCAATCAGGGCGTCGCGTGGTGCGCGGCGCGCGCCTCTTCGACGGCGCGTCGGTCGATCTGCATGGGGAGGCCGTCGCGTGGGCGGAGGGTGACCTTGGCCTCGGGCTCCGGCTGGAACCCGGGCAACAGCGAGAGCTGGAAGCGAGGCAAGATCGTCGCGAGCAGCAGCGTGGCCTCCATGCGCGCGAACCCATCGCCGATGCACTGCCGCGGGCCGATGGCGAACGGCAGGTACGCGGTGCGCGGCCGCGCGGCGCTGGCCTCCTTCGAGAAGCGCTCCGGGTCGAAGCCCTCGGGGTTCGGGAAGAACCGCGGGTTGCGGTGCAGGGTGAACGGCGCGATGCCGATCGTGGTGCCCGCGGGGATGGCGTAGTCGCCCAGCCGATCGGGGCCGATCGCGGAGCGCTCGAAGACCCACACCGGCGGGTAGAGCCGCATGCACTCGGCGAGCACCTGCGCCGTGTAGGGGAGGTTCGCCACGTCCTCGAAGCGCGGGGCGCGGGCGCCGATCACAGCGGCGAGCTCGGCGCGCACCTTGCGCTCGACGTCGGGGTGCTGCGACAGCAGGGTGAACGTCCAGCCGAGCGCCACCGCGGTGGTCTCGTGTCCGGCGAGCACGAGGGTCATCACCTCGTCGCGGAGCTGGCGGTCGGTCATGCCCTCGTTGCCGTCGTCGCGGGCGGCCATCAACATGGCGAGGAGATCGCCCTCGTGTCCCTGGGTGCGGCGCCGCGCCTCGATCAGGCGGAACACCATGGCGTCCAGCGTCTTCACCGCGCGGGCGAAACGCACGTTCGCGGGGGTGGGCAGCCACTGCGGCAGCTTGATCAAGGACTCGGCGTGATCGTTCGCGTGGCGCAGTCCGACGCGGATGGCTTCGCCGATCTCGGCGGCCTCTCCCGCCTCGGCCCCGAGGTCCTTCCCGAACAGGGTGCGGCCGACGATCGAGAGCGTGAGGCGCATCAGCTCGGCGTGGACGTCGAGCACCCGCGGCCCGGGCTCGCTCCCCCAGCGGCCCAGCATCTGCTCGGTGGCGTCGACCATCGTGTCGGCGAACGAGGCCAGCCGGTCCTTGTGGAACGCCGGCTGCGCGAGCTTGCGCTGGCGCCGCCAGAACTCGCCCTCGCTCGTGACGAGGCCGTTGCCCATCACGAGGCGCAGGCCGTCGTAGCTCTTGCTCTTGGTGTAGTTCTTCGCGTTGTCGACGAGGACGTGTTTCACGACCTCCGGGTCGTTCACGAGGTAGTACTCGTAGGGCCCGAACGTGAGGCGGGAGACCTCGCCGTGATCGCGGAGCGTGGTCGCGAAGAGGCCGAGCACGTCGCGCCACGCTGCGGGCAGCGAGCCGAGCAGAGGCACTCCGCGCGGACCAGGCGCCAGGGAGGCAGAGGACGAGGGCATCGGGACTCCTGGGTGGCGGCTCCGCCGAATGTGAGGGTATCCTCGGGTTCGGACAGAATGTGAGGCCAGCCTCACGTTGTCAACAGCCCCATGAAGAAGAAGCCCACCCCGGATCGCAGGGTGCCGTCCCAGGCCCGGAGCCTCGAGCGCGTCGAGCGGATCCTCGACGCCGCGGCGTTCGTGTTCGCCGAGGTGGGGTTCGAGGCCGCCACCACCGAGGGCATCGCCGCGCGGGCCGACACCTCGATCGGGTCGCTCTACCAGTTCTTCCCGAACAAGCGCGCGCTGCTGTACGCGATCGCCCAGCGCTACGCCGAGCGCGTGAGCGAGCTGTTCGACCGCGTCGAGGCCGAGGTGCTCGCGGGGGGGCAGCCGTTCGGCGCGCTCCTGCGCACGGCGATCGACGCGCTGGTGGCCTTCCACGCCGAGGAGCCGGGCTTCCGGGCGATCGTGCGCAACTGGAGCTCGCACGAGTTCGCGGAGTTCGACGAGGCGGCCAACGCGGAGTTCGCGCGCCGCACGGCCCAGCTCCTCGGCAAACGCGCGCCGAAGCTGCCGAAGTCGCGGCGCCCCGTGGTCGCGAGCGTCATCGTCGAGACGGTGTCCGCGATGTTGATCTCGGCCTCGCGCCGCAAGGGCAAGCTAGGCCCGCAGATCGTCGAGGAGACGAAGGACATGCTGGAGCGCTGGCTGGCCCCCTACGCCTGAGCTGCTAGGCTCCTCCGGTGAGCCCGCGCGAGAAGATCCTGCAGCGCCGCGCGCGGTTCGTCGCCACCGCGATCGCGGCCAGCTTCACCGCGGCCTGCTCCACCGCCCAGCCGTGTCTCGAGGTGGTCGCGCCCGACACCGGCGACGATGCCCGTGGCGACGCCGACACGGGCCCCACGCCCTGCCTCTCGGACTCGGGGCCGCCGGACACGGGCGCGCCCGACACGAGCTTCGACGCCGACGCCGGCGACGCGACCGACGCGGCCACCGACGCGAAGGACGACGGATGAAGCCGGCCCGCGAACAGATCCTGCGGCGACGGGCACAGTTCGTGGCCGCGGCCCTCGCCGGGCTCACCGCAGGCTGCGGCGCCACCATCGAGGAGCCGCGCAGCGACGCCGCGACCGACGGGGCGACCGACGCCAGCGTCGATTCGATCCCGACCCCGTGCCTCGGCATCGCTCTCGACACGGGTGTCGCGGACACGGGCCCGACCCCCTGCCTCGAGCCGCCCTTCGACGCGTCGAGCGACTGAGCGCTTCAGGACAGCGCGGCGATGTCGGCGAGCAGGACCTTCTCGTGGTCCTGCGGCACGACCTTCTCGTAGACCTTGCGGACGACCCCGGTCGGATCGACGAGGAACGTGGTGCGGTCCCAGTACATCGTGCCCTTCCACGCGCTCTGGCCGACGCCGAGCGCCGTGAGCAGCGCGTGGGTCGGGTCGGCGAGGAGCTCGACCGTGAACGAGAACTTGTCGCAGAACGCGCGGTGCGACTCGACCGAGTCCGCGGAGATGCCGACGACCACGGCGTTCTTGGCGGCGAACTGGTCCTTGGTCGCGGTGAACGACTGACCCTGGATCGTGCAGCCCGGCGTGTCGTCCTTCGGGTACACGTAGAGCACGAGCCACTTGCCAGTGTAGTCGGCGGGCGACTTCTTCTGGCCGTCCTGGTTGTCGAGGGTGAAGGCGGGGAGCTGCGAGCCGGCGGCGAGCGTCATGCTTCGTTGCATGGCACCCGGAGGCGCGGGAGGAAAGTGAACGGGGCGAGCCGTCGGCGAGCGCAGTGAAGGGCGGCCGCCTCCACGGGCGGCCGCTCCAAGAATTAGTAGGATGGCGCCGTGGAGAAGGGTCCTCGCATCGAACGCCGCGTCGTCGACAACGTCCTCGTCACCGTCATCGGCGCCGAGCGGGCGCTCCTCGGCGACCTCCACCACCGTTTCTTGCGGATCCCGTGGTGGCTCGCACTGTCGAGCATCGTCTGCTTCTTCCTCGGCGTGAACGTGCTGTTCGCCCTGGCCTACGAGCTCGTCGGTGGCGTGGTCGGGGTCGGGCAGGGCAGCTTCCTCGACTACTTCTCGTTCAGCGTGCACACCATGGCGACCATCGGGTACGGCTCGATGTACCCGGTGTCGAAGGCGGCGCAGATCCTCGTCATCGCCGAGGCGGTGTTCGGCCTGCTGGTCACCGCCCTCGTGACGGGCCTCGTGTTCTCCAAGTTCTCGCAGACGTCCGGCAAGGTCGTGTTCTCGCGCAAGGCGACGATCTCGGACATGGACGGCGTGCCCACGCTCGTGTTCCGGCTCGGCAACGGGCGAAGCAACCAGATCGTCGAGGCCACCATCCGCGTCACGCTCGTGCGCACCGAGACGACCCGGGAAGGGCAGACATTCTACCGCATGTACGACCTGCCGCTGGTGCGCGAGCGCTCCCCCGCGATCAGCCGGTCGTGGACGGTGATGCACCGCATCGACGAGGGTAGCCTGCTCTATCAACGCGCGGCCGAGGATCTGCAGCGCGAGGAGGTCGAGCTGATCGTCTCCCTGGTCGGTACGGACGACATCTCGCTCACGCCGGTGCACGCGCGGCACCAGTACGTGGACGCCGACATCGTGTTCGGCCACCGCCACGTGGACGTGCTGCAGGCGAGCGAGGGTGCGCTCACCCTCGATCTCCGCAAGTTCCACGAGATCGAGCCCGTCTGATGGTCGTGCAGGGCAGGCTCTTCCGGGTGCGCGCGGCGCCGCTGCGGGTCGCCGGGCTCCTGTCGATCGTGGGCGCGCTCGGCCCGTTCCTCCTGCGCA
>JAEUKC010000058.1:0-4781 GCA_016794445.1 Myxococcales bacterium
CGTCGCCGCGACGAGCACGATCTCACCGAGCGCGCGCGACCCGAGGCGCACGAGGGCCTCGCGCAGGCTCGCGGGAGGGCGTACCGGGGCGTAGAGCGGCGAGCGCGCGATCTTCATGATCGACGCCGCGAGGAGCGGATCTTGCTCGAGGACCCGGAGCACCGGCCGGACCGTGAAGCCGGGTCGACGGGAGAGCTCGAGCAACTCGAGCGCGATGCGAGGCAACGCGGGTGGCTGGTAGCCAGGTGCCTCGAAGACGGCGAGCAGCCTCGCCTCCAGCTCTTCCGGGGTGAGCACGAGGAGGTCCAGCTCCACGATGCCCTTGCCGTAGCGGGGGTCGTGTGCGGTGAAGGCCATCGCTCTGCGGTACGGACCGTCTCCCGGAGACTTGAACACCTGTCCCAGTTGCTTTCGTCGCTCCCGGACCGTCCCCCTCCGGTCCTCCGCTCCGGGGTCTCCCCGGCGGGAGGGGTGACCTTGTGCCGCCTCCAGGGGGAAGGGGCAGATCGAACCCGCCGGTGGCGCGTAAGGGAGCGTACCCTCGGCCGTTGTCCGATGGCGAACGCCCGCATGCGCCGACTCCTCCTCTCGCTCAGCCTCGCCTTCGCGGCCCCCGCCTGCGGCAAGCCGGCCGTCACCCCCACCAAGGCGGGGTTCGAGGGCCCGAGCACCACGCGCAAGTCCACCGTGGCGCAGCGCAAGAAGCTCGCCGTCACCATCTACAACCAGGATTTCGGGCTGGTGCGCGAGGTGCGCGACGTCGACCTCGTGCCGAACGGGCGCACGGCGCTCGAGCTCGAGGACGTCGCCGCCCACATCCAGCCCGAGACGGTCTACCTGCAGTCGCTCTCCCACCCGGACGGCCTCGAGGTCCTCGAGCAGAACTTCCGGTACGACCTGCTGACGCCGGCCAAGCTGCTCGAGAAGTACGTCGGCAAGCAGATCAAGGTCTACCGCTGGAACTCGGTCCTCGGGGTCGAGGAGCCCGTGGCGGCGAAGGTGCTCGCGGCCGAGTACGGGCAGCAGCCGGTGTTCGAGATCGGCGGTGAGGTCACCTACGGGTACCCAGGGCGGCTCGCGTTCCCCGAGGTGCCCGCGAACCTGGTGGCCAAGCCCACGCTGGTCGTGATGCTCGGGAGCGCGGTGCCGAAGCAGACGATCGAGCTCACCTACTCCACCTGGCAGATGGCGTGGAAGAGCGACTACGTGCTGACCGTCGACGCCGACGACAGCAAGGCCGACCTCACCGGCTGGGTGACGCTCGACAACCGGAGCGGGGCCACGTTCCCCGACGCGGAGCTCAAGCTGGTCGCGGGTGACGTCCACAAGCTGAAGCCCGAATTCAAGCCGAAAGCCTCCAAGGAACTCGAGAAGAAGCTCGTGGTGCTCGAGAGCAAGCCGATGCCGGCGTTCAAGGAGGAGGGGCTCTTCGAGTACCACCTCTACACGCTCGGCCGCCCGACCACCCTCCTCTCGAACGAGAAGAAGCAGGTCACGCTGCTCGAGGCCGACGCGGTGCCCGTCAAGAAGGTGCTGCAGTTCTACGGCGCGGCCGGCTACTACCGCGGCAAGCACGGGTCGATCGCGGGAAACCAGAAGGTCTCGGTGTTCCTCGAGTTCGAGAACAAGAAGGACCACCACCTGGGGCTCCCCCTGCCGAAGGGCACCGTCCGCGTCTACAAGGCCGACAAGTCCGGCGCGCAACAGTTCATCGGCGAGGACCGCATCGACCACACCCCGACCGACGAGAAGGTCCGGGTGAAGATGGGCGAGGCGTTCGACGTGGTGGGCGACCGCAAGCAGATGTCGTGGAAGCCCAGCGGCTACTGCGAGAGCGTGTCCGACTGGGAGATCTCCCTGCGCAACCACAAGCAGAAGGCCGAGACCGTGCGCGTCGTGGAGCCGGCCGGCGGCGACTGGGAGATCCTCTCGTCGTCCCACCCGTCGACGAAGCTGGATGCCCACACGTTCCTGTTCGAGGTCTCCGTGCCCGCCAAGGGCGAGACCAAGGTGACCTACCGCGTGTCCGTGAAGTGGTGTTGACGATGAACTTGGAGCCCCCGATGAAGCGCGTCTTTCCTGCCCTCTCCGTCCTCGCCCTCTCGGCCCTCACCACCGTGGGCACCGCGCAGAACGCCGGCACGAGCAAGGTCTCCACGAGCAAGGACCGCAAGGAGGTCTCGGTCACCATCTACAACCAGGGCTTCGGCCTGGTGCGCGAGGTGCGCGACCTCGACGTCGCCAGCGGGAGGGTGTCGCTCGAGCTGCGCGACGTGGCCTCGCAGATCCAGCCGGAGACCGTGTCGATCAAGTCCCTCGGCGGCAAGCTCGACGTGCTCGAGCAGAACTACCGCTACGACATCCTGAGCCCGCAGAAGCTCCTCGAGAAGTACGTGGGCAAGAAGGTGAAGGTCTACCGGTACAACGACAAGACCGGCAAGGACGACGCGGTCGACGCCGAGGTGCTGTCGGCGGACATGTACAACACCGTCCTCAAGATCAACGGCGAGATCACCTACAACTACCCGGGCCGCTTCGCCTTCCCGGAGGTGCCCGCCAACCTGATCAGCAAGCCCACCCTCGTGTGGCTGCTCGACAGCGGCGCGGCCAAGCAGAAGGTCGAGGTCACCTACCTGACGCGCGGGTTCTCGTGGAAGGCCGACTACGTGCTCGTGATCGACGACGCCGACAAGCTCGCCGACCTGCAGGGCTGGGTCACGCTCAACAACAACACGGGCGCGAGCTACGAGAACGCGAAGCTCAAGCTGGTCGCGGGCGACGTGCAGAAGCTCTCCGGCTACAACGCCTACGCCGACTACCCGGCGCCGGTCACCGCCACGGGCGCGGGCTACGGCGGCAAGCCGTTCAAGGAGGAGGGGTTCTTCGAGTACCACCTCTACACGCTGCAGAAGCCGACCGACGTGCTGCAGAACGAGCAGAAGCAGGTCACGCTGCTCGAGGCGCAGGGCATCAAGGTCGACAAGAAGCTCATCTTCCACGGCGCGGCCTACTACTACCGCGGCAACTACGGCCAGGTCGTGAGCAACCAGAAGGTCGGCGTCTACCTCGACATCGAGAACAAGGAGCAGAACCACCTCGGCATCCCGCTCCCGAAGGGCGTCGTCCGCGTCTACAAGGCCGACAAGTCCGGCGCCAAGCAGTTCGTCGGCGAGGACCGCATCGACCACACCCCGCGCGACGAGAAGGTGCGCATCAAGATGGGCGAGGCCTTCGACGTGGTCGGCGACCGCAAGCAGATGTCCTGGAAGTCGCTCGGCTCGTGCAACAGCGAGTCGGAGTGGGAGATCTCGCTGCGCAACCACAAGGACACGCCCGAGACGGTCGAGATGTTCGAGCCCGTCGGTGGCGACTGGGAGATCGTCTCGAGCTCGCACCCCACCGTGAAGAAGGACGCGCACACGTTCACCATCACCGTCACCATCGCCAAGAAGGGCGAGGCGAAGGTCAAGTACCGCGTGCGGACGAGGTGGTGCTGACCGCCGCTTCGACGCGGCCTACGAGGCTGCGATGGACCTCACCGTCGCCCCTCCCACCCGCATTCCGTGGCTCTTGCGCCCCGCGCTGGCCATCGCGCGGCGCCTCACTGGCAAGGACCCTCTTCCTGGCCGCCTGCTGGCCCACGCGCCCAAGGCCGCGCTGGCCGCCGGGCTCCTCGAGGCCCTCTCCGCCCACGCACCAGGCGACCTCGACGCGCGCACGCTCAAGTTGGCCAGGCTCTCCGCCTCGCTGGTCACCGGTTGCCCGTTCTGCATCGACATGAACACCGCCGAATACGAGGCCGCCGGGCTCGACGCGGACGATCTGGCCGCGCTCCACGCGGGCGACGACACCCGCTTCGACGCCCGCGCCCGTGCCACCATCGCCCTCGCGCGCGCCATGAGCCGCACCCCGGCACAGGTCCCGGCTGCCGTACGCGCCGACGTAGCGGCTCGCTTCACGCCGCGGGAGGTCGTCGTGCTCGTCACCGCGGTGGCGCAGGTGAACTACTGGGCGCGCCTCAACCAGGCGCTCGGGGTCCCCGCGCTCGGCTTCGTGTACGCGCCGGGGGACACGGCCTGCAACGCACCGCCGTGAAGGGCGTACGCCTGTGGCACTCACGCCAGCGACCGCGTACCATCGCGGGCGGAGGCTCTCCTGCTACCGATTGACCACTGGATCGGCAGTACGCTCGGCGGGAAATACCGCTTGCTGCGGTGGATCGCCGACGGCGGCATGGGCAGCGTGTTCGAGGCCGAGAACACCTGGACCAAGCGCCGGGTCGCGCTCAAGCTGCTCGGCCCCGAGCTCTCCAAGGCCCCCGATCGGGCACGCCGGTTCCTGCGGGAGGCGCAGAGCTCCACCCGCATCGAGCACCCCAACATCGTCGACGTCCTCGACATGGGCCAGGACGAGAAGACCGGCGCCCTCTTCATCGTGCAGGAGCTGCTCCGCGGCAAGGACCTGCGCGCCCACCTCGCCGACAACCACGGCCGCCTCTCCGCGGCGGAGGCCCTGCAGCTGCTCGTGCCGATCATGGAGGCGCTCGAGGCGGCCCACCAGTTCGACGTCGTCCACCGGGACATCAAGCCCGACAACATCTTCCTCGCGCGCGAGGGCGGGCGCACCCTGCCCAAGCTGATCGACTTCGGCCTCTCCAAGATCCTCGTCGCGGGGCCGCAACCCGCCAACGCGCCGGTGACCGGCGGCGGGGGGGCCGGGGGGCCCCCCCCCGAAATATAGCCGGGGCCGGGGCGCGGCCCGGCGGGGGGCGCCCGGCGCCC
>JAEUKC010000076.1:0-3900 GCA_016794445.1 Myxococcales bacterium
CACGACCCTCTGCGCTTCGCCAGCAGCCGGCGGCTGGCTCGACGGCGAGCACGCAGCGAGGGTGAGCAGGGTGAGCCCGAACGGGAGGACTGCGCGCATCGTCGCAGACCATCAGCAATTCGACGCGCTGAACAGGAGTCCCTTCGGAACCGACCTTCTGGCGCCGGGTCGCTCACCGCAGAGGCACACCTGCGCCGCCCTGCGCCGCGGCTCGCAGAACGACGGCAGCCACCTCAGGTGCAGGGGCGCGTGATCGTGATCACCTTGCCGGCCGCGCAAGGCCAGCTCCGGTAGAACCCCTGGTACTTCACGCAGCCACCGAGCCCCGGGCCAGACTCGCCGTAGTCGCTGGTGCAGCCGCTCGCATCGAGCCCGAGCTTCAGGGTGCCGCACCACGGCTTTCCGGTGGCCTCGATGGCGCAGCGATCGACGTAGCAAGCGATCTGCGCCTTCGCGAACTCGAGCGAATCGGTGACCGCGCAGCCGGTGGCCGAGCCGCAACCCTTCGGTGGTCCGGACGCAGGCCCGTCCGAGCAGCTCGGCGTGACCGGTGGTGTCGCGTCGGCGGGCTTGGCCTCTGCGTCCGACACGACGGGAGTGCCGGTGTCACGGTCGAGAGGCGCGCTCTCGGGCGCGAGGCCGGCGTCGGCGACGACCTTGGCGGCATCCTCCGCCGCGTCGGGCGTCGTGTCGATCACGCGACCGCCACAGCCCAGGAAGAGAAGGCCCGAGAGTGCGACTCGCATGCGCATCGCGAGAGCTTCGCACAGCAAGGGTGCGCGGCAAGGAACGGGGCGGCACCCTCGCGCTCGCGTCCAGCTCCGACGTCACGGACCTGACCGGTGCGTCGAGCAGCGGCTTCCCTGCGCTGCGGGTCCACACGCAGACGTCTGCGGGTCCACACGCAGACGCCTGCGGGTCCACGCGCAGACGCCTGCGGGTCCCGAGGCGCGGCGAGTCACGAGCCCCCGATCCACACGAGCCGCTCGAGCACCGGGCGACACGCCGTGCCCGCCGCGGCCCCGCGACACTGCACGATCGTGATGCGCTCGCTGTCGCGCGCGATGGCCCACGTGGCCACCGAGCCATCCGACGACTCCGCGTGCACGGCGACCTGTCCGCCGATCAGCTCGGAGCTGGCCGCGGGACCGGGCGCGTGGAGCTCGTCCCACAGCTTGCCCTGCTCGGTGGCGAAGTCGATCGACGACTGCCGCCGACGGGTGAACACGGTCGCGGTCGCGCTCGACCCGATGACCGTGAGGACGCGGGTCTCGGGTTCGAGCTGGAGCCGCCAGCCCGGCGGCGCCTGCAGCCGCAGGGAAGGGAGCGCCTCGGTCTCGATGAAGCTCGGAGTGACGCTCACCGACGGCTCGACCTCCGACTTCGCGGGCTCGGGTGCCCTCGCGTACATCGTCAGGCCCGCCCCGAGCAGCACGACGCCGACGGCGAGGGAGGCTGCGCGCTGACGGCGGTGCGTGCGCGGAATGCGGCGGGAGAGGGCGAGCATCGCGGCCGCGCCGGCGAAGCTCCAGAAGTAGTGGTAGCCGACCTCCTCGACGGTGTCGCGGGGCGGCTCGGGCGGACCCGAGCCCGAAGAGGTGCAGTGAGCGGACAGGCGCATGCGCATCGGAACTGGTCCACCCTACGCGATCGCGCGCTCGCGCGGCGCGTGCAACACGGGGATCTTCACGCTTGCGCCGAGCTCGAGGTGTCGACGGTGTGTGACACCGCCTCCGCGCTCGGACACTCGTGGGTGGACACCCAGTTCGGTGCCAGCTAGCTGCTCTGTCCACGGCCGATGATCGCCCTTTCCGGACTCGCATCCTGGGCGGTTCGGCGGCCCGCTCGCTTCTCACTGAAGCACGATCGACCGGGCATCGCCGCGATCGCGATCGTCCTGCTCATCTACGTCCTCAGGTACGTGGGCCATCGTCGGGACGTCGTGGACGGTGACGGACACTACTCGTGGATCTACGCTCATTCACTGGCGTTCGACCTCGACCTCAAACTCGCGAATGACTACGCCCTGTGTGGCGACAAGTGGGGCCTCGCAGACGTCTTCATCCCGGGGCGACCGGTCAATCCGTTCTACCTAGGGCCGGCGCTGGTCTGGGCGCCGCTGCTCCGCCTGCTCGCGTTCCTGAAGCATCACACCGCGGAGGTCCGGGCGAGCTGCGGCCTCGAGTACTCGGGGACCGTCCTCTGGATCGCGCCCCTCACCGGGATCGCCGCGCTCTTGCTCGGTTACCGCTTCGCTCGCCGGTGGTTCGCGAGCGAGGCGTGCGCGTTCGGGGTGCTCGTCGTCGGGCTCTGCTCGCCCTTGATGCAGTTCGCCACCGCGCAGCCGACCTACAGCCACGTCTACGCGGCGCTCGGGGTCGCCCTCGGGCTCTGGCTGTGGGTGCGGGCCTTCGAGCAGCGCGAGGGCGACACGCCGCTCCATCGCCGGCTTCGCTTCTTGCTGGCCGGGCTCGGGTTCGGCGTCGCCGCGCTGATGCGGACCCAGCAGGCCGTGTTCATGCTCTGCCCGGCGTGCGTGCTCCTGTTCGAGATGATCGTGGGCGTGCGCCGCGGTCGCGCCCGCCAGGCCCTGACGAACGGGGTGATCGAAGGCCTCCTCGTGCTCCTCGGGTTCCTCGCGGTGTTCCAGATCCAGCTCTTCACCAACAAGTACCTGTGGGGGCACTGGTGGGTGATCCCGCAGGGCAAGGTGTACCTGCAGCTCGCGCACGCGCATCCGGTGCTGATGCTCTTCTCGGCGAGGAGCGGGCTCTTCTACTGGCATCCGCTCACCTGGTTCTGCGCGATCGGCCTCGCGCTCCTCGGCCTCTCGAGGCGCACCTGGGCCCTCGGCCTGCTGCTGCTCGTCCCGACGATGGTGGAGATCTGGGTGAGCTCCGCGGTCCTCGACTGGCACGGCGGCGCCACGCTCGGATGCCGTCGGATGGTCGGGCTCGCGGCGATCGGCATCGTCGCGGCTGCCGCGTCGTACCAGGCGCTCGCGGCCTTCCTGTCGCGGCGACCGTGGCGATGGAGAGCGTTCGCCGTGGTGAGCTTCCTCACCTTCTGGGTGCTCGAGAGCCACGGCATCTCGCACACGCCCCGGGGAGAGACGGCGATCGTCTACGACAAGCCGATCCCCGCCCACGAGCTCTACGGGACGACGCTCCGGCACTCGGTCGCCAACATCGAGCGGTACCTGGGCAACCCGTTCGTCCTGCCCGTGTCCGTTCCCTTCGCCCTGCGGTACGGCGTCTCCCCGAGGCACTTCGATCTCGTGGACGATGGCCTGTTCTGCCGGCGCTACCGGCCCCCGCACGAGGTCTGGAACAGCGACACCCTCGACCTCGCGGACGCCCTCGTGCAGAAGCGAATGATCGCGGGCTTCGCGGTCGGGCAGACCGGGGCGCCCGAGATCGCCAGGAAGGCGCGGATGACGTTCGATCTCTGCTGGCACTGGGTCACCGACCTCGAGGTCACCGCGGAACCTGTCGCTTCCAAGGAGCCCGTCGAGGTCGAGATCGTCGTGGGTCGCTTCTTGTCGCGGCGTCGGGCCTGCACGATCACCGTGCCCCCTGGAGGAGGAGTGGTGAAGACCGCGGTCGACCGGAGGGCGTTCGATTCCGGCGTCAACGAGCTGATCTTCGAGACCCGCGCGCCGGTGCGCATCTCGAAGCTGCGCTTCATCGACACGAAGACCTACGACGCGACGATGTGGTGATCGGCGCGCTGACCCAGCGCCTCACAGCCCTCACAGGTCGCACGGACAGGGGCCGTTCGGGTCGAACCGCCAGTCGGCAGCCGTCTCCTCGAACCGCGCGGTCACCTTGGTGCGCACCGTGGCGCACACGCCGTCGCCGGTCCTCGGCGTCGCCGAGGAGCCGAGCAGCCCGGTCTCGA
>JAEUKC010000087.1:0-63270 GCA_016794445.1 Myxococcales bacterium
AGCAGGCCGGCGGCCGCGTGTTCGTGTTCCTCGAGACGGACGACCTCGCGCGCGACCACGCAGAGCTCGTCGCGCGCGGCGTGCGCTTCGTCCGCCCGCCGAAGGAGGAGCCGTACGGCAAGGTGGCGGTGTTCGAGGACCTCTACGGCAACCCGTTCGATCTCATCGAGCCGCCGCGCTGAGGGCGATCACACCCCCGGGAACTTCGCGATCGCGGCCCAGTGCTCCTTGATCTCCTCCGCCGTCCACACGCCGCTCGCCTCGTCCTTGAACTTCCCGGGCGACTCCATGACCTTGTAGGCGTACATGCGGCTGCCCGCGACCGCGAGCACTTGCCCCGTGAGGTCGCCGCACAGATCGCTGCCGAGGAACAGCGCGGCCGGCGCGATGTGCTCGGGGCTCATGTTGTCCACGGACTGCATCATCGGCAGGTCCTCGGTCATGCGCGTCTTGGCGATGGGCGCGATGGCGTTCACCGTGATGCGCTGCTTCTGCAGCTCGATCGCCGAGGTGCGGGTGAGGCCGTAGATGCCGGCCTTGGCCGCCGAGTAGTTCGCCTGGCCGAAGTTGCCGAGCATGCCGGAGACGCTCGTGGTGTTCACGATGCGCCCGCCGCCGCCCTGGGCGATGACCTGCCGGGCGAACACCTGGGTGCAGAGGAACGTGCCCTTGAGGTGGACCGCGAGGACGGCGTCGAACATCGCCTCGTCCATCTTGAGCAGCGTCTTGTCGCGGAGGATGCCCGCGTTGTTGACCAGCACGTCGACGCGACCGAAGGCGTCGAGGGCCGCGCGGATCAGCGAGGAGGCGCCCTCGGCGTCGGCGATCGAGGCGTGGTGCGCGACCGCGGTGCCGCCCGCGCTCTTGATCTCGGCGACCACGTCGTCGGCCACGCTCGAGGCGCCCTCGCCGCTGCGGTTGCCCCCGACGTCGTTGACCACGACCTTGGCGCCCTCGCGGGCGAACAGGAGCGCCTCCGCGCGGCCGATGCCGCCTCCGGCGCCCGTGACGATGACGACCTTTCCTTCGACCAGCATGCCGGCAAGCAAGCAGAGCGAAGGCGGCGCGTCACGGTACCAGGCGGCGGAAGGCCTTCTCGAGCCGGGCGTCGTGCTGGGCGCGCGTGACGCGGAGGGCGTCGCGGACGGGCCCCGCAGCGACGAGCTTGCGCATGCGCGCGGGCAGGTCGTCGGCGAGACGGTCGAGCCCGCCCGGCACCGCGGCGTGCAGGGCCGCGAGCGCGCGCAGGCACCCCTGCTGGGTCGTGCCCGAGAGGTGGGTCGAGATCAGGGCCTCGACGACCTCGGCGCGGTCGCCGTCCTCGAGCGAGGGGTGGGTCGCGATGGTGGCGCCCCAGTCGTCGAAGAACGGGCCGATGGGCAGCAGGAGATCGCGGTGGCGACGGAGCCCGCGCGGCTTGCGCAGCGCGAGGAAGCGGTGGTTCTCGATCGCCGTGACCTGCTTGTTGAACGCGCCGGCGCGCACGAACGCGCCGCCGAAGCGGTCGGTGCCGTCGTGGCCGAGCCGCTCGAACCGATCGCGGATCGCCTGGTATTCCGGGCGCTTCGGCCACTGCTCGACGACGCGGGAGAGGTCGCCGGTGTTGTGGGCGAGCACCGTGGCCGAGCGGATCGCCTCGAGCACGCGCCCCTTGGCCTTCGAGAGCGCGTCGAACGCGCGCGCCTCGCGCCACAGCTCCGCCTCGATCGCCTCGACCAGCGCCGTGGTGAGCGCCTCGTGGCCGATCGCGATGGCGCGGCCGAGCGCGCCGGCGCGCACCGAGAACCACTCGCCGTCGTGGCCCGAGATGCCGCGCGGGCCGCCCTCGGCCACCACGCGAGCCGAGACGAGGGCGGGGGGCTCCGCGGCGATCTCGTCGATCATCGCGTTGGCCTCGGCGAGGGCGTCGCCGTCGAGGTCCTGGAACGTGTGGTGGCGGATGCGCGCGTCGACGTCGGTGGGGACGAACGTGGCGACGGTGAGGTAGTGGGCGGCGAGGAGCAGCCGGAAGTAGGGCAAGGAGCCGACCTCGACGCTCGCCCCCGCGCGGATCACGCCGGCCGGCGCCGAGCTGCCCTCGAGGGCCCAGGCCGCCGTGTTGCGGATTTGTTCGATGAGGGTGGCCGGGGCGATGCCGCGGGCGCGCGGTCCCTCGCGCTCGGCGCCTTCGGTCGGGTCTTTCGGAGGCTCTCTGCGCGTCACGGGGACGACCCCTACCAGGGGATCGACCGCGCCGCCGCTCCCTAGTAGGGTGCCGCCCCATGAGCGACGTCCAGATCGTCGAGCGCCCGTTCGGCGTCGACACCCAGCGCTTCCTCGACGTGGCCCGCGCGGTGTACCGGGACGACCCGAACATGGTCATCCCGCTCGACATGGACATGGGCGATCGGTTCGACCCGAAGAAGAACCCGTTCTTCGAGCACGCCGAGGGCACCACGTTCATCGCGGTCAGGAACGGCAAGGACGTGGGCCGCTGCACCGCGCAGATCGACAAGGAGCACATCGCTCGCTACGCCGACGCCACCGGCTTCTTCGGGTTCCTCGACACCATCGACGACCCGGCGGTGGCGAAGGCCTTGCTCGACGCCGCGGCCGCGTGGCTCACGGCGCGCGGCATGAAGCGCATGCGCGGCCCGCTCTCGCTCTCCATCAACGAGGAGCTCGGGGTCCTCGTCGAGGGCTTCGACACGCCGCCCGCGATCATGATGCCCCATCACCGGCCGTACCAGGCGGGGCTCATCGAGAAGGCCGGCCTCGTCAAGGAGAAGGACTTCTTCGCCTGGCGCTACGACGTCGGCGAGCCGCCGCCCCGCGCGCGCCGCGCCCACGACGACATCATGAAGATCCCCGGGCTGCGCATCCGCACGCTCGACAAGTCCCAGATGGAGCGCGACACGCGCATCGTCATGGAGATCTTCAACGACGCCTGGCAGGACAACTGGGGCTTCGTCCCGATGACCGAGGGCGAGCTCAAGAAGATGGCGGCGGACCTCAAGATGATCCTCGTGCCCGACCTCGCGCTGGTCGCCGAGGTGGACGGCGAGGTGGCCGCCATCAGCGTCGCGCTGCCCAACATCAACGAGATGATCGGCGACCTCGACGGCAAGCTGTTCCCGTTCGGGTTCGCCAAGCTCCTCTACCGCCTCAAGGTGAAGGGCCCCACCTCGGCGCGCCTCATCATCCTCGGCATCAAGAAGAAGTTCCGCATCCAGAAGAAGTTCGGCGGGCTCTCGGCCGCGCTCTACGTCGAGATGAACGATCGCGGCAAGCGGCTCGGCATGAAGTGGGGCGAGCTCTCCTGGACGCTCGAGGACAACCACCCGGTGAACCTCGGGATCAAGATGATGGGCGGCAAGGTCTACAAGCGCTACCGGGTCTACGTCCGGGACCTCTGACCCGTGGAGCGCGAGCTGAGCGAGGACGGAGGGGACGGCGCGCCGCCGCCGCGCGGCACGCTCGCCGAACAGCCGCTCGCGGTGCTCTACGCGCACGCGGTCGACCACCGCCTGTCTGGCTCGCTGGTGCTCATGCCCTCCGGGGGGGCGAGCGCCGACGCCGACGTGATCGTCTTCGCCGACGGCGCCCCGGTGCGGGTGCGCACGCGCAAGCAGGTGGCCCCGCTCGGCGAGATGCTGGTCCGCCTGGGCGTCATCGCCGACGTCGACCTCGAGGCCGCGCTCTCTCGCGCGTCCACGGCGCAGTCGCGCATCGGTCGGCAGCTCGTGAGCGATCGGCTCATCGATCGGCGGCTCTTGCTGCGCGCGCTGCGCGAGCAGGTGCTCGTGCGCCTGCGCAGCCTCGGGGATCTGCCCACGGACACGGGCTACGAGTTCCACAGCCAGACCGACCTGCTCGAGGAGGGCGCGCCCACCAACGCGACCCCGTGCGATCCGCTGGCCGGCCTCCTCGCGCTCTGCCGCACGTTCGCCGTGGGCGCGGGCGTCGGCGTGAGCCGGGCGGAGCTCGCGACGCGCGCCGACGAGCTCGTGCGCATCCGGTCCGACGCGACCCTCGATCGCTTCGATTTCGACGAGCAGGAGCGCGTGCTCGTCGCGCGGATCAAGGAGGGCCGTCCGCTGCCGTTCGCGGCCTATGCCTCGGGCGCCGTCGTTCCCGAGCGCGTCGCGGTCGCGCTGCTGTACGCGCTCGTGCTCGCCCGTCAGCTCGAGGATGCGCGCACCGACGAGCCGCCGCTCGACGCCGACGCTGTCGCGCCCGGGGCTGCTTCCCTCCGCGACTCCTCCCTCGGTCGCGGGGTCGATCCGCTCCGCTCGAGCCAGGTGATGCGCGTGCTCGGCGCGGCCGACGATCACCGCGAGGCCCTCTCCCTCCTGCGCTCGGGAGACCTCGACGCCGCGCTCGCCCTCGCGGCGCGCGCCGCCGAGCGCACGCCGGCCAACGGCGAGTACCGCACGCTGCACGGCTACCTCACGGGGCTGGCCGGCGATCCGCAAGCAGGCGTCGCCGTGCTCGACGAGGTGATCCGGGCCGACGCGCGCAACGATCGCGCGCTCGTCTACCGCGCCAAGCTGCTCGAGGAGCTCGGCAAGAGCAAGGCCGCCCGCGCCGACCTGGACGCGGCCCTCGAGGTGCGGCCGCAGAGCGCCGAGGCGCGCGCTGCTCTGCGCGCGCTCCGGAAGCCAGAGCTCGAGACGCCGCGAAAGGAGGCGTGGCAGTGGCTCGCGCTGGGCCTCTTGCTCGGGGCCACGGTGGCGCTGCTCGCGGTCTATCTGTCCCGTACCCTCGGGCGTTGAACGAGAGGCGCGACCCGCGACGTGGCCCTGCCGGTCGCTGGTCGAGCTATCCTCCGACCGTGGAGCTGAGGGAGGACGGGTCGTGGAGCGTCTTCTCGCAAGACGACGCCGAGCTGCGCACGTGCCGTCCCCGGCCCGACGTGGTGCTCACCGTGCACCGCGGGTACTTCGGCTCGCCGTTCGTCGGGCCCGTGGTCGAGGCGATCGATCAGGCGCTCCGCGAGCAGAAGCCCGTCTACGTCTTCCACGACTGGGCGGCGCTGCGCGGCTACGAGCCGAACGCCCGCGCGCGGCTCACCTCGTGGGTGTTCGGGCGCTTGCGGGACATCGTCTCGCTCGACGTGCTCCTCACCGTGGACTCGCGCATCCTGACGATGGGGATCGCCGCGAGCAACCTGCTGCTCGGCGGCCGGATGATGGTGCACCCCGAGCGCGTGTCGTTCGAGGAGCGTCTCGTACACGTGCTCGGGCACCCGCTGCCCGGCGCGGTCTACCCGAGCCCCTGACCGAGCGTGCTCACGCGAGCGAGCGGACGAGGTCGGCGGCGCGATCGGTGTCGACGCCGAGGGCCTCGGCGATCTCGAGGATCGCCTCCCGCTCGGAGGTGCGTACGACCCCGTCGACCGCGAACACGCGGATGGCCGCGGCGAGGGCGGCCTCGCAGCGCTCCGGGCTCCCGAGCCGCTCCTTGACCGTCACGAGCCGTGCGTCCCGGCCCTCGAGGGCCAGGAGGCCGAGGGCGTTGGCGAACGCGGCCTCGAAGCCGCCGGCCGGGAGGCGCCCCTTGGTGAGCGACTCGAGGTTCTCGGCGAGCTCCTTCTTCTCCTCGGCGCCGACCTCGTCGTCGGCGGCGGCGGCGATGACCATGAGCTCGAACAGGGCGTCGATCTGGGGGGCGTCGAAGTCGCTCGGATCCATGGCGGAGAAGCTATCACCCCCCTGGCGTCGACGCTGCTACGGGGAGACATGTCCCGTCTGCTCGTCGTGCTGGCGCTCGCCGCGCTCGGCTGTCGCAACCCCTCACCGCGCTCGTGCCCGGACAGTCCCCAGATGAAGTGCCTCACCGCACCTCAGTGCACCTGGGACAAGGAGCACGACTGCGAGCGCTGCGTGTGCGGCGACCCGGGCTACGTGCCGCCGCAGAAGACCCCGCCGAAGTGAACCGGGACCGTTCCGCGGGGCTTGCGTCGCGGCGCCCACCGCGACACCGAGCCGCATGCGCCCCGACGAGATGCTCGCCACCCTCGACGCCCTCGATCCCCTCGGCGATCTTCCCCGCACCGGGTGGCTGCTCCGGGGAATCTCTCCGTGCGAGTCGATCGCCGCGCACACGCTGCAGGTGGCGCTCCTCACGCGGATGCTCGTGGAGGCGTGTCGCGCCGAGGGGCTCACGATCGACGGCGAGCTCGCGTTGACGATGGCGCTGCTGCACGACGCCCCCGAGGCCCGCCTCGGCGACGTGCCGATGCCGGTCAAGACCCCGGCCGTCGACGCCGCGCTGCACGAGGTCGAGCGCGCGATCGCCCACGCGATCCTGCCCGCGGCGCTCGTGCCCACCTGGGAGGCCTCGGAGGCCGGCGAGAGCCTCGAGGCCCGGCTCGTGAAAGCCGCCGACAAGATCCAGATGCTCCACAAGCTGTGGGTCTACGAGCAGCAGGGGCGAAAGCACCCCCTCATGGAGACGATGTGGAAGAACCCGGCGAACCTGCGCGCCCTCGACGTGGCGCCCGTGCGCGCGGCCTACGCGGCGGTGTACGCCCGCGCCGGTCGCCCGATGCCGGTCGCGTGATCGCTCCGTTCACTTCTTGGCCTTCGCCTTGAGCGCGGCGAGCTCGTCCTCGATCGCCTGCTCCTTGGCGATCGCGGCGCGCTCCGCGGCGATCGCGGCGCGTTCCGCGGCCACGGCCTGGGCCTGGCGGTCGGCTTCGAGCTGCTTGCTCTCGTCGGCCACCCGCTTTCGCTCGACCTGCTCGGCGACCCGCACCTTGCGCGAGGCGAGCAGCGGCCGCAGGCGCCAGTAGACGTAGAACCCGAGCGCGGCGAGCAGCGCGAGGCCGAGGAAATACTTCCAGAGGCTCGCGAGCATCCCGACGATGCCGATGAGCAGGCAGAGCCCCACGATCCCGATGGCGAGGTACTTCCAGCGCCGCGCCTTCGCGGCCTTGGCCTCGGCCTCGTCGCGCGCGGCGCGCTCCTCGTCGGACAGGGTGAGATCCTCGATGGCCTTGCGCGCGGCGTTCTTGCCGGCGCTGAGGGCGGCGCGGGCCGAGGCCTTGCGGGCGAGGTCGTCGATCTCGGACACGGCGGGACGATATCAGCGACGCCGGCGCGCCGCGACCAGCCGCTCGAGGCTCCACGGCTGACGCTCGCCGACCCAGCGCGGGGACCACTCCGGGTCGCCCTCGTCGGTCACCACGTCGAAGTCGTGCGCGTCGAGGCGCGCGCCGATCTCGGTGGCCGAGAACGCGCTCATGACGGGCTCGCTCACCCCGCGCAGCACCGCGGTGAGGGTGCGCGCGAACGGCGAGCCCGCGCGCTCGAAGTAGGTCATCAGGAGCACCGACCCTGGCGCCGCGGCCTCGCGCACGCCGCGCAGGGTCTGCTCCACGCCGGCGCGGCTCAGGTACATGGTGACGCCCTCGCAGATGAACACGGTGCGCTGCCGCGCGTCGTGCCCGGCCTCGGCGAGGCGGGCGGTGAGGTCGTCGCGCTCGAAGTCGCTCGGCACGTGGTGCACGCGGCGCGCGAGCGGGGTGAGCGCCTCGGCGCGCGAGCGCTTGTAGCCCTGGGTGGCCGGGTGATCGACCTCGTACACGACCGAGTCGCGCAGCGAAGGCAGTCGATACGCGCGGGCACACAGGCCGGCGCCGACGAGCACGAGCTGCCGCGTGCCGCCCACCATCTCGCCGTCGACCGCCTCGTCGATGGCGCGGGTGCGCAGCGCGAGGTGGCGCGAGCGGCCGAGCGAGACGCGATCGGCGAGCGCGTGGACGAGCGCGATGGCGCGCGGGTTCTTGCGCGCCGCGGCCACGATCTGCGCGTAGGGCGTGGGGATGAGCTGCTCGGCGACCGCGTCGCGCGCGATCGGGCTCGGCGCGTAGGTCGCAAGCCCTCGCCAGGCCGCGACCCACGTCGCGGTGATGCTGGGCCTCCCCTCTCGCATGTGACGCGATCGTGTCAGTGCGCGCGCTGGCGCGTCAAGAGGACCAGGAACAGGGGCCCACCGAGCAGCGCGGTGATGGCCCCCACCGGCGGCTCCGAGCCGAGCGCGCGGAAGCTCGCCCGCGCCAGCGCGTCGCACGCCACGAGCGTGGCCGCGCCGAGGACGAGCGACAGGGGCAGCGTGCGGCGCGGATCGGGGCCGACCAGCCGACGTACGACGTGCGGCACGAGCAGGCCGAGGAAGCCGATGATGCCGCAGGTCGCCACGATGGCGCCGACCACGAGCGAGCTCGCGAGGAACACGCGCCGCTCGAGGCGCCCCACGTCCACGCCGAGGTGCGCGGCGTGCTCGTCGCCGAGCGAGATCAACCCGAGCGCCGGCGCCGCCGCGAGGAGCACGACGCTGCCCGCGGCGACCGAGACGCCGACGACGGCCAGGGTGGCGGGCGTGGCCACGTCGAGGAACCCCGCGAGCCAGTAGAGGAGCTGCTGCGCCGTGCCCGCGCGGACGAGGGTCTTGGCGAAGGTGATCGCGCCGGTCGCGATCGCGTTGACGACGACGCCGGCGAGCAGGATGTCCGTCGCCGAGGGGTTGCGACCGCGCCGCGTGCCGCGCGCGATGGCGTAGACCAGCAGGGTCGCGAGGAGCCCGAACAGCGTGGCCGCGCCGGCGGTGGCGCCGGTGCCGACGAGCGGGATGGTGAGGGCCGCCGCGCCCGCGGCGAGCGCCAGCGTGGCCCCGAGGGCCGCGCCGCCAGCGACGCCGAGCACGTAGGGCTCGGCGAGCGGGTTGCGCAAGAGCGCCTGGAACGCGGCCCCGGTGACCGAGAGCCCCGCGCCCGCGAGCAGCCCGAGCGCGACGCGCGGCAGGCGCGCGGAGACCAGGATGGCGCGGTCGAGCGACCGGGGCTCCGAGAACGCGCGCGCGATCGACACCGGCTGCCCGATCGACATGGCGAGCGCGACCGCGCCGAGCAGCGCGAGGAGCGCGAGGGCGACTCCGCGCCTCACGACTCGGGTTCGCCGGCCGCGAACGGCCGACGCGGACGAGGCTTCGCCCCGAGCAGCGCGAGCTGGCCGCACGCCGCGCTCACGTCGTCGCCGCGGCGCCGCCGGATGAAGCACGCGTAGCCCGCGTCGAGGAGGATCTTCTGGAACGCGAGCACACCCGTGCGATCGGGCGGCGCGAGCGTGGACGCCTCGATGGGGTTCATCGGGATGAGGTTGATCTTGACCGGGATCCCGCGGAGCAGCGCCGCGAGGCGGCGCGCCTCGGGCACGTCGTCGTTCTGGCCCGCGACGAGCGTGAACTCGATGGTGAAGCGGCGCCGCTTGGGCAGCGGATACCGGCGCAGCGCGGCGAGCAGCTCGGCGAGCGGGTACTTCTTGTTGATCGGCATGAGCGCCGAGCGCTGCTCGTCGGTGGTGGCGTGCAGCGAGATGGCGAGGGTGACCTGACCGGCGAACTCCTGGCCGAGGCGGTCGATCTCGGGGACGAGCCCCGAGGTGGAGACGGTGACCCGGCGGCTCGAGAGGTCGATGCCCTCGCGGTGCGAGAGGATGCGCAGGGTGCGCGCGGTCGCGTCGTAGTTGTGGAGCGGCTCGCCCATGCCCATGAGCACGACGTTGCGGAGCTCCTCGCCCTCGTCGAGGCGCGCGCGCCCCTCGAGGACCTGGCCGACGATCTCCTCGGGCGCGAGGTGGCGCTTGAGGCCCGCGACGCCCGACGCGCAGAACACGCAGCCCATCGCGCAGCCGACCTGGGTCGAGATGCACTGGGTCACCCGGCGAACGGCGGCGGGCTCGTCGTCGTCGTCGACCGAGGAGGCGTCGGCGTCCTCGTCCTTGTCGGTCGTCTGCGCGGCGACCGACCCGGGGCCGCTCACCGCGGGGATGAGCACGGTCTCCACGGTGGCCTGGTCGGCGAAGCGGACGAGGAGCTTGCGGGTGTCGTCGGTGGAGCGGCGCTCGGTGTCGACCTCGAGCACCGGGCGCAGGCCCTCCTCGAACAGGCGGTCGCGCAGCGACACCGGGAGGTCGGTGATCTCGCGCGCGTCCCGCACGTTGCGGCGGTGGATGGCCTGGAACACCTGGGTCGCGCGGAACGGGCGCTCGCCGAGGCGCACGAGGGCTTCGCGCCACTCCTCGGGCGTGCGGACGAGCGGGTGGGGCAGGGGCGACGACACGCCGGCGGTGTAGCATGTCCGGGCAGCCAGCGACCGTCTGCCCGGCTCACTTCTGGATGGCGACGAGCTCGATGTCGAACACGAGGAGGCCGGTCGGCACGTGGGGCTTGGGCGCGTCGCCGTAGCCGAGCGCGCCGGGGATCCAGAGCCTCCGCTGCTCGCCGACGCGCATGAGGAGCATGCCCTCGGCGAAGCCCTTGATGACGGCGCTCGGGTGGAACGTGGCCGGCATCTTGCGCACGACGGAGCTGTCGAACATCTTCCCGTCGGCGGTCCAGCCCGTGTAGTGCACGACGCACGCGTCCTTGTCGGTGGGACGCGCGCCGGTGCCCACGCGCAGCACCTTGGAGCGGAGCCCGCTCGTCGAGACCTCGGCGTCGGGCGGCGCGGCCGCGACGGTGGAGGGGGCCGGGATCTGGCCCGAGGCCGGCGCGACCGTGACCATCGGGTCTTCGTGGATCGACTTCTTGGCGAGCGGGGGTGGCACGAACGCGTGCGCCGCGCCCGCCGAGCCCACGAGGGCGGCGAGCAACACGAACGCGCGTCGGCCGAGCATCCGCGGAGGCTGCCATTCCCGTGAACGAGGGAGAAGAGGCGGCCTGCCCCCGCCATCCGCATAGAGAGACTATGTTCATGGTGTCACGGCCACGAGACACGGATCGACGACAAGAATCGACGCGAGGGCTCATAATCCAGGGCCGGTCCCGGACATGACGCCCTCGAACCCGTGTGGATGCTCACCTCCCCTGCGCCGCTCGCGGCCTGTCGCCCCGTGACCGAGGCGGCGCCCGACTTCGAGGCCCTCTACCGCGCGCACGTCGGCGAGGTGGGGCGGGTGCTGCGCTACCTCGGCGTCGCCTCCGCCGATCTCCCCGACGTGTGCCAGGAGGTCTTCGTCGTCGCCCACCGCAAGCTCGGAGACCTCGAGAGCGAGGGCGGGGCGCGGGCGTGGCTGCGAAAGATCGCGGTGTTCGTCGCCCAGAACCACCGCCGCACGCGGCGCCGGCAACGCGAGGACGCAGACGACGAGCTCGGCGAGCAGCCGACGCCCGGCGCCCCTGCGTCCGAGCGGCTCGAGCAGCGCCAGCGCCTGCAGCGGCTGCTCGCGACGCTGACCGACGATCAGCGCGCGGTGTTCGTGCTGTACGAGATCGAGCGGATGACGATGCCCGAGGTGGCGCGGGCGCTCTCGATCCCCGTGCAGACCGCCTACTCGCGGCACCACGCCGCGCGGCAGCGGGTGGTCGACGCGGTCCGAGCAGAGGAGGGCGAGCGATGAGCGATCCGAAGCGGCTCGCGGAAGAGGGACCGGACGCGCTCCAGCGCATGCTCTCCGCGGCCCAGGACGACGTCCTGCGGGAGGACGAGCAAGTGGAGGTCGAGCGTCGCCTCCGCGCGGCGGGCTTGCTCGCCGTGTCGACCGCGGTGGTCGCGGGCGCCACGCGCAAGGCGATGGTCGCCAAGCTGGCGATGGCGGGTGGGGCGCTCGCGCTCGTGGTCGGCGGGGTGTGGGCTCTGCGACGCTCTCCGCCGCCCGCGCCGAATGCCTCGCCGTCACCGGTGATGGTCGCCACGAGCCCCACCGTCGAGGCCTCGGTGAGCGTGAGTGCGAGCGGCTCGGCGAGCGAGGCTGCGCCAGAGCTGGAGATGCTCGACCCGCCGAGTCCCGCGGCGAGCACGCCGAAGCCGAAGGCCCTGGCCAGCGCGAGCGCCAAGACCGACCCGGTCACCCCCGAGAGCGAGGGCCTGCTCCTACTGCGCGCCAAGCGCGTGTTGCGCGAAGACCCGGCGCAGGCGCTGGCCCTCGTGCGCGAACACGAGAAGCGATTCCCCGACAGCCAGCTCGGCCCCGAGCGCAAGCGCATCCTCGCCGATGCGCAGGCGCTGCTGGCGAAGAAGAACCCATGATCGAGAGGAAGCAACCGATGGCTCGTTCCTTCTTGCTGGTGCTGGTCCCGGCGCTCGGCCTCGCGTGCAGCACGGGCGAGACGGTGGTCGGCGAGCGGCCCGACGGCGGCGATGGCCTCACGGACACGGGGACGCCCGGGTTCGACGTCGGCCCCGGCGACGCGTGCGCCTGCTCGTCCACGGAGGTGTGCGTGGGCGGCGCGTGCTGCGCCGAGGCGCGCGTCTGCGGCGATCGCTGCTGCGGCGGCGCCGAGGCCTGCTCGTTCGGCGCCTGCGTCGCGCCGGGCGCGCCGTGCGTCGACTCGAGCGACTGCGCCGCGAGCGACTACTGCGATCTCTCGAAAGCGGTGGCGACCACGACCGACGGCGGGCCGCCCGGCGGCGCCTGCACCGGCAGCAAGCCGACCCCCACGGGTCGCTGCCTCCCGCGTCCTCCTCGCTGCACGGGCGCGGCCACGAATCGGCCCGGGATCACCTGCGTCGAGGCGTGCGAGGTGACCCCGAAGGCCGGGCCGTTCGACCTGGTCGTGAAGTACGGCTGGCCCGCGGGTGGTGGTCAGACGACCGCTCCGTTCCAGCACGACGTCATGATGTCCCCCATCGTCGTGCAGCTCGACGACGACGACTGCGACGGCAAGGTCGAGCGCGACCGACCGGACATCGTGTTCACCACGTTCCGCGACGGGAAATACGCGACCGACGGCGTGGTGCACGCCGTGACCGTCAGCGGCGGATCCCTCGTCGAGAAGTGGAGCTACCCCGGTGTGCCGGGCTACGCGCAGCTCGCGGGCGCAGAGCTGGATGGCAAGCCGGGGGCTGAGGTGGTGGCGTGCGGCGCCGACGGTCGCGTGCACGCGATCGACGGCACCGGCAAGCGGCTGTGGGTCAGCGCCGCGATGAGCTGCCTCGCGCCGGCGATCGCCGACCTCGACGCCGACGGGATCCCCGAGATCGTCGTCGAGGGAGGCATCCTCGACGGACGCACCGGGGCCACCAAGGCGTCGTTCAAGGTCGCGCCTCGCGGCTCGCTGACGGTGGCCGACGTCGACGGCGACGGCAAGCCGGAGATCGTGAGCGCCTACCAGGTCTTCCGGCCCGACGGCTCGGTCGTCGTGGACATCGGCGGCACGTCGAGCAGCTGGGGGAGCCCGGTGCTCGTGGACCTCGACGGCGACGGCAAGCCCGAGATCGCGTTCACCGCGCCCGAGGTCAACCAGTTCGGCGTGTGGCGGCCCGACGCGTCCGATCCCGCCGGGTTTCGCTGGGTGCGAAAGCCGTTCGCGGCGCCGGTGAACCCGGGCGGAGCGTGGGCGTGGAGCTACGGCATGGGACCGATCACGTCCGCCGACTTCGACGGCGACGGTGTCCCCGATTTCGGGTTCGCCGCGTTCCGCGGCTACGCGGCCTTCTCCGGCAAGAAGCTGCTCGACGCCACCCTCGCTCCGAGCGCCACGATCCTGTGGACCCACGTGACGGCCGAGGACAACGGCAGCACCGGCTCGGCGGTGTTCGACTTCGACGGCGATGGCAAGGCGGAGGTGCTCTACAACGACAGCGAACGCCTGCACGTGTACGACGGCGCCACCGGCGTCGACCGCTCGTCGATCTGCAACACATCGGGCACGGTCTGGGAATACCCCGTCGTGGCCGACGTCGACGGCGACGGCGTCGCGGACATCATCGTCGGTTCGAACGCCTTCTCGAACGGGCCAGGCACGCCGTCGTATCGCTGCGACGGCACGGTGCAGGCCGGGCTCCGCGTGTTCGGCAGCAAGACCGGGGGCTGGGTGCGCACCCGCCGCGTGTGGAACCAGCACTCGTACCACGTGACCAACGTGGGCGAGGACGGGCGGATCCCCAAGGTGGAGTCGATCAACTGGAAGACCCCGGGGCTGAACAACTTCCGGCAGAACAAGCAGCCGGGCAAGGAGCGCGCGGCGCCGAACGCGGTCGTCAGCGTCGTGCCGGAGTGCACGTCGGGGTACGTGCTGCGGGTCACGGTTCGCAACGTCGGCGAGGCGGCGCTCGCGGCCGGGGTCGGCGCGGAGGTCTACGAGGACGGCGCGACGCCGGGCCTGCTCGGGCTCGTGACGACCACGCGCGCGCTGGGGCCCGCCGAGGCCGAGTCCTTGCTGCTGCCCGTCACCGACGACAGCGTGCGGGCGGGGGGGCTCGTGTTCGCGAAGCTGATCGTGCCGAGCACGGTCGTGCAGTGCCGCGACACCGACGACGTCTCCCCCAAGATCAGCGGTCGCTGCGGCCCGCGCTAGTCACAGCAGCTGGAGCCCGATCGTGAAGGCAGGGCCCAGGCCGGCGCGGTGGAGCACGCTCGTCCCGCCGCCAGGCTCGGCGAGCACCCAGGTCCGGGACGCGAGCGGGGCGTCGAGCCCCACGTCGGCGCGCAGGTGGAGCCATGGCGTGAACAGGCGCAGCCGCGCGCCGACGGACGCGCTCGCGAGGACGATCACAGCGCTCCTCGGGTCGGCGCTGGCGAGGCCGATCGGGCTCGCGACCTGGTTGCCGACACCCAGCGCGGCGCAGAGCGGGAGATCGAGGGTGGCCGTCAACGAAGGGGCGTAGCACCCGGCGAGGAGGAGCGAGGTCGTCGTGAGCTCGGCGCCGACGCCCGACGAGAGCGCCCGCCGTCCGGCTTCCGCGCGCACGCCGAGGCCCACTTCGAAGGGGGAGACGCGGAGTCCGGCGGAGACGAGCACCGCCGGGCCACACCCTGGCGAGAGGCCACACGCGAGCGAGACGCCGAAGCCGCCGAACACCGAGGTGGGCGCTGCAGGAGTCTGCGCCTCGACGGGTGCGAGGGGCTTCGGCAGGCGCAGGTGCACGGGTGTGGCCTTGCCTTCGTCGGTGGTGACCTCCTCGACGAGCAGCGCGACCACCACGACGAGCGCGTCGTCGAGCTGGTGGCAAGCGCCTTCGGTCGTGAGCGTGCGCTCGGCGAAGGTGGTGCCGTCGGGACGCTTCGCGCGCACGACGGCCTCGTAGCGGCCCTCGACGCGCCGCACGCGTCCTTCGATGCGGGCGGGGCACGAGCCGGGCGCGCAGAACGCCGGACGGCCCAGCGTGGCCTCGACCGCGGCGCCGAGCCGGATCGCGTCCAGGCACGAAGGGGCCGACTCCCAGTCGAGCACGACCCGCGTGGGAGACGCGGCGGCCGATGTCGCGAGGGCGGCGAGCGCCAGTGCGAGGCTCGCGCGCGCGACCATCGGCGCAGCGTAACGAAAGAGGACGCGTCGCTCCACGAGGAGCCAGGCGAGACGAACTGGGCCTCTCACCTGGCCAATACTGGTCTTCCTCGGGTGGCCGCGCGACACTGACCGCCCCATGCGCTCGGCGAACCAGAAGGCGCTGTTCATCGCGGGCGTCTACTGCGTCTCTGCCGCGCTCTACATCGTCCTCTCGTCGCGGGTCGCGGCCGCGCTCGCCAGCGACGTGGCGAGCCTCGAGCGGATCGAGCGCATGAAGGGCGTGGCCTTCATCCTGATCACCTCGGCGGTGCTCTTCCTCGCCACGCGCTTCGCTCTGCTCCGCACGGGCGCGGACGCGCGCGCGCTCGCCCAGCAGCGCGAGGCTCTCGTCGCCACCGAGCGCAAGGCCACGGCGGGCATGATGGCGGCGGCCATCGCCCACGACGCGAACAACGTGCTGACCGCGCTGCTCGGCGAGCTGGCGCTCATCGAGGACGAGGTCGGCAGCCGGCCGGGGCTCCAGAACCTCGACGCCGCCGCGCAGCGCCTCGTCGACCTGAACCGCCGCCTGATCTCCGCGGCCAAGAGCCAGAGCGAGACGGTGCGGGTCGTCGACGTCGGCCGGCTGTGTCAGGAGGTGCTGGGGGTCTACCGGCCGCACAGCGCGCTCCGCCGGTGCAAGGTGGTGACGAACCTCGAGGGAGCCCCCGCCGACGTGCGCCTCCGGGCGAGCCCGGTGCTGTTCCAGCAGATCCTCGGCAACCTGCTGGTCAACGCCGGAGAGGCCACGGACGGCAAGGGCACCGTCGAGCTCCGGCTGCAGGGCGACGACGCGGCGCTGGTGGTCGAGGTGCACGACGACGGCCCCGGGGTGCCCGCGGATCGCCGGGAAAACCTGTTCGAGGCGCTCGTCACGACGAAGGCCACCGGCACCGGCCTCGGTCTGTACTCGGCGCGCGTGTGCGCGACGGCGGCGGGGTTCACGCTCGCGGTCGACGACTCGCCGCTCGGCGGAGCCTGTTTCCGCGTGACGCTGCCGCGCCCCGCCCCTTAGGGGAGCTCGTCGGCGCCGACGTCGCGGAGGGAGGCGCGGGGCATCGCGTCGAGATCGTCGTCGCAGAGGCCTGCTGGGACGGCCGCACCCTTGTCCTTGACGCTTGCCGTGGACACGAGGTGCAGGTCTCCCTTGCTCGCGTCGACGAAGAGGGCGGCGGTCGCGGCCGACTGGTCGCCGACCCGGGTCGCCACGGCGCCCGCGCCGCGGTCCTTGAACGCGTGGCTCGCGAGGTTGTTGAAGAAGCGCGCGTTGGTTCGCGCGAAGCGCCACTCGAACGAGGAGGACAGCGGGGCGCTCGTCGAGAAGACGGTGTTGTGGGCGACGACGGTCTCGCAGGCCTGCTCGAGGGCGATGCCGGTGTCGAAGGAGGCCGCGGACGCGAACAGCGCCGCGCTCCCCGCGAACACGGTGTTGTTGCGGATGACCCCGCCGTATTGACCCACCAGGGGCGCGCCGCCGCAGAGACCCGCGTACGTGCGGCCCACCGTGGACTCCCCGAGGCCGAACCCGATCCCACGCGCGCAGTCCTTGATCACGTTGCGCTCGACGACGTTGTCGCGACCGCCCTTCCACAGGTGGATGCCGTGTTCGGAGAGCCCGCTCGCGCAGTAGAACCCCTCGACGACGTTGTCGCGGATCACCCACCCGCGGCTCGCGTGGATGTCGATGCCGCCCGTGTAGCAGCTGTCCCGCACCTTGGTGCGGCCGGCGTCGGTGAGCTCGATGCGCGAGCACGCGACGAGCCCACCGTCCACGAAGTGGTCGAACGCGCCGTTCGCGTTGACCTTGATGCCCTGCTGCCCGGGATCGAGCACGTGCACGTCGTAGATGCGGGGGTTCTTCACGTCGGCCGTGGCGAGGCCGTACACGTGGATCGGGTGGTCGTATGCGCGTCGCACGGTGAGGTGCGCCACGGTCACGTCGTCGGCGGTGATCTGGATCGCGTCGCCCGCGGCCGTCGAGTAGCCGGCGTCGAGGATCACCTTGGTGCGATCGCCGCTCTTGCCGCGCAGCGTGACGCCCTTGCTGTGGAGCTGGAGCGTCTTGCCGCCGAGGTCGTAGGTGCCGTCGGGCAGGACGATGGTCGATCCGGCCGCGGCGTCGAACACGGTCTGCACCAGCTTGGCCTTGTCCGTCACCTCGACGAACGCGGCGGGGAGGGCGAGCGGCGCGCAGCGGGTCGAAGGGGGCGCGGTGTCGACGGCCGTGTCGGTGCCCGTATCGCCGGCGCCCGTATCGCCGGCGCCCGTATCGCCGGCGCCCGTATCCCCGAGCGCGTCCGTAGGGACGTCGCTCGTGACGTCGGCCATCGCGTCCACCGTCGCGCTGTCGGGGTCGGAGGACGTCTCGCCACCGTCGCCCCCGCCGCAGCCGACGAGCACCCACGAGAGGACCACCCCGGAGACGGCGCTGCGCATGCCCGGAGCTTATCGCGCCTCGCGTCCTTGGTCGCGCCCACCGCTCTGGGTCACAATGGAGGTCGATGAAGCCCCTCGCACCCCCGACCGCCGACCGACGCCGCTTCCTCCTGCAGGCGGCGGGCACCCTCGCGTGCGTCGCTTGCTCCTCGAGCTCCATGGACAAGTCCCCCGCGAGCGGACCGATCCCGGCGGGCAAGGTCGCCGCGGTGGCCGTCGGCTCGCTCACACCCGTCGGCGACCAGCCGGTGGTGCTGGGTCGCGACGCGCGCGGGCTCTACGCGATGTCCACGATCTGCACGCACCGCTCCTGCAACATGCGCGACGACGGGAGCGTGTCGGCGAGCGGCCTCCTGTGCGACTGCCACGGCTCGCAGTTCGACGCGAACGGCGGCGTGACGAAGGGGCCGGCGACCAAGGCGCTCGATCACTACCGCGTCGAGCTCGCCGCGGACGGCGCGATCACGATCCAGGCGAGCCAGATCGTCGGCGCGGACGTTCGCACCGTGGTCGCGTGAAGCATGCCGAGTGGAGCTGCGAGTGGCTTCGCGATAGCCTCACGACGATGCGCTGGTGCTTCTTGCTCGTGGGGCTCGTGGCCTGTGGCCCCACGCGGCCCCCGACCGAGTCGGCCAAGCCTTGTCAGTGCGCGGCTTCCACGAAGGCCAACTGACCTGCGCGGCCGTTGACCAGGGCGGTCGTTCGTGGAACACCGCCGCGATGGGGGAATCGAAGGTCGACGCGGTCGGAGTCGGGAAAGGGCTCGTGGCCACCGGTGCCGTGGTGGCGATCGTCACCTTCATGGTCCGGACCAGCTCCGAGACCGACTACGTCCTCGAGCGCCAGGTCGGCGGTCGCGTGGGGATTCTCGTCGCCTGCATCGGCCTCGTGGTCGGTGGCGTCCTGCTGTATGCGGGAGGTCTCTTGCGCAGGGTCGCCCGCGAGGGGTGCCGTCTCGCGCATCTCGCCATCCGTGAGCACCACGCCATGACCCGACTGCGACGGCTCGGAGTCCTGTGCATGCTCTCCGTCCTTCCAGCGTTCAAGCTCCTTCGCGGGGTCGGCGACGTCTCACGGGAGCGCATCGCGGAGCTCGCCGTCCTCTCGATGGTGTTCGTCGCGGGCGCTCTCGTGTACGTCGTGGGTGAGATCGGTGACTCCGTCTTCGACCTCACGGGGAAGACCTGATGGGGGGAAGACCGATGACGAGAACGTTTGCGATCGTCGTGCTGCTGGGTCTCGTGGGCTGTCATGGCAGCCCGGCGCAGTCGCCGAAGCCGGCCGAGACTGCGGCCGCGCCGACGGGGCTCGAGTCCTCCGAAGCGGTCGCGCGCGCCTACGCGAGGGCGCTCAACGAGGGCACGCTCGAAGACGGACTGGCGCTGTTCCCGTCCGCCGCCGTCGTCGCGTCCGTGATGAGCTGCCCGGGGCCGAATCCGTTCGCCAGCCAGCTCGCGCAGCAGCGCAAACAGCTCACCGAGACGCACGCCAAGCTGCAGAAGATCCTCAAGGAGCAGAAGCTCTCGTTCGTCTACGTCGGCCCAGGTGAGGTGCAGGCGAAGAAGAAGGGCGCCGTCGAGGACGGCTGCACGCTGGAGGTCGACCTCGAGACCCGTGAGGAGTTCGTGCGCTTCGAGCCGGAGTCGAAGGCGCGGCTCCTCGTGATGAAGGCCGGCGGCCGCTTCTACCTCGTCGACGCCCCCAAGTAGGCTCGGCCACCGACCGAGGATTCGATGCCGAAGCTCGTCTGCCTCTGCGGCTTCGTCCACGACCTCAGCCCGATCCCCGACGACGGCTGGGTGGCCGTGCGCGACCGGGACTACGAGGCGCTGCTCGCGTGGGAGGCTCGACGAGAGGCCCTGGGCAAGGCGCTGCCTGGTTCCGTCGACTTCGACTCGCTCGTCGAAGCGGACGCCGCCGTGAACGAGCTCACGGTGCGCCAGTACGAGTGCCCCACCTGTGGTCGCCTCGCGCGAGGGAATGGCGCCGCGTTCCGGTTCTTCCGCGCGGAGTCCTGAGCCAAAAAGAGCCACACGCTGCCGGCGGGCAGTTGACGGGTCGGCCGGATGCGTTACGGGTCCGCCCATGGGAGACGCCCCCGAAGCCACGCACAAGTTCCAGGCCGAGGTCAGCCAGGTCCTGCACCTGGTCATCCACTCGCTCTACAGCCACAAGGAGATCTTCCTCCGCGAGCTGGTCTCCAACGCGAGCGACGCGCTCGACAAGCTGCGCTTCCGCGCGCTGACCGAGCCGGGCCTGCTCGAGGGCGGCCCCGAGCTCGAGATCCGGATCGTCCCCGACGAGGCCGCCGGCACCCTCACCCTCGAGGACTCCGGCGTCGGCATGACGCGCGACGAGCTCGTCACCCACCTCGGCACCATCGCGCACAGCGGGTCGCGGGCGTTCCTCGCGATGCTGCAGCAGCAGGGCAAGGACAAGGACGTCACCCTCATCGGCCAGTTCGGCGTCGGCTTCTACAGCGCGTACCTGGTCGCCGATCGCGTCGAGGTCGTGTCGCGCGCCGCCGGCAGCGAAGAGGCGTGGCGCTGGGAATCCGAGGCCAAGGACACCTTCACCGTGGTGCCCGCCGAGCGGGCCACGCGCGGCACCTCCGTGATCCTGCACCTGCGCAAGGAGCACCAGGAGTTCCTCACGCCGTGGCGCCTGCGCGAGCTCGTGCGCCGCTACTCGGACTTCGTGAGCCACCCGATCCGGCTCCGCGGCAAGGACAAGGACGGCAAGGAGGAGGACGAGACCATCAACCGCGCGAGCGCCCTCTGGCAGCGCAGCAAGAGCGAGATCACCGCCGAGCAGTACGAGGAGCTCTACAAGCACCTCACCCACGACGCCGCCGCGCCGCTCGCCCACACCCACTTCCAGATCGAGGGCAACCAGCAGTTCGCGGGGTTGCTCTACCTGCCGCGCGCCGAGGACCGCGACCTGTTCGCGGACGACCGCAAGAAGGGCATCCGCCTGTTCGTCAAGCGCGTGTTCATCATGGAGGATTGCGAGCAGCTCCTGCCGCCGTGGCTCCGGTTCGTGCGTGGCGTCATCGACAGCGACGACCTCCCGCTCAACGTCTCGCGCGAGATGCTGCAGGACTCGGCCGCCGTCCGCGCCATCAAGCGCCAGGTGGTCAAGAAGGTGCTCGACCTGCTCGACGAGATCGCCAAGGAGCGCCCCGCCGACTACGCCGAGTTCTTCCGCGCGCACGGCGCCACGATCAAGAGCGGCCTCGCCACCGACTTCGAGCATCGCGAGAAGATCGGCGCGCTCGTGCGGTTCGCCTCCTCGCACACGGTCGATCACCCCGAAGAGGGTGGCGGGCTCACCTCGCTCGAGGCCTACGTCGGCCGCATGAAGGAGAACCAGCCGGCGATCTACTACGTCACCGGCGAGTCCCTGAAGGCGATCGCCGGCTCGCCGCACCTCGAGGCGCTGCGCCAGCGCGGCTACGAGGTGCTCTACCTGACCGACCCGGTCGACGAGTGGGCGGTCGACGGCCTCCGCGAGTTCTCCGGCAAGAAGCTCGTCTCGGCGATGCGCGCGGAGCTCCCGCTCGAGGAGTCGGAGGACCAGAAGCAGGAGCGCGAGAAGGCCAAGGGCGACCTCGGCCCGCTGCTCTCCGCGATGCACGAGATCCTGAAGGACCACGTGAAGGAGGTCCGCGTCTCCGATCGCCTGACCGACTCGCCCGCGTGCCTCGTCGGTGTCGAGGGCGGCACCAACCCGTACCTCGAGCGCGTGCTCAAGGAGCGCGGCCACGCCGTGCCGCGCCAGCAGCGCATCCTCGAGGTGAACGCCAGGCACCCGCTGCTCGTGAAGATGGCGGCCCTGCACGCGCGGGAGGCCGCGTCGGCCGAGGTGATCGGCTGGACCGAGACCCTCTACGACCAGGCCCTGCTCACCGAGGGTAGCGCGATCGAGGATCCGCAGCGGTTCGCGAAGCGCGTGGCCGAGCTGCTCACGCTGGCCGCCGCGCAGAAGGCCTAGGTCCGTACGCGACCGCCGGTCGACGCTCCTTCGTGGCGCGTCGGCCGCCGGCTCTCGAGGCACTCCCACTCGAGCAGCGTCGCAAAGTGGCGGCTGCGCCAGTCGTGCAGGTAGTTCGGCAGGATGCCGCGGATCGCGAACCCGGCGCGGAGCTGCGAGTCGAGCACGCGGTCCTTCAGCTCGCCGCGCACCACCCGCGCCACGTACTCGTGCGGGGTCATGGTCTCGGCGAGCTCGCTGTAGCCGTAGAGGCGTCCCCCCGCGACGATGCGCGCGAGGCGGAGGCGCCGGCACAGGTCGAAGAGCTCGGCGTAGAGCGCCTTGCCCACGCCTTTGCCCCAGCTCTGCGGCCCGACGTAGACGTCGGCGAGGTAGAGCGTGTCGCCCTCGGGGTCGTGCCGCGCGAACGTGCCGCCGTCGGTGACGCCCATCCAGGTGTGCGCGCGCAGCGGGTCGATGGCGCGCGGCAGGATCAAGGTCGCGATCGCGCCGACGACGACGCCGCCCTCGATCGCCACGCGCTGCCCCTCGGGGAAGACCCCCTGGTGCGCCCGTAGCTGTTCCTCCTCGAACACCACCCCTTCTTCGAGCAGGTCGGGGTAGGCGGCGTGGTTGAGGGCGACGAGCGAGGGGAGGTCGAGCAGCGTGGCGATACGGGTCTGGATCGGCATGACCCCTCCAGTGAAACCCACGATCGGCCGAAAGCTCGCGTTGCCACCGAAGCGGCAGCGCAACGTTGCCGGGCCGTCACAGGCGGGGCCGATCCATGACCTTCGGCCGGACTCAGGGCGAGGGTGTGCAGTGGTTCACGTACGCCTCGGTCGAGTACGCGCCGTGCTCGCCGGTGCCCGTGAGGCGCGCGAGGAACACGGGCGGCGGGACATAGCCCGGGCCCGGTGCGCCCGGCTTCGGGCACAGCTCGGCCGGCAGCGTGCTCGTCGTGTTGAGGAGCGAGATCGAGGTGTTGACGAAGGGGCTCGTGGCCTCGCTCAGGGTGCCGCCCCAGCCCGTGCTGTCGAACGGCGCGGGTGCGGGCGGTCCACCGAACGACGACGCCGCGCCGGGGATGACGTGGATGGTTCCGCCGACGGTCTTCAGCGCTCCCCCGGGACCGTGCGGCGCGGTCAGGTAGATCGTCGCCGACTTGAAGCTCCCGCTCGTGACGGTCGCGGAGGCCGCGAACGGCGAGGCGTCCACGTTCTTGTGGCAGGTGACCCGCACCGCCGGCGGCCAGCGACTGCCGCCCTCCGCGTCCGCGCAGCTCGCGGTGAAGGTGCCGCCGTCCATGCGGCCCTTGATCACGAACCCGAAGCCCGAGAATCGGTTGACGTCGCCCTTGCAGCGCGTGGAGAGCGCCTCGAAGCCGGCGCCGCTCGCGAGCACCGCGCGCTCGTTGCCCGGGCCGAACGGCAGGGTCCCACCGAGGGTCGCGACGGTCTTGCCGCCGGTCTGCACCTCCACGGTGTCGACCACGGCGCACGCCGGCTCGGGCGTCGTGAGCGAGACGCGACCCCGGAGCTCCACGCGCGGCGCCGCGCCGTCCATCTCGAAGTAGGCGAGCTCGAAGAGATCGCAGTACGCCTTCACGGCCGCGGTACCGGCCTTCGGCGTGCACGCGACGCCGGTGTCGGGAGCCGTGTCGGTGGTGCCGGTGTCCGTGAGGGTATCGCTCGGGTATGTGTCGGAGGTCGAGGCATCGGGCGTCGATCCGTCGGCCGACGCATCCGACGCGGCGTCGCCTGCCGCATCCGTCGGCCCGCTGGATTCCGGGTCGGTGCCGCCACACGCGGACAGCAAGGCGACGAGCGAAGCGGCAGCCAGGAAGCGCATGCGGACCTCGGTTGCGGCCTTCGCGGGTCGCGTTCATGCTCCGCGCGCATGTCGCTCCTCGCCGCCGTCCGCGCGTCCAGGTCCGGCGGCACCCTGATCGCCGTGCGCGCGAAGCCGCGCGCGTCCCGCTCCGCCATCCTCGGCCTGGTCACCGATCCGAACGGCGCGGTCGCCCTCGACGTGGCGATCGCCGCGCCCCCCGTCGACGGCGCGGCCAACACCGAGATCGTGGCCTTCCTCGCCGGCGTCCTCGGTCTGCCCAAGCGGTCGGTCCGCATCGCCCGGGGCGACGGGAGCCGGCACAAGATGGTCGAGGTCGACGCGCCCACCGAGGCCGTCCTCGCGTGCCTCGCCGACCTCGTGTAGCTTCGACCGGTGCGCCTCCCGTTTCACAAGTACGAGGGAACGGCCAACGATTTCCTGGTGATCGAGCGCGCCGACGACCTCGATCCGGCGGTCGTGCGGGCCCTCTGCGATCGCCACCGCGGCGTCGGCGGCGACGGCGTGCTCCTCGTCCGCCCCGGCCCACGGCCGCGCATGATCGTGCGGAACGCCGACGGCTCGCGCCCCGAGATGTGCGGCAACGGCGTGCGCTGCGTCGCGCTCCACCTGGCGCGCACGCGCGACGACCAGGGGCCGTTCGAGATCACCGTCGACACCGACGCCGGCCCGCGCACGTGCGTGGTCGAGCGCGTGGGCGACGCCGGCGAGATCACCGTCGACATGGGCGTGGTCAGGGTGCTCGACACGGTCTCGGTGGAGCACGAAGGACGCCCCATCCGCCTCGTGCGCGCCGACGCCGGCAACCCCCACGCGATCACGTTCGACCCGCTCGACGACGCGGCGCTCGACGCGCTCGGCGCGCGTCTCCAGACCGACCCCTTGTTCCCGAGCGGCGTGAACCTCGAGCGCGTCGTCGACGACGGAGACCTCGCCGACACGCTGGTCTTCGAGCGGGGCGTCGGGCGCACCCTCGCGTGCGGCACCGGCGCCTGCGCGGTGGCCGCGGTGCTCGTGGCGGAGAAGCGGCGCTCCTTCGATCGCCCGATCAAGGTGCGCCTCCCGGGCGGCGTGCTCCGCATCAGCCTCGAGCGCGTGCCCAGCGGCGCGCGCGTCCGCATGCGCGGGCCGGCCCGCTTCGTGTTCGCGGGGACCGTCGAGCTCCCGGTGGGGGCCGCGTCGTGAGCGAGGGCGCGACGCCCGGACCGGTGGGCCCGCCCATCGTCTCGCGGGTGCTCGTCGTCTCTGCCGATCCCGAGATCCACAGCACGATCGCGCGAGCGCTCGAGCTCTACGCCTCCGACGAGACCCAGGTCGTCCGCCTGTTCCACGCCGAGACCGCGTCCGACGCGCTCGCGCTCGCCACGGCGCAGTCGCCCCGCATCGCCTTCGTCGACGTGACCCTCGGGCAGGGCGCGGGCATCGGCCTCGTGCACTTCTTGCCGGCCAGCGTCGCGGGGCTCGTGGTCGTGGCGATCGTCCCCGAGGGCGCCAACGGCGACGTGCGCCTGGTCGAGCAGGCCGCGTCGCTCGGCGCTTCGTGGGTGCTGCTCGGGGAGCTCACCGGTGACGACGTGCTCCGCGCGTTCGGGCGGGTCTCGCCGGGCTCCCTGTCCACGCCCCCTCCGCGCTTCGCGACGCAGCCGCCGCTCGCCGAGCCGCCCGAGACGCGCCGCGCGCTCGCCCTCTCGGACACCCGCACCCTGGTCGATCTCGACGCCACGCTCGGCGCGCTCGCGTCTTCACTGCCGCGCGCCGATCCGCGCGTGCCGCTCTGCCACGAGCTGCGGGCCGCCCTCGAGCGGTGCACCGCCGACGAGCGGGTGCGTCGCGCCACGCTGCAGGATCCCTCCACGTCGGCCTACTCGTTCGCCTATTTCGTCGACCTCGCGGGGCGCGAGATCGACCTCGCGCGCCGTCACGGGCGGCGGTTCGCGCTCGCCACCATCGAGCTCGCCCCGGGCGCGCTCGACCCGCGCACGGCCGTCGAGGTGGTGCTCGGTGCGGTGCGCGACACCGACGTCGTGGCGCGCGCAGAGGAGCACGAGCTGCTCCTGCTCCTGCCCGAGACCGGCACCAAGGGCGCGCGCACGCTGCGTCGTCGGGTGATCGAGCGCATCCACACCCACGCCCGTCGCAACCTCGAGAAGCCGCCGCTGCGCATGGGCATCGCGGGCTTCCCGTGGGACGGCGAGGACCTCTCGCGCCTGCTCCGCGTGGCGCGGCGGCGCGCCGAGCGGTGGTCGCAATGGGACACGCCGAGTGCCACGCAGGCCCTCCTGCAGCGCGCGGTCGACGCCCTCGCCCGCGGTATCCTCCCCGACGCGATCGGCCCGCTCTGCCCGATCGACGTGCCGCTGCGGGAGGCGTGGTCGATCTTCGACACGCTGGTCCGCGAGTCCACGCGCGCCGGTGACGCGACGATCGCCTTGCACGCGCCGCACGACGCCTCGGTCGAGACCGTGGGCCTCGGGCCCGCCGTCCGGGCGGCCGCGCTCGAGGCGATCGGCGCGGCAGACCCGCGCGGGGCCGACGCCTTCGGACCGACGTCTGCCCAGCGCAACTCGCGACGCGACGGTGTGCCGAGCGAGCGCGCCGCGCCACGCGAGGGTCGCGACGTGCTCTCCGTCGTCACCGGGGTGTCGCGCCTCGCGGACGGGCGGTTCGCGGGCCTCGAGGTCGCCGCGCTGCTCTGCGAGCACGCGAGCTACGGCATCGTGGGCCGCACGGTGGAGGGCCGCCTCCTCGCGCTCCACGGTTACGATCTGCCGTTCGCCGAGGCGCTCCTCGGCACCCTCGATCAGCCGACGTACCGGCGCGGCGCGGTGGCCGAGGGCTCCGCGTCGCCCTCGTCGCCCATCTCGCGCGCGCGCAGCGATCCCGCGGGTTTGCGCCGCTGATCCCGGCCGCTCTGGGCAGCGTCGGGGAGCTGTGTTACCCGTGGCGCAGCTCGACGGAGCACCACCCGTGGTGACCCGTCGTGCCGCCGAGAGCTCGCCTCGATCTGCTCAATCCCGAGCAGAACGTGGGCGCGTGACGGAGCGGGTGACCGCTCCGCCGCGAGGGAAGCACGGTGACCCGCGTTCGCGCGGGGACTCCGACGCGGCCCCCGCCACGGTGACCGGGGACGACCATCACGCAGCCACTGCCTCTGCTTCACGGCAAGGTGGGAAGGGTGATGGGAGGACGATCCGGAAGCCCGGAGACCTGGCTCGTCGGTGACCTCGACCTCGCGCACGGATGGGTGCGTCAGGAGGGCCGATGCGCGCTGCCGTCTCACCGTTGTTCGCCTTGCTCTGTTCGCTCGCCGGCGGTTCGCTCGTCGGCTGCGGGAGCGAGCCCCCGCTCGCCACCGCCTCGGCCTCCGCGCCGACTGCCCTCGGGTACGCGACCCGGGTGGTCTCGTTCACCAAGGGCGAGAAGGGCGGCTTCCACGAGGAGCTCCTGCCTGGGGTCGTGCTCGGGCCGCCCAGGGGCAACGGGTGCTGCGCCGGGTCGCTCGACGTGCTCTCGCTGGGCAACGGCGGAGAGATCGTGCTCGCCTTCGAACACGACATCGTCGACGGCCCGGGCACGGACTTCCTCGTCTTCGAGAACTCGTTCGAGGTCTCCGGCGACCCGACCAACGTCGTCGCCGAGCCCGCCGAGGTGTCCGTGAGCATGGACGGCGTGCACTGGACGGCGTTCCCCTGCACCGCCACCAAGTTTCCCTACGGCACCTGCGCGGGGTGGCACCCGGTCTACGCGAGCCCCGACCAGCCCCTCGATCCCGAGCACCCCGAGGCCGCCGGCGGCGACCCGTTCGACCTCGCGACGATCGGCGTGCGGCGCGCGCGCTACCTCCGCATCCGCGACATGAACGGGAGGTTCCCCGCCGCCGCGCCCACGGCTGGGTTCGACCTCGACGCGATCGCCGTCCTCCACCCGGCGGCCTCCGTGGGGGGCTCGCCGACCGATCCCTGACCGCGCCGGCCGTGCGCGGAGCGCCAGAACTGCGCTAGGCTCGCCGCTCCATGACGGAGATCGGAGAGCCCCTGATCCAGTTCTCCGGCGTCAAGAAGCGCTTCGGCACCAAGATCATCTACGACAACCTCGACCTCACCATCTTCAAGGGCGAGACCCTCACCATCCTCGGCGGCTCGGGCGTGGGCAAGAGCGTCATGCTCAAGATGCTCATCGGGCTCCTGACCCCGGACGCCGGCTCGATCGTCTTCGACGGGATCGAGCTCACCAAGCTCGGCGCCCACGCCTACGGCGACATCCGCCGGCGCATCGGGTACCTGTTCCAGAGCGCCGCGCTGTTCGACTCGCTCAACGTGGGCGACAACGTGGCCTACGGCCTCCGCGAGCACCGGGCGGTCAAGCGGATGACCGACGACGAGATCCACCACCGCGTGGGCGCGAGCCTCGAGCTCGTCGGTCTTCCGGGCGTGCAGGAGATGATGCCGTCGGACCTCTCCGGTGGCATGCGCAAGCGCGTCGGCCTCGCCCGCTGCATCGCGGTGCAGCCCGAGGTCATCCTCTACGACGAGCCGTCCACCGGCCTCGACCCCATCAACACCGCCCGCATCAACAACCTGGTGAAGGGCATCGCCGACGCGCTGCACATCACCTCGGTGGTCGTGACCCACGACATGGGCACGGCCTTCGACGTGTCGGATCGGCTCGCCATGGTCCATCGCGGCCGTATCCTGCTCCAGGGCACGCCCGACGTGTTCAAGGCCTCCAACGACCCCAACATCCGCAACTTCATCCTGGGCATCGCGCCGCCCGGCGAAGACGTGGCGACCTTGCTCGCACAGTGATAGACCCGGCGACGGCCATGGAGTCCACGTCGTGAAGCGCGAGACCAAGGTCGGCATCTTCGTGCTGATCGGCCTCTTCGTGATGGGGACCATCGTGTTCCTCATCGGCGACGAGCGGCGCTCGTTCGACAAGCACTACAAGCTGCGCGCCAAGTTCAAGGAGGTGTCCGGGCTCAAGGCCGGCGCCCCCGTGCGCATGGGCGGCATGGACATCGGCAGCGTCGACGCGGTGCACTTCGCCACCAGCGCGAACGACGCCTACATCTACGTCGAGTTCAACGTCGTCAAGATCGCCTACGAGCGCATCAAGGACGACTCGATCGTCTCGATCGCCAACAAGGGCTTGCTCGGCGACAAGATGGTCGAGGTGTCCCAGGGCACCCAGGGCCACGCCTCGATCCCCGACGGGGGCATGGTCACGGCCGCCGAGCCGCAGGACCTGGGGCGGTTCGTGGGCAAGGGCGAGGAGATCGTCGACCTCACCAAGAAGAACCTCGTCAACCTCGAGATCGTCACCAAGAGCTTCGCCGACCCCAAGGTGGCCGAGGATCTCAAGGCCTCGGTGGCCTCGATCCGCAAGCTCCTCGACGACGCCGCCTCCAACGACGGGTTCGTCCACCGCCTGCTCACCGACCCGAAGCTCGCCGACCACCTCGACCAGGTGTTCGTCGAGGGCGCCAAGGCCGGCCGCAGCTTCGACAAGGTCGCGCTCGATCTCCACGCGATGATGAAGCAGGTCAAGGATGGCCCGGGCCTCGCGCACGAGGTGGTCTACGGCAAGGACGGGCAGAAGCTCGTCGGCTCGTTCTCCAAGGTGGGCGAGGAGCTCGCCCTCACGATGCACGCCCTGCGCACCGGCAAGGGCGCGCTGCACGAGCTCGTCTACGGCGAAGACGGCGCCAAGGTCACCAAGAACCTCGAGCAGATCACCGGCGACCTCGCGATCATCGTCACCAACATGAAGGCGGGCAAGGGCACGCTCGGCGCGCTGCTCGTCGATCCTTCGCTGTACGAGGACGCCAAGTCGATCCTCGGCAACGTCGAGCGCAACGCCGTGCTGCGCGCCATCGTGCGCTACACGATCAAGCAGGACGAGCAGAAGGGCGGCGTCGCCACCCAGCCGCCCGCCGTGCCGGCGCCATCGGCCTCGAGCCCGAAGTGAGCATCGCCGGCACGTTCCCCGAGCAAGGTTTCCGGGTTCGGCTCGAGCGGTCGGCGCTCGAGGGCGAGGGCGCGCGCTACCGTGGCTACGCCTACGTACCCACGGCGCGCTTCCCCCTCGTGCTCGCGATCTCGGGCACCGGCGAGGTCGCGCTCGAGGTCGGCGCGCCCGAAGACGAGGCCGGGCTACCGGTCGCCACCGCGCTGCCGCCCGGCGACGAGGCGTTCGTGCGGCAGCTCGGCAAGCAGCTGCACCGCCAGGCCCGCGAGGCGCCGGTCGACCAGGGCGGGGGGCAGTGGGCCCGCCGCGTCCAGCGCTGGCGTGGCCCCAAGTAGCTCCAGCGAGGATTAAGCAGCGGTTAATCCGGCGCGCCCCAACCTCTGGTCGAACCCGCACCGGCCCTCGTGGCCAGGAGCTCGACCCATGCGCCTCCTCGGAATCCTGCTGCCCCTCTTGGCCCTCTCGCTCTCGGCGTGCGACGACGATCCTGCCGCCACCGACAAGGCCTCGCGACGCTTCTTCCTCCCGACCGGCGAGCCCACCAACACGTCGGCCCCCGTCCTCGAGACCGACGCCAGCGGTCGGCTCCACGCGGCGTACCCGGCATACTCGCGCGGGGGCGCCTACTACGCGACCTGCGCGAGCACGTGCACCAGGCCGGAGGACTTCGCGGTGGTGCGCCTCGAGACGGTGGGCACGGTCGCCAACGCGAGCCTCGCGCTCACCGCCGAAGGCCACCCACGGCTACTCCTCTCGACCGGTTCGAGCACCTACTTCGCGACCTGCGACGTCGACTGCGCGACCCCCGGCGGCTGGACCACGACCCGCATCCTCGATCACGGCGGCGTGCGCGAGGTGACCGGCGAGGCCCTCGCGCTCGATCCGGCGGGGCGACCGCGCTTCCTCAGCCACACCTATCGCGCCTACCTGGGGATCGGGCAGAAGCCGTACGAGACCCAGTTCGTCCAGTGCGACGCGGACTGCAGCGACCCCGCGAGCTGGCGCGCCAGCGCGATCTCGCAGCAGAACTGGCAGGGCACGCACCTGCGCTTCGACGCCAAGGGTCGCGCCCACGTGGCGACGGTCGCGAGCGACTGGCCGGGGGCCGGACCGCTCCGCAACCGCGCCGCCTACCTCGAGTGCGACGCCGACTGCGATCGCCCGGAGAGCTGGAACGGCACGGGCCTCGTCGAGGCCTACGAGAACCTCGTCGCGGCCGTGCGCATCGAGCCGACCGTCTCCCTCGCGCTCACCAGGGACGGTCGACCGCGCGTGCTGACCCTCGAAAAGCGCGACGACGGGCAGAAGAGCCTGATCTACTTCGCGTGCGACGACGCCTGCACGAACGGCGAGCGCTGGACCGGCATCCGCCTGAGCGACCAGGAGAAGCTCGCCGCCGGGCTCGACCTCGCGCTCGATGCGCAGGATCACCCGCGGTACGTCTACACGCTCGACTACGACATCGTCCTCGGCCGCTGCGACGGCGATCACTGCGAGAGCGACGAGACCGGGTGGAGCCTCGAGAAGGTCGAGAGCGGCCGCGACATGAAGCCCGACCAGATCTTCCTCGAGCCGAACTGCACCGTGGCCGCGTGGTTCCTGCACAGCCCGTCCCTCGCGATCGGGGCTGATGGAAAGCCGCGGATCGGGTATCAGGCACGTGACATCAGCGGCGGATTGTCGCGCCCCGACCCGACCAAGCCGCGATGTGTGGCGGGCACCGACATGACCTGGAGCCGAATCGCGCTCCCATGACGTGACGCCGCGCACACTCTCGGGCACCATGGCGGCAATGATGCGCCTCCGCTGGATCTTCGCCGCCCTCCCGCTGACCCTCCCGCTGCTCTCCGCGGGCTGCTCGAGCGACGCCGCGCCCGAGGAGGTCACCGACTCCGACGACATCATCAACGTGATCAACTCACGCGTGAAGAACCAGTCGATCGGCAACTGCTGGCTGTACGCGTCGGTCGGCTGGGTCGAGTCGCTGCACCTGCGCGCCACCGGCACCGAGCTCAACCTGAGCGAGACCTACCTCACCTACTGGGACTGGTACGAGAAGCTCACCAAGTCCGCCGCGACGCCGATGGAGTCGATCACGACGGGAGGGTTCTTCTCGACGGCCACGCGCCTCATGAACACCTACGGTCTGCTGGACGAGGGGGCCTTCATCCCCAACGAGGCCACCGTCGATCTCTCGTCGGCGCAGAGCAAGGCCGAGGCCTACGTGAACGACTCCCTCAAGACCGGCGTGATGCGCAAGGACCGCTCGCCGGCCACCGTGCGCAAGGAGCTCACGAAGGCCTTCGGTCTCACCGCGGAGGTGTCGGCGCAGCTCGACGCCACGTTCGGCCCGGCCGCGCCCCGCGCGCTCGGCGCCGTGCCCGCGGGCTTCCCGCTGCGCAAGACCAGCGACCTCGTCGTCACCCAGAAGCGCGCCGGCCAGCCCGCGGTCAACGTGAAGCTCAAGGACGAGATCCCGCGCTGGAGCGAGGTGACGAGGCCCACCAACCGGGCCCAGCTGCGCGGCTACCTGCGGCGCGTGCAGAAGGCGCTCCACGACGGACAGCCAGTGCTCGCGGTGTGGAACGTCGACTGGGAGTCGCGCGACCGCGTGGCGGGCACCTTCCCCAAGATGTTGCCCGCCGCGAAGATCGACGGCGTGCACATGACGGTGCTCGAGGACTACCAGGCGGCGTACGTGCCCAACTACGGCACGCTGCCCGCCGGCGTCACGGTCACCGATCCGACGGTCCTCGACGCGGCGCTCGCCGATCAGGTCGAGATCAACCTGTTCCGCATCAAGAACTCGTGGGGCAACGGGGTCGACCCGAGCGGCAGCGGCGCGTTCAAGGGCTACGCCGATCTCTACTCCGCATACCTGTTCCCGACCGACGCCACGGCCCCCGCCGGCCTCGTGAGCTTCGTGCTCCCGACCGACTACACGACGACGGTCCCGGCGGGCATCCCGAAGGACCTCTGCGACACGGTGGCGACCGACGGCACGTTCTGCGCGAGCGGCCTCGGCGCGGCCTCGACCGACAAGCGGCTCTTCACCTGCGACACGGGTCTCTCCGCGAAGGTGCAGGCCTGCGCGGCGATCTGCAGCAAGGGGACGACTGCCGGCAAGGACGCCTGCGCGGAGCCGCCGCCCCCGAATCCGTGCGAGAAGGCGACGGCTACGGGGAAGTACTGCGGCACGGCGCTCGGCATCCTGGCGGGCCAGCCGGGCGCGTCGACCCTCTACAGCTGTCAGAAGGACATCGACGGCAAGTGGATCTCGCCGGGCACCGAGTGCCCCAAGGGCTGCGTCGTCTACAAGTCGCAGTCCGACCGCTGCAAGCCCTGAGGTTCAGCCCGCTTTCGGCAGGCGCTGCGTGAGCTCGGCGATCCAGCGATCCGGGTCGTGCACCGAGAAGGCCACCGCGTCCGTCGCCGCGCCCTCGCCGAAGTCCACCCGCAGGAGGCGTCTCCCGACGGTCTTGCCGAGGTGCACCCGCACGAGCGACACCTTGCGGATCTGGTCGAGCGACACCCGCACCTCGGCGACCCCCACCAGCGGCAGGAAGTGCAGCTCCTCGCCCGTGAGCACGAGCCCGCCGTTGCCGCGGAGCTGGACGGGACCGCGCGACTCGAGGCCGAGGGAGTTGGCCATGCCGTCGCGGAGCACGATGTCCTCGGTGGGGTGGGCCTGATCGATCGCGGCGTCGGCGGCGCCCTGGATGGCCGAGAAGAGGCCCTTGAGGAACAGGCCGATGACGAGCAGTCCCACCCCGACGAGGAGGACCACCATGAGGATCGGGGTCATGGGGCAGTGATAGCAACGTGCGCGGCGATTCGGTAGCCGTCGTCATCGTTGACGAGCACGCCGGAGAGGCCGAGCTTCCGCAGGGTGGAGAGGCCGACGTGCACGCGGTTGCGCGCGGCCCGGCGGCCGATCCGCTCGCCGGGCCAGCCCGCCGCGAACAGCGCGTCGACGTCGAGCGCGGCGGCGCCGCCCCGCGCCGACACCAGCGCTTCGACCATGCGCCACAGGCTCGGGTGGCGCGCGAGCGAGATCGAGACCGGGCCGAAGAGCAGCTGCCGCGCCTCGGCGTCGAGCAGGAGCCGCACCTCGTCGGGAGGCGTCGAGGGCGAGGTGTCGAGCGCGCGCCGCAGCACGCGGACCGCGAGGCGCCCGTCGCCGTCGAGGCGGGGCGCGCGCTCGGCGGCGGCTAGGCGCTGCTCCGCCGCGGCGGTGCAGCGGTGGGCGAGGTCGAGCAGCCCACGCAGGGTGTCGATCGACAGTCGCAGCGTGGGGCTGGGACAGGTCGCGGCCACGCGCTCGGCGCGCTCGAACGCGGCCTCCGCGGCGTCGACGCGCTGGCGCAGGGCCTCCGCGGCGCCGAGCGAGGCCGAGAACTGCGCCTCACCGAACGAGAAGCCCACCGCGTGGGCCTGCGTGACCGCCTGGTCGAACTGCGCCACCGCGCGGTCGAGCCGGTGCGCGGCGATCTCGAGCCAGCCGAGGTTGCCGTTGACGCACGCGAGGCCGGCGAAGAACCCCGAGTCCTCGCAGATGGTCCGCGCCTCCTCGAACGCGGCGCGCGCCTCGTCGGGGCGCCCCAGCTCGAAGTGCAGGAGCCCGAGCGCGTTGAGGCCGACCTCCTCCATCCAGCGGTCACCGTGGGCGCGCAGCAGCGTGACCGCTTGCTCGATGCGATCGAGCGCTGGCTCGAGCCCTCCCTGGTCGTCGAGGACGAGCCCCACCAGCAAGAGCGCACGACCCTCGAGCAGGCCGTCGCCGGCGGCGCGCGCCGTCGCGAGCGCTCGCTCGGCGTGGGTCAGCGCGGCCTCGCTGCGACCGGTGCGTCGCTCGAGCGACGCCCACGCGAGCTCGACGGCCGCTGCTTCGCGCGGGGCGCCGAGGGGATCCACGCGCGCGCTCGCCCGCACGAGGTGCGCGCGCGCCTCGTCGAACTTGCCGAGGTCGCGCGCCACGACGCCTAGGCTGCGGCAGACGCGACCCTCGAGCCCCCTCGCGTCGAGGGCGAGGGCCGCGAGGAGGTCGGCCTCGGCCTCGCTGGTGTTGCGCCGACGAAGGACTTCGGCGCGGAGCACGAGCGCGCGGACCTCGAGCGCCGGCTCGGCGCTCGCGCGCGCGGCGTCGACGATCTGGTCGGCGACCACGCGGGCCGCCTCGTAGCGGCCGGTCGTGGTGAGCACGCTCTCGAGGGCGAGGCCGGCGCGCGCCGCTCGACCGCGGTCGCCCGGGCGATCGAGGACCCGCGCGAAGTTCTCTCGCTCGACCGCGAGCGAGGCGGCCGCGCGGGGGTCGTGACGCGCCGCGAGCGTCCGGGTGAGCGCGTCGGCGAGATCGGCGTAGTGGCGCGCGTGGGCCACCGTCGCCGCCTCGCGCTCGTCCGGGGAGAGCTGCTCGTCGGCGAAGGCCCGCACCGACTCGAACAGCGAGTAGCGCACCCCGAAGAGCCGCGGCTCGTGCAGCACGCGCACGAGCGACTTGTCGTGCAGCGACTCGAGCCACGCGAGCGCGCTCGGGTGATCGCCGAGCACCGCACGGGCAGCGTCGGCGTCGAACCCGCCGGCGAAGAGGGAGAGCCGCGCGAGCGCCCACCGCTCGTCTGGCTCCAGGAGCTCGAAGGATCCCTCGAGCGTGCGGCGCAGGGTGGCCTTGCGGTCGGGGCGGCTGCGGTCGCCGGTGCCGAGGCCGTCGAGGCCGCGCGCCACCTCGGCGAGGATCTGCGTCGGGGCGAGCGACCCGACCCGCCCGGCCGCCAGCTCGATCGCGAGCGGGATGCCCTCGAGGTGTCGGACGATGGCGCCGAGCGTGACGGCCACCGCTTCGGCGTCGAGGGCACGACGGCGGCCCGCGCGGGCCAGGAACAACCGCACGGCGTCGCTGCTGAGCAGGGCCGCGGGATCGTCGAGCTGCGGCACCTCGAGCGGCGCGACCTCGAACACGAGCTCGTCCCGCAGGCGGAGCCGCTCGCGGGAGGTTGAGAGCACGCGCAGCTCGGGCGCGTCGTCGAGCCATCGCTGCACGAGCGGGGCGAGCTCGGCGACGACGCGCTCGAGGTCGTCGAGGACGAGGAGTACGCGGCCGCACCCGGCGAGGGCCGGTCCGAGGTCGCGGTCGGGGGTGTCGAGGCCGAGCGTGCGCGCGACCGCGTCGGAGGCCTGCGTCGCGTCGCGCGCGTCGGAAAGGTCGCAGAACCAGACTCCGTCGGCAGCTTCGACCGTGCCCTCGAGGCGACGACAGAGCTCGAGCGCCGCGCGTGTCTTGCCGATGCCCCCCGGCCCGACCAGCGTGAGCAGTCGCTCGCCGCGTTCGAGGGCGCTGGCGAGGTCTTCGAGCAGGCGTTCCCGGCCGAAGAAGGCGTCGGGGGAGGCCGGGACGGAGAAGCGCGGCGCGCCGGGATCGGGCAGGCCCATCGGAGCGGGCATCGTCGCATTAATTGCATGATTAAGTGGTCCCATCGTCGGGGGAGCGCACAACGGGATCACCCCACGGAGGTGCCCTTGGCTCGTTCTTCTCTTCTCCCCTTGCTCGCTCTCTCCTTGTTCGGCTGCGGTTCGGAGACCGCGGCGCTGCCCGACGCCGGCCCCGACGCGACCGCCGACACCGACCCGGACGTGGCGCTGGACACGCCGTCCGACGTCCCCGCGGTGTCGCTGACGGTCGAGCGGCGTGGCGCGCGCGTGCAGGGGCCGATCCTCGCGCTGACGCGGATCGACCGCTCGCTGTGGCTCGGCACCGCGCCGACCCAGGACCCGACCTCGACCACCCGCGTGCGCGGTGGCCTCTACCGCCTCGACCTCGACAGCGGGCAGGTGACGGTGTTCGAGGACCAGCTGCCCCGCCACGACTACACGGATGGGCTCACGGGCAAGGGGCCGGCGGCGACCTCGATGGTCGTGGCCTTCGCCGGTGCCGTGCTCGCGGTCCAGCCCGACGCGCTCGTGCGGATCGGCGCAGGCGACGCCGTCACCGAGGTGGTGGTGGCCGACGAGGCGGGCGCGCGCCTCGCGCCGTACGCCGCCGCGGCCGACGTCGCGCGCAAGCGCCTCTGGGTCGGTACCACTCAGGGGCTCGTGGCCCTCGACGACGCGCTGAAGGTCGTGCGGCGCATCGACGGCCCGACGCTCGGCGGGCGCAACGTGACCTCGGTCACCGTGGATCCGGCGACGGGCGACGTGTTCGCCGTCGCCGCCGACGACGGCAAGCCGGCCAAGCTGGCGCGCCTCGCGGGCACCACGGTGACCACGCTGGTGGCGGGCGAAGGCGCGGTGCCCGGGGGTGGCTTCGCCGAGGTCGCGTTCTCGGCGCGCCACAAGAAGGCCTACGCCACCGTGGCGAGCTGGGACGCGGCGAGCGGCGGCGTGGTCGGCTGGGACGGCACGACGGTCGAGGTGCTCGCGAACGAGGGCGACCTCGCGCTCGCGGCGAAGGGCAAGGCCGAGGCCTTCGGAGCCTTCGGGCTCACGGTGGACGACTCGGACGATCTGCTCGTGATCGGCGGGCGACAGCGCCCGCGTCCGCTGATGCCGCTGCAGGGTGGGGGGCTCGCGTGGATCTCGCTCGGCAAGACAGGCGTCGCGTCGCGCACCGGCCTCACCCTGTCGAGCGGCCTGCCCGGCACCCACGTGCGCGCGGTCGCCTACGATCCCGTCACCCGGCGCACGTTCACCGCCGCGATGGAGCCGTGCTCGGACACCAAGCTCGCGAGCCGCGGCCTCGTCGCGGTCTCCTTCACGACGGCCGGCGCCCTGCGCGTCGAGCGCCCGATCCTGTCGGGCGTGCGGGCTCTCGCGCGCGGCACGGACGCCACGTTCGCCGTGCTCCGCGACGATCCGCCGGAGCTCGGCTGCAACGGCTACACGGTGCAGGGCGGGCTCGTGCGGCTCGTCGAAGGCGGTGGCGGCGAGGTCGTCGATCCGCGCCCGGTGTCGGGCTCCGACTCGTACCGCACCTTCCGCGCGGGGCTCACGGCGGTTGCGGTGAAGGGCAACGCGACGATCGCCGCGGCCGGCTTCCGCGAGGAGCTGTTCCAGGGCGACCTGGTCGGCGGCAAGATCGTGAACCTCGCGGGGACCTACGGCGTCTCCAACTGGGTCAACGGCCTCGCGTTCCAGGGCACCGACGGGCTGATCGTCGGGGGCCGCGCGACGCACGATCCCACGCTGCCCGACGAGGTGGCCGACGACCGCTCGCCGCGCGGCCTCTTGTGGATCCGGGGCGAGACGGCGCAGCACTTCGTGCGGACGCTCACCAGCCCCGACGCGAAGGAGATCGCGGGCCTGCCGACCAGCGAGATCGCGGCCGTGCTGCCCGACGGTGACGGCGTGATCGTCGCGTGCGCGACCGAGCGCACGCACCACACGGCCGATGGCGACCGCATCCTGCCACCGGTCTTCGTCGGCAAGGCCGGGCCGCGCAAGGGAGGCCTCGTGCGCCTCGGTCCCGACGCGAAGATCGAGGTCCTCGCCGGCGCCGACGTGACGCCGGATCCGAGCGCGCTCGCGCGTGGGCCGGACGGCACGATCTACGTCCTCGACCTCGAGCGAGGGCTCCTGCGCAGGACCGCGAGCGGCTTCGAGGTCGTGAGCGCATCGCCGAGCAAGGTGATCTGGCACCACCTGTTCGTCGGCCGCGGCGGCGATCGCGCGCTCGCCTCCGGCAACGGCGTGGACGTGACGCTCGGCTCCCGCGTCCGCTCGATCACCGACGTCGGGCACGCCTGGTACGTGCTGCCGCGGAGCGAGACGAGCCTGCTGGTCGGCACCGACGAGGGGCTCGTGCGCGTCGGGCTCGGCGCGCTCGCGAGCGAGGCTCCGAAGGGGACCGGAACCCTGCCTCCGTTCGGGGCCGGGACCGGCAAGTGATGGACCCGCGCCTCATGGTGCCGTGCCCCGTGGGGTGGATCGACGAGGACGATCCGCTGCCGGACACCGTCCGTGAGGCGCCGCGCTGGTTCACCGAACCGTCGGACGAGGAGCCGCCCGACGTGCCCGACGGCTCGCCTTAATCTGCGGCTTAATCCGGCGAACCCGCGGGAGCGCGCGGCCCCGGACGGCGTCTCATGGAGGACCCGATCGCGAAGGAGCCTCCCATGAAGAACTTCCCCGTCCTCGCCTCCCTCCTCGTCTCTCTCGCCGCCTGCAACGGCACCGACCCCGACACCGTCCCGCGCGAGACCCCGCCCCCCGTGACCCTCGCCTGTCCCGCGCCCAGCCACGGGCCCACGGTGCACGAGGGCGACGTGAAGGACGGCGAGGTCTGGCGCGCCGACGAGGGACCCCACCTCGTACGCGCCGACGTGAACGTGCGCAACGCCGCCAAGCTCACCATCGAGCCGTGCGCGGTCGTGGAGGTCTCGGCCCGCGCGTCGCTGCGCGTCGCCTTCCCCGGCACGCCGGGGCAGGGCTCCCTCTTCGCGGAGGGCACCGCGGAGCGGCCGATCACGTTCCGCCGCGCCGGCACCGAGGCGTGGGGGCACCTCCTCGTGCACACCCCGGGCTCCGCGAAGCTCGCGCACGTCACCCTCGACGGCGGCGGCGCGGGGGATCCGAGCGGCGCCTCGCTGATCCTGCAGGGCGACGGCGCGCTGCCCAGCGACGCGGTGGTCGCCGTCGACCAGGTGACGGTGAAGGGTTCCCGTGGCCTCGGCGTGAAGGCGAGCGGCGGCGCGCGCTTCGTCACGGGGTCCAACGCGCTCGTCGTGACGGGCTCGGGCGGGCGCCCGGTGGAGATCGGCGCGCTCGGTCTCGTCGGCTTCCCGCGTGGCACGTACACCGGCAACGCGATCGACGAGATCCACGTGGCGAGCGACACGAACCTGCTCGAGTCGGCGACGCTGCAGGACGTCGGCGTGCCCTACTGGGCGGGCGTCCCGGGGTCGTCGAGCCTGCGCGTCGGCGGTCGCAGCGACAAGGAGGTCGTGACGCTGACCATCGAGCCGGGCGTGCACCTGCGCATGGAGAAGGGCGGGGCGCTCGAGATCGAGCGCGCGACGGGGCCGTTCCCCGCGACCGGCGTGCTGGTGGCGGTCGGCACGGCGACGGCGCCGATCGTGATGTCGTCGCACGAGGCGGCGCCCCTGCCCGGGGACTGGCGCGGCCTCTGGTTCGGCGGCATCGCCCGCGCGGAGAACCGCGTGGAGCACGTGCGCGTCGAGCACACCGGCGCCGACTGCGGGTGCGTGCTCGTGACCTGCAGCGCGGGGGTGACCGGCTACCACGGCGCGTTCATCTTCACCCAGGAGCCGGCGCGCGCGTTCGTGAAGGACTCGACGATCACGGCCGGCAGCGGGCACGCCTTCGTGCTCGGGTACACGGGCTCGCTGGTCGACTTCGCGAGCCAGAACACGGTCGAGGGCATGACGGGCTGCGCGCAGACCCTGCCTTCGTCGGTGACCTGCCCCGCGCCGCGGCCGGTGTGCAAGTGAAGGCCGCGGTCCTCGCGCTCGCGGGATTGCTCGCGACACCGCTCGCGCACGCCACGACCGACGTCTCGAGTTCAGAACCGTCGCTCGCGCGCACGACGTTCGGACTCGCGGGTGGCCTCACGCCGAGCTCTCCGCAGCGCTACTTTGCTGGCCTCGCGGTGTCGCGGACCATCACCCCACACCTCGCCCTCGGCGCCGAGCTCGGTGCATTCCACGTGGGCGCCACGACCGAGTCGTTCCGCTACGGGTGCGACGAGTGCCTCGTGTCGGGCTTCTCGGCGCAGGGCCTCGCCGAGGTGGGGGCGAGCCTGCTCGGGCCCCTCGGGGTGTTCGCGCGCGGCTCTCTCGGCGTCGCCCTCGTCGGCCGCACGCGGCGACAGCAGGCGGACGCGCGCCGCCTCGAGCCGGCGGCGAAGCTGATGGCGGGGCCGGAGCTCCTGTTCGGGCCGGTGCTGGTGCGGCCCTACGCGGCGCTGTCGGTGCTGGGGAAGGACGTGCCCTTCACCGTCGGCCTGGAGCTTGGCGCGCGGATCTGAGGGTCACGGCCCCTCGGCGGGCGCCTCGTCGGGGGAGAGGAGCCCGTGCCGGCGCCAGCCCACCCGCGCGAGCCAAGTGCGGGCCGACGCGATCGGGGCGCCCTCGAGCGCGTCCCCGTCGAGCGCCGCTCCGCGGCGATCGCGAAACCCGTCGCACCACGGCGCCGACGAGCACGGATCGAGGCGGGTGGGCACGCGGACCTGGTGCTTCTTGAAGTTGAAGAGCACGTAGGCGAGCGCGAACCGGACCTCGCGGGGCGTGCGCAGGGCGCGCGTGTGGTAGCGGTCGTCGAGGACGCGGCCCTTTCGGCCGCACGCACGGTTGATCGCGCGAGCGAGGCGAACGCCGAGCGACCGCGCTCCCTTGCGCAGCGCCGCCGAATCATCGGCCTCGACCAGCAGGTGCACGTGGTTGTCCTGCACCGAGAAGTGCAGCACGCGGAAGCGCGCGCCCTGGGAAACGCGCAACGCGGCGACGACCGCCGGGAACACCTCCATCGAGCGCAACGACGGCAGGCCCGCCATAGACCGGAGGGTGAGGTGCACCGGCGCCCAGCCCACGTGCGGTGCCCGCGGGCGGTGGGGGACGAGCGGCCGTGACGCCACGCGCTTGCGGCCGGCGCCCGCACGGCGCCCACCCCAACCGCCCGTCCGCGCGAGCTCCAGCTGAACGGGACGCCTTGCCACTTGAAAGAGCGTATATGTTCGGCGGCCGACGTCAAGGCCTCTTCGCACAGCGGGGGTGCAATCCGTCTCGAGGGCGGTCGGGCAGCGACGGTGACTGTTCGCGCTGAGGCGGCCGCGCCCTCGGGTCCGTCGCGCAGGAGCTGACGCGCGCGATCGGGCAGGGGCGGATCCGTGGTGCCCCGGACCCCACGCCGTGCGACGATCCCGTGGTGCGTACCCTCACCCTGCTCGCCCTCGTGATCTTCGGTTGCAAGGGCCCCGAGCCGACCGCGCCGACGGAGGTCGCGACCACCTCCAGCAGCTCCGTTGCGACGACGTCGAGCCCGACGCCGACGCCGAAGAAGATCCGGGTCAAGGACCACGACCTCGCGTTCCTCGACGCGGAGGACACGCCGGGGTTCCTGATCGACAGCAACGCGCCGCCCCCGCCGCCGGGCAGCGCGCCTGCGAAGCACCCGTTCCTCACGGCCAGCTGCTACGGCGGGAAGCCCGAGCTGTGCAGCAAGGCTCGCGACCTGCTCCTGGCGTCGAAGTCGTGGGAGGAGTTCGTGGGCCGTCTGCGCGCGGCCGGGTTCGTGATCGAGGCACGGTAGCCGAGCGTCAGTCGAGGTCGAACGCGGCACGTCACCCGCGTGGTCAGCTGCACTCGGGGTTCGCCGTTCCACGAGGCGAGAGGATGCGACGGTCGCCACGAGGTCTAGAGGGAGCTTCAGCCCGTCTCGCAGCGCAGGTCTTCGCCGACCGCGCGAATGGCCACGACGGCCTCTTCCTTCGTGCAGACACGATAGCCGGTGGGTGCCGGATATTGCTTCGACAAGACGAACAGCTCGCCCTTCGCGTCCGCGATGCAGCTGAGGAGCGCCGACGCAGGGATGCGATCCTCGCAGGCCACGGCCACGGATCCGAGCACGCATCCAGCGGTCCGATCCACGTGGATTGCATACCGCTCGCATCCCGGACACGGCCGTTCGCCGCCCGTGCAGCCCTCCACGGAGGCGTCGCGGGTGTCGGGGAGGCTCGAATCGAGCTTGGCGACGTCACTCGAGGCGACGTCGCTCGTCGCGTCGGCGATGCCGACGTCCGATGTCGAAGGAGCAGAGGACTCCTGGCACGCGGCGGTCGCCACGGCGAGCATGGCGCCCAGGGCGAACTCGCGCGCAGGCACCCTCCGAGCATACGCGCTCCTGGGCTCCTCGCCACGGTGTGGCGTCACGGCGCGTCGCGGACGGCCTCGGCCTCTGGCCGCCGGAACCCCTTCGGGAAGCGCGCGAGGTAGTCGATCGCCGCCGCGCGCGCCCCCGCCGTGTCGCTCGCGCGCTGCGCCGCGACGATGCGCAGGTACGCGGCGTCCTCGGCCTTCGGGTGCGCCGGGTGCGCCACCACGAACGCCGCGAACCGCTGCGCCGCGCCGGCGGCGTCGCCCGCCCGCAGGGTCGCGAGCGCGGCCTTCAGCTCCGCGCTCGCGGGGTCGCTCTCCACCGAGGCGCTCGGCGCGGGCTTGTTCACCGCAGCGATCGGCGGCACCGGCGCGGGTGGCGCGGCGGCACTCGAGACCGCAGGGGCCGCGCTCGTCACCGTCACCGTCGGTGCCGGGCGCCACTCGCTCCCCGCCTTCAGCGAGACCGGCGGCGCGCCCACGAGCCGCAGGATCACCTCGCCCTCCCGCACCGCGACGTACGTCGTGTGACCCGCCTGCACCGTGACCACGAACCGCGTGCCGACGTCCTCGAGCACGCCGTCCGGCAGCGTCACCAGCAACCGGCGGTGCGCCGTCGTGTGCACGACCTCGATCGCGAGCGACCCTTCGCGCAGCTCCACGCGCTCCACGTCGCCCTCGGTCTTGCGCGACCAGCGCGCCTCGGCGCCGGCGTCCACGCGCGCGCTCGCCACCACCGCGGCGCTCGGCGGAACGACCACCGACCTTCGCCGCACCCCGACGAACACCAGCAGCGCGGCGACCGCGACGAGCACCGGCACGAGCACGCGCAGCGAGTACCTCGAGCGCTCGCTCGCCCCGTGCGCCGCCGCGAGCAGTCGCCCCCGCGCGCGTCGCACCGCGATCTCGTCGACCGCGGGCTCCGGCAACGCACGCAGCGCCGCCCGCACCCGCCCGAGCTCTTCGCGCGCGGCGCGGCACTCCGCGCACTGCGCTAGGTGACGCTCGTGGCGCGCGGAATCCCCCGCGTCGAGCCGGCCGTCGTGGGCCGCCGTGACCTCCCAGAGGCGCGAGCAGGTCATGGCGTCTCCTCGGGGAGCTTCGCCGCGAGCTCCTTGCGCGCCGCGTGGAGCCGGGTCCACACCGTGCCGACCGGGATCGACAGGTTGGCGGCGATCTCCTCGCCCGAGAGCCCCTCCACCTCGAACAGCAGCACGACCACGCGCTTCTCGAAGCTCATCGCGTCGAGGGCCGCGGTCACCCCGTGCAGCGCCTCGCGCGCCTCGAGGGCCGGCTCGGGGGCGGGCGTCGGGGGCTCCGCGCCGAACAGGCGGTCGAGGAACCGATGGAAGCGGGCGCCGGCGCGGCGCCGCTCGGAGAGGTGTCGCGCGGCGATGCCGAGCAACCAGGGACGACAGCTCGCGCGCCCGTCGTAGGTGCCCGCGATGCGCGCGACGGTGAGGAACGTGGTGTGGGTGACGTCCTCGGCGTCGGCCTCGTTGCGGCTCGCGCGGCCCGCGAACCGCAGCACCGCCGCGTGATGCCGATCGTAGAGGCGACCGAGCGCGGAGAGCTGGCCGCCGGCCACGATCGCGAGCAGCTCCGCGTCGCTCTGCTCGGGGGTCTCGACGGCGCGCGCGCGGTTCACTTGCCACCCCACAGGAGGCCGAGGGAGAGGGTCGCGCTCGTCGAGGGAAAGGCCAGCAACCCTGGCGCGGGCTCCTGCGAAGTGGGCCAGCCGGCGGTGAGGTCGAGGCCCAGGTAGCCGCGCAGCGAGGCCGCGCCGCTGTCGGAGAGGCGCAGCGAGGCCACGAGGCGCGGGTCGAGGCGGGTCGAGCGGACCTCCTTCTCGCCGGGGGCCTTGAACTCCTGCGAGAGCGCGACGAGCCCGAGGCCCGCCAGCATATCGAGCTGCATCGACCCGAGCAGCATGCGCCGCCCGGCGACCGCGGCCACGCTCATGGACATGGTCCGGAAGCGACCGCGCGAGTCGGTGTCCGCGAGCGGGCCGCCGAGGGGCTCGTACCGGACCACCACGCCGAGGAGGCTCGGCGCCACGTGCAGCTGGGCGAGGCCTTGCAGGCCGAAGCCCGCGAAGCCAGGCGCGCCGGAGATCCCCGCGGTCGCCGCCGCCGCGAACTCGAGCCGCGGCGTCGGCACGCTCGCAGACGCGCTCGCCTTCGGTGCCTCGTCCTTCACCACGGGGGTGAACCGCGGCGCCACGGCCGGCTCCTCTGCCGCCGCCGGCGCCACGGCGTGGGTGGGCACGAGCACCAGCGCGTCGACCGCGTCGAGCAGGTCGTCCACGTCGTTCGCGCGCCGGATGGCCGTGCGGCCGTCCTTCAGGGTGACGATGACCACGAGCTTGCCACCCGTCGCGAGGACGTGGACCCGCGCGCATGGATCGGAGCCCGCGAGGTGGGCCTGCACCTTCGCCTCGAGGCCGGGGTGGAGGGCCTTGGCTTCGGCCTCCACGTCGAGCTCCGGTCCCGTACACTCCGCCGCGTGACCTGCCGACGCGGTGACGGACCCGATCACGCACGCGGCGGCGGCGAGCCACCCCGTGAGGGGGGCCCCACGCTCCTGCCAGCGGGCGGTGCCGAGCGCCATCTCTCCCTGTATTCGCCGGACGGGGCGAAAACCTTCATCGGGTCGCGAAGGTCGGCCGGGGCACCGGCCAACTCCCTTTCATGTACCCCGACCCGGGGGGGCCGTCGATCATGGCCCTCCTCGCGGACCCGACGTTTCGGCGCCGCCTCGTCCTGCTCGCCACTCGCGTCGTGCGCGATCCGACCGAGGCCGAGGACTGCGTGCAAGAGGCCGCCCTCGTCGCCTCCCGCGCGGCCGAGAGCTGCACCTCGCAGCCCAGGGCCTGGCTCACCCAGATCGTGGTCAACACGTGTCGCATGCGCCTGCGGGCCCAGCGTCGTCAACGTCGCGGTGGGGGCGTGCACCACGTGACGCTCGACGACGCCCTGCCCGCGGGCCCCTCCAACCCCGAGACCGATCTGCTCGCCAAGGAGCTCGCCGAGCAGGTGCAGCGCGGCGTCGAGGGGCTCCGCGAGATCGACCTCGCCATCCTCGAGCGCTCGGCCGACGGCGAGGCCGCCGCGACCATCGCCCGCGACCTCGACACCACCGTCTCGGCCCTGAAATCCCGCCTGTTCCGGGCGCGACGCTCGATCTCCGCGCAGCTCGGCGCGGACGTCGCGCGGATCGCCGTGGCCTCGGCCCTCGCGTTCGCCGCGGTCTCGATCGTCCCGAACGCGCGCGCCCAGGTGCCGGCGGCCAAGGAAAAGGCGAAGGCCGTGCTGGTCGCGCCGAAGCTCACCTCGGACGCCGACGTCCCCTATCCAGCCGGCGCGAAGGGCGACGCGGTCGTCGTGCTGGTCCTCGTGATCGAGAAGGACGGCTCGGTGGGCTCGGCGAAGGCCGAGGAGGGCGAGGCGCCGTTCGTCGAGGCGGCCGTCTCCGCTGCGCTCACCTGGAAGTTCGAGCCGGCGACCCGCGACGGCGCGCCCATCGTCGCGACGATCCGCTTCAAGGTCACCTTCACCGAGCCCGTCGTCGTGGCGCCGCCGCCGCCCGATCCGGTGGTGGTGCCCGACGCCACGCCCACGCCGAAGCCACTGCCGCCGCTCGTCCCGAAGAAGAAGGCCGAGGTCGCGCCGATCGTCGACCTCACGGTGGAGGGCGAGAAGCTCCCGCCCGCCGCGACCTCGTTCACGCGCGCCGAGGTGCGCGAGCTACCTGGCGCCTTCGGCGACCCGTTCCGCGCGATCGAGGCCATGCCGGGGGTCACGCCGATCGTCTCGGGCATCCCGTTCTTCTACGTGCGCGGCGCGCCGCCCGGCAACGTGGGCTACTTCCTCGACGGCATCCGCGTGCCCTACCTCTACCACGTGGGCCTCGGCCCCTCGGTCGTGCACCCCGGGATCGTCGAGCACGTGGACCTGCACCCCGGCGGCTACCCGGCGCGCTTCGGTCGCTACGCCGGCGGCATCGTGACCGGCGAGACCACCGAGCCGCGCGCGCAGCTCCACGGCGAGGCCAACATCCGCGTGTTCGACCTCGGCGCGCTCGCCGAGACGGGCTTCGCCGACGGCAAGGGCACGGCGCTCGTCGGCTTCCGCTACTCCTACACCGCGGCGGTGCTCTCGCTGATCGCCAAGGACACCAAGCTCGACTACCGCGACTACCAGGCCCGCATCACCTGGGACCTCGGCCCTCGCGACCGACTCACCGCGTTCGCCTTCGGCGCCTACGATCTGCTCGGGCGCATCCAGGACGACACCCTCGGGATCCTCTTCGGCTCGGAGTTCTACCGCCTCGATCTGCGCTGGGATCACCACGCCGAAGACGGCACCCGGCTCCGCGTCGCGGTGACCGGTGGCTGGGAGCAGACCCGCATCGAGGAGCAGCGCAACGCCAGCGATCGCCTGCTCGGCACGCGGATCGACCTGCGCAAGCCGCTCTCCGCGAAGGTACTCCTGCGGGCAGGGGCCGACTTCGTCTCCGACCGCTATGGCGCGAGCACGCCCACCTATGCCGACCCGGACGACCCGACGACCAAGCGTGCCGCGGCGCTGTTCCCGCCGCGCACCGATCTCGCGGGTGGTCTGCGCCTCGACGTCGTCGCCGACCTCGGCGGGGTGGAGGTGACGCCCGGGGTGCGCCTGGACTTCTATCGCTCGGGCACCACCACCGTCCCGGCGGTCGACCCGCGCCTCGCGCTGCGATTTCCGGTGGGGAAGCGGGCGCGCATCGTGCAGACCTACGGCCTCGCCCACCAGCCGCCGTCGTTCGTCGTGCCGGTTCCGGGCCTCGCGCCTGGCACCCTGGCCGATGGGCTGCAGACTGCACTGCAGGCGAGCGCGGGCCTCGAGTTCGACCTCCCGCTCGACTTCACCGCGACGACCACCGTGTTCCACAATGCCTTCTTCGCCATGACCGACGCGATCGGCACCGCCAACGCCAACGTCGACGCGGGCGCCCTCGGGTCCCAGCGCAGCTCGGGGCGCGCCTACGGCCTCGAGGTGTTCGTGCGCCGCAAGCTCACCAAGAAGCTCGGCGGCTTCGTCTCCTACACGCTCTCGCGCTCCGAGCGGACCTTGAACGGGCTCACGTTCCCGGCGTCGTTCGACCGGACCCACGTGGGCAACGCCGCGCTCGCCTACGACCTCGGTCGCAACTGGCGCGTCGGCGCGCGGCTCATGTTCTACACCGGTGCGCCGAGCCTGATCCGGTCGCGGGGCCTCGTCACGCCGCCCCCGGTGCAGACCCCCGATCGTGACCCCTCGTTCTATCGGATCGACGTGCGGCTCGAGAAGCGCTGGTGGATCACCGAGAAGGCGTGGCTCTCGTTCGTGGCCGAGATGCTCAACGCGACGCTGCACAAGGAGGTCGTGAGCGGGCAGGAGATCGGCCCGGTCAGCATTCCGAGCCTCGGGCTCGAGGGGGCGCTGTGAGCCCGCGCTGGTTGCTCGCGCTCGTGTTCGCGCCGTCGTGCCTGCCCGTCGACACGCGCCCGCCGCCGAGCGAGGTGCTCGTGCGCTTCGTCGGCAGCGCCGCGGTCGACAAGGGCCTCGTCACCGCCGACGGCTGGGCGCTGACCTTCGACGAGTACCTCGTCTCGTTCGGCAACCCGACGCTCGCGGGGGACGGCTGCAACCAGTACGCCGACGCGGGGTATCGGCGCATCTTCGACGGGCGCGTGCTCGAGCCGCAGAAGGTCGGCCTCGGCTACGCCCTCGGCTCGTGCTTCGCCCGGGTGCGGCTGGCCAACCCGAACGGCGATTCGCTCCTCGGGATCAACGTGACCGAGGCGCAGAAGGTCTTCCTGCGCACGCCGGGGACCGACGCGTTCAACACCGAGCCCGTCGGCATCAGCGTGTGGGTGAAGGGCAAGGCCGAGAAGGCCGGCATCACCAAGACCTTCGCGTTCGCCTGGCGCACGCGGCGGGTGCAGCTCCAGGACTGCGCGCGCACGATCGGCGCCAAGGCCGAGCCGCTCGCGCTCACCGGGGCGCCTCTCACCCTCGATTTCCATTTCCACCCCGAGGCGCCGTTCCGCGCCCACCTCGACCCCGCGAAGCCCGAGCTCCACTTCCAGCCGTTCGCGCGGGCCGACGACGACGGCGACAAGAACGGCGAGGTCACGCTCGACGAGCTCGTCGCGGTGCCGATCGAGAAGCTCGGCCTCCCGCCCGACGATCTCGTCCCGCCCAACGACGCAGGCATCATCACGAGCCCGTTCAAGACCTTCGCCGACTACGTCTGGGTGGGGATGTTCCCGCAGCTGATGACCTACGGACCAGACGGTCCCTGTCAAGTCCCGCTGGCGAGCAGCCCCCGCCCGGGTGGGGGTGGCGGTCCGTTCTGAGCCATCGCGACCCAGCGGGGCAATCCGGAGCGGAGGACCGGACGGGACGGTCCGGGAGCGACGAGGTCCATCGGCCACGACGACCGCTGTCGCCTCCTGCATGCGCGACGAGATCACGACGCGGCACGACCGGTGCAGCCCGCCCGGCATGGACCATGTGACCTACGGGCTGTTCGACGAACGACGTCACGCTCTGCGCGCGAGGGACGCGTTGCTCGCGCTCCCGGTCGGCGCGCACCACCGCTGTCGGGTCCTCGTCGAGCACGGACGCCTCGACGAAGGATTGCTCGGCATCCTCGAGACCGGGGCCACGCAAGGGCTCCGGCGCGGCGCGCTCCTCGGCGGTCTCCTCGGGGGAGTGCTGGGCGTGCTCGCGGCCGAGGCGCTCGGAGGGCCTTTCGGCGCCGTCGGCCTCGCGCTGCTGCTCGCCACGCAGGGCGGGCTCTGGGGTGCACTGACGGCGGCTGGCTCGAACGAGCGCACACTCGAAGAGCTCCGTCCCCAGATCGCGATGGGCAAGACCTTGCTGATCGTCGAGGCGCCCACCTTGGCCGCGCTCGAAGAGGTGGACGCCACGCTGTTCCGTCACGCAGGACTCGTCCGCCACAAGGCCCCGCTCTGAGGTGGAACGTTCGTTGCTGGAGAGAGCTGGAGAGAACATGGGCAAGCTCACCATCGCGGTCTTCGGAGCCGGTCTCCTGATCGGGTTCGCCCTCGGGGTCGGGCTCCCGCGCACCGCTCACCCCACGCACGTGACGCTCGCTTCGACGGAGGTGACCTGGCAGCTCCTCCCCGTGCTCGTCGAGCCGCCCTCGGAGCACCCGCCGGCCTCACGGGTGCGGTCGCGCGGGGAGGGCGCGGTGCTGCCGCAGCCGCCGGCGTCGAGCGGCGAACCACTTGACGTGTCGCGCCCCCCGGACGCGTAGCGAGCATCTCGCCGCAGGTCGATCCGAGGCCGAAAGATGGCCCGGCCCTGACCGCCCCCTGACAGCCCGATCCCTACCTTGGACGCCCATGAGCGGCGTCGTCGAGGAGCAGGCCGAGGGACCGGGTCGTCACCGCATCGCGTGGCTGCGGTCTTCTCCGTTCTTCATCGTCCACCTCGCGGCGGTGATCGGCGTCGCCAAGCTCGGGTGGTCGTGGAAGGGCTTCGCGCTCGCCATGGCCCTCTACTACGTGCGCATGTTCGGCGTGACCGCCGGCTACCACCGTTACTTCTCGCACCGCTCGTTCCGCACGAGCCGGGTGATGCAGTTCCTGTTCGCCGTCCTCGCCGAGACCAGCGCGCAGAAGGGCGTGCTCTGGTGGGCGAGCCACCACCGCGTCCACCACCGCTTCTCCGACCAGCCCGGCGACGTGCACTCGGCCAAGCGCGAGGGGTTCCTGTGGAGCCACCTCGGGTGGATCCTCTCGTACCGCTACGAAGCCACCGACCGCGAGAAGATCAAGGATCTCACCAAGTACCCCGAGCTCGTGCTCGTCGATCGGTACTGGTGGGTCCCCCCGACCGCGCTCGGCGTCGGCCTGTTCCTCGTCGGCGGCTCGTTCGCCCTCGTGTGGGGGCTGTTCGTCTCCACCACGCTGCTCTGGCACGGCACGTTCGCCATCAACTCGCTCACCCACATGTTCGGGCGCCGTCGCTACACGACCACCGACAACAGCAAGAACAGCCTGATCCTCGCGCTGATCACCATGGGCGAGGGCTGGCACAACAACCACCACTACTACCAGCGCGCCGCGCGCCAGGGGTTCTACTGGTGGGAGATCGATCTCAGCTTCTACGTGCTCAAGGTCATGGAGGCGCTCGGCCTCGTGTGGGATCTCCACGCACCGCCGGTCCACGTCCGCGAGTCGAACAAGATCGCCGGGCTCGCCCCGATCAGCCCGCCCTGACTGGCCGTTGCTGCCCTAGGACGCCTCCACCTCGGCGAGGGCCACGTCCTGATACGCGTGCACGAGCGCGCGGCACGCCTGGTCCCAGCGGCGACACGCCTCGATCGGGAGCGCCTCGAGCGGGACGAGCTCCTCGAACGTGGCGGCGAGGGGCGCGACCACGCCGGCGTCGGCGCCGCGCAGGAGGCCGGTCACGAACTCGCGGGGCGCGAGCTTGCGCGACGCCCGGTGCAGATCGCGGTGGATCTGGGCGAGCAGCACGTTGCGCGGCCCCTCCCAGAGCTCGTTGACCGCCGAGTCGCGGAACAGCCGCGGCAGGCACGAGAAGTCCTCCATGACGCCGTGGCCGCCGAAGATCGCCATCGCCTCGCGGATGGTCTCGGTCGAGTCCTCGGAGGAGGCGAACTTCTGCAGCATCACGAGCTCGCGCGCCTCGAGGGTGCGCCGCTCGTCCTTGTCGGGGGCGTGGAACGCGTGGTGGATCTTGAAGGCGCCCGCGGTCGTGCGGCGGGACGCGCGATCCATGTCGGCGAGCTGGGCCTGGACCATCGGGAAGCCGGTGAGCCGCTGCCCGAACGCCTCGCGGAACTCCGCGTAGACGGCGGCCTCGCGCGCCGCGCGGCGCATGCTCGCCGCCGAGGCGATGCCCACCGTGAGGCGCGAGAGGGTGAGCACGACGCCGACCACGTTGGCGAGGCCCCGGTCGAGCGGCCCGACCGGGTAGGCCACGGCGCCGTCGAAGGTCATCTCGGCGGTCGGCAGCTCGCAGGTGCCCATCTTCCACTTGAGGCGATCGACGGTGAGGCCGTTGCGGCGCTGGTTCTCGTGCCCGGGCTGCCAGAGCGGGGCGACGAACAGCCCGACCGCCTCGCTGCCGCGCGGCTTCGCCGTGACGACGGCGTAGTCGGCGTGGGCGACCGAGCAGAAGAACTTGGTGCCGAAGAGGCGCCACGCGCCGTCCTCCAGCGCCGCCTCGCACACGTTGGCGGGCACGTCGGAGCCGCCCTGGATCTCCGAGAGGAACTGCGCGCCGACGCCGAACCTCCCGTCGCGGCCCTCCTTCACGTGCTCGAGGATCGCCTTGGCCTCGGCGGACTCGGCGTGGGCGTCGAGCACGGCCACCATGCCCTCGGTGCACACGAGCGGGCACGCGGTGCACGCCTCGCCGTTCTCGTAGATCAGGAACATCTTCACGATGCGGGTGAGCGGATCGGTCCGCTTCGAGAACAGCCCCTCCGAGAACACCTCGCTCTCGAGGGTCAGGGCCTCGGCCGGGCGCAGCACGCGATCGACGCGGCGGTGGTGGGCGTCCCAGGTCTGCAGGGTGGGGCGCTGCTCGAGGCGGGCCATCGCGTCGGCGAGGTCGCGCCAGCGGTAGGAGGCCTTCTGCGACACCGCGCGCGCCGCGGCGTCGATCCGGGCGAAGTCGCTCTTGGCGAAGTGGCGCACCACCTGCTGCAGGAACGGGTCGTCGGCGTAGTAGTCGATCTTCGCGCGCCGCTCGAGGTAGGGGTCGAAGCGGTAGGGGTTGTGGCGGTTCGGCAGCGACATGGGGGCTCCTGCGCAGGCGCGCGCGGAGATCATGCGCGGCGACGGCAGCGACGCAAACCCTTGCCGCCGCGAACAGACCGGACGTCAGGCCTTGACGTACTTGTCGATGACGAGGGCGCGCTTGACCTCGGCGATCGCCGCGTCGACGTCGGCCACGACGATCGTGAAGACGATCTCGTACCAGACGTCGAGGGTCTTGGTCTTGTCGCCCGGATCGAGCATGGGGAGCTCGCGCGCCTCGTGCTCGCCGTAGGCGAGGCCGGTCGCGAACAGCTCGGTGCGCGCCGTGGCCCGCACGCGATCCCAAGCCTTCTCCTTGGAGTCGTTGGGGAAGTCACTGCGCTGGGCGCGCAGCACGACCCGCACCTCGAGCGTGCCGTCGTTGGCCGCCGGGCGGACGCTGATGCCCGCGTCGAGGATCTGGTTGTCCCGCGGGCGTTCCGCGAGGTGCACCGCGTCGGGACGGGTGCGATAGACCTCGAGGCCCGCTTGGACGAGTGCCCGCTTGAGCTCTTGAATCGACGGAGGCTGGGAGGACGCGGTCATCCAGGGGCACCCCAAGATCACGAACCTGAGGGCTCACGTCAAGCACGACGCGAGCGGAGGGATTCCCGGCTTTGGGCGCTCCCGGAGTCGGACGAAGGGCGCTACCATGTCCGGCCCATGCCGAACGCTACCCAGGTCATTCGCCCCGAGGCCACGGTTTCAGGCGTTTCTTCGCAGATCGAGAGCCGGAACCCGGCGACCGGCGAGGTCCTCGGGCGGGTCCCCGTCTCGTCCACCGAAGAGGTCCGGGCGGTCGTGGCCTCCGCCCGGCGGGCCCAGGAGGCGTGGGCGCTGCTCCCGATCGAGGAGCGGACGGCCCGCCTGCTGCGCTTCCGGAACGCGATCGTCGACCGCGGCGAGGAGATCGTGGAGCTGCTCTCGCAGGAGAACGGCAAGACCCGGCACGAATCGCTGCTGTTCGAGGTGTTCCCGGTGGCCGAGGTCGCCACCTACCTGAGCAAGCACGCGGCCGAGATCCTCTCTCCCCAGCGGGTCACCCTCGGGCTCGCCAAGTACCGCACCGCCTATCTGCAGTACGTCCCGCGCGGCGTGGTCGCCATCATCAGCCCCTGGAACTTCCCCTTCGTCCTGAGCCTCGGCGACACGCTGTTCGCCCTCGCGGCGGGCAACGCCGTCGTGCTCAAGCCGAGCGAGGTCACGCCGCTGGTCCTCGCCAAGGCCAAGGAGATCTGGGACGCCACGGCGGGGCTGCCGCGCGACCTGTTCCAGGTGGTGCAGGGGTACGGCAAGACCGGCTCCGACCTCATCGACGCCCAGCCCGACATGGTGGTGTTCACCGGCGGCGTCGCCACCGGCAAGCGCGTCGCGGCGATGTGCGGCGAGCGCCTCATCCCGTGCACCCTCGAGCTCGGCGGCAAGGCCCCGTTGATCGCGTGCGAGGACGCCGACATCGAGCGCACCGCGCGCGGCATCGTGTTCGGCGGGTTCGCGAACAGCGGCCAGATCTGCATCTCGGTCGAGCGCGTGTACGCGCACGCGCAGGTCCACGACCGCCTGCTCGAGCGCGTGGTCGGCCTCGTCTCGGAGCTGCGCCAGGGCGACCCGATGACCAGCCTCGACCTCGACGTCGGCGCGATGACCTTCGACAAGCAGGTCGACGTGGTCGAGAAGCACATCGCCGACGCGAAGCAGAAGGGCGCCGTCGTGCGCACGGGCGGCACCCGCAAGGGCATGTTCTTCGCGCCCACCGTGATCGCCGGGTGCAACCACGACATGACCGTGATGACCGAGGAGATCTTCGGGCCGATCGTGCCGTTCATGAAGGTCGCAAGCGAGGACGAGGCCATCGCCCACGCCAACGACTCCCACCTCGGACTCAACGCCTACGTGTTCACGGCCGACCGCGAGAAGGGCCGCCGCATCGCCGAGCGCGTGCTCGCCGGGAGCGTGGTGGTCAACGACGTGTTCGTGAACTACGCGATGGCCGAGGCGCCGTTCGGCGGCGTCAAGCAGTCCGGCATCGGGCGCGTGCACGGGCCCGAGGGCCTGCGCTCGTTCTGTCACGTCAAGCACGTGAACGTGGACCGCTTCGGCACGATGGACCGCGAGCCCACCTGGTACCCGTTCACCAAGGGCGCCTACGGCGGCTTCCAGAAGGCGGTCCGCGCGCTGTTCGGCGGCGGCTCGCTCGCCAAGCGCCTCGGCGACCTGCTCTGACCGGCGCGCGGCGTGTAGACTCAGGGGAATGTCGCGGCTCCCTCCGTCGTGGGTCTTCCTGGCGTTCGTCGGGGCCTCGACCGGGGTCGTGGGCTGCAACGCGCTCACCGGCGTCTCCGACCTCGAGGCGGTCGACTGCCTGACGGACTGCGTGGACGGCGGCGGCGACGGCGCCGTCGCGGTGGACGCGACGCTGGACACGCGCTCCGACGCGGCCGACGCGCCGGCCGAGGTGGCCACCGATGCCTCCGATGGCGAAGTGGCCGACGACGCCCTCGACGCAGGCGCCGGCTCGTGCACCGACAAGGCGCAGAACGGCACCGAGAGCGACGTCGACTGCGGCGGCAGCTGCCCGGGCTGCGCGGTCGGCAAGAAGTGCGGCGTGGCCGCCGACTGTGTCTCCAAGGTGTGCACGGCCAAGGTCTGTGTCGCCGCGCGCTGCGACGACGGGGTGCAGAACGGTGAGGAGACGGCGATCGACTGCGGCGGGAGCGCGTGCGCCCCGTGCGGAACCCTCCTGTTCACCGCGCCCGGCACCGACACATCGATCACCACGCCCAAGGTGATGGGCACGCTCAAGGCCTACGCCGGCAAGCGCATCCGCGTCGTGAAGGTCGGCATCTGTGGCGACAGCGACGCCACCTCGGGCCCCAACCGCTTCGTGGCGACCGACGGCGCGGCGATGAGCTTCAGCTGGGCCGCGGGTCAGACGAGCGTGACCATCCCCGGCACCACCACCTACCGCCTCCCGCCGACGCCCCCCGCCTCGGGCACGGCCCGCGGGTTCAGCTACCAGGTCGTCTCGCACCTCGGGGCGGTCGGGCAGCCTCTGACCGTCAGCTGGGACTTCCACGCCGACTACGACGGGCTCCTCTGCGGCGCCCCCGACGAGGACGGCGCGCCGTACTCCGACCCCGCGTCGAGCGTGCGGGTGTGGCTCAAGTACCGCTACGAGTGAGCCTCACAGCGGCCGGTCGCGATCCTCGGCCTTGTACCTCTGCTTGTAGTCGGTGTGGCACCCGGTGCACGAGGGCTTGGCCGCGGCGACGTTCTTGTCCTTCGCGAGCGCGGCGACGCCGGCCTTCACCCACTTGTTCCAGTCGGTGTAGCCGGGCGGTCCGTACTTCGCGGACTGCTCGAGCGCCGCGGTGAGCTTCGTGGGGTCGTTGCCCTTCATGGCGGGCTGCATGACCTCGGCCATCCACTTCTGCAGCGGGCACTTGGGGAGCCCGGCGCCGCCGCACGCGAACGTCTTCGGCCCCGACGCCGACGCCGACGGGGCGGGCGCGGACGAGGCCACGGGCGCGGACGACGCCACGGGTGGGGTCGACGTCACGACCGTGGGCGCCGCCGCTGGAGGGAGGGACGTTGCCGCCGGGACCGACGCCGCGGTCGCGTTCGGCATCGGCTCGTCGGGCGCAGGCGCAGGGGTGCTGGGCGTGATCGCGGGGCTCGCCACCGTCGTGGTGCTCACGGCGGGCGCGGGGGCGGGCGGAGGGGCGGGCTTCTTCTCGCACGCGACGAGCAGGACCAGCGTGGCCACGAGGGAGGTGCGCATCGCGGGGAGAGTAGCGACTCCCGGCGTCGTGTGCCCTACCGGCGCGACACCTCGAGCACGAGCGCGCGGAAGAACCGCGCCGCCGGATCCTCGTGGGTGCGCTCGTGCCAGAGCATCTGGACAGGGCGCGCTGACAGCGAGAAGGGCGGCGGGCGCAGGGCGAGGGGGAGGAAGCCGGCGTAGAGGCGCGCGAGGCGCTCCGACATCGTCGCGACCCAGCCGGTGCGCAGGACGACGAGCGGCACCAGCGAGAAGTGGGGCACCGTGAGGGCGACGTTGCGCGTGATGCCGCGCGCCTGGAGCGCCGTGTCGATCGGGTCGCGCGCGGAGTCGAGCACCCGCACGCGCACGTGCTCGGCCGCGGCGTACGCGCGGAGGCCCATGCGGCGTCCCTCGACGCCCCGCTCCTTGCGCGTGAGGCAGACGAACCGCTCGTCGAACAGCGGCTGCACGCGGCATCCGGCGGGCAGCGTCGGCGGTCGACCGACGTGCACGTCGACCTCCTGCGCGAGGCCTCCGCCCGCGACGAGCTGCTCGAGCGTCACGACGCGGAGGCTGGCGCGAGGAGCGCGTTCGCGGAGCGCCGCGGCGAGGGGCGGCACGACCACCATGCCGTAGTAGTCGGCGCAGGCGAGCGTGAACTCGCGGGTCGCGGTCGCCGGGTCGAACGTCTGGTCGTCGAGCAGGCCCCCGACCTCGGCGAGGAGCCGGGCGAGGCGTGGGGCGAGGCTCTCGGCGCGGGGCGTCGGCGCGAGACCGCGGGCGTGGCGCACGACGAGCGGGTCGTCGAACAGGTCGCGCAGGCGTGCGAGCGCGTTCGAGACCGCCGACTGGGTGACCCCGAGCCGACGCGCGGCCCGCGTGGCCGAGCGCTCGGTGAGCACGTGGTGGAGCACGACGAGCAGGTTGAGGTCGATCGACGCGAGATTCACCACGGTGATGGATGGTAACAGGAATCATCACTACTGCGCCGCGAGGTCCGCGCGCACACTCGGCCCATGAAGCTGAACCACCTCGACCTCCACGTGCACGACGTGCCCGCGACGCTGGCGTACTTCCAGCGCTTCTTCGGCCTCACCCTGCAGACCAGGCCTGACGCGCCGACCTTCGGGATCCTGACCGACGGCCACGGCTTCGTCCTCGTGGTGCAGCGGGCCGCCGCGGGCGAGCGCTACCCAGAGGGGTTCCACCTGGGGTTCCTCGTCCCGGACGAGGCGGAGGTGCGGGCGCTGCAGGCCCGCGCGCGCGCGGAGGGCGCCGAGGTGAGCGACGTGATCGTGAACGCCCGCGGCACGTTGACGTACTTCACGGCCCCCGACGGGTACCGCGTGGAGGTGAGCCATCAGCACGCGGGCTTCGAACGCTGACACGTTGTGCTACAGTGCCAGTATGCGTCCCGGCCGCACCAAGACGACCAGCTTCTCACTCGACGCTGAGACCCTGATCAACCTCAAGGCCCTGGCTGCGCGGCGCCACCACGGCAATGTCTCGGCGCTGCTGGCCGAGGTGGCCTCGCGGGAAGCCAAGTTTGCCGCTGCGGAGGCGTACTTCGAGAAGTACGAGGTGCCGCCACTCACCGACGAGGCGATCGCCCGGATCGAACGCGAGTGGCAAGGAGCGGAGATCGGTGCCAGCGCGGAGCGAACACGCAAGCCACCGACGCCGGTCGCCTCCACGAATCGCGTGCGCAAGAAGCGCAGGCCGGCGGCGTGAACTTCACCTTCGACACGGGAATGCTCATCGCCCTCGAACGTAGGCAGCAGCGCGCCACGGAGGCGCTTCGCGCCATCGTCCGACGGGGCCTCTTGCCGTTCGTCCCGGCCGTGGTCTTCGCGGAGTGGTGGCGGGGCAAGACGGATGTCCGGGAGGACATTCTCGCCGCCGTCGTCGTCGAGGACATGCCCCCCACGCTCTGCCGTGCCGCAGGTGAAGCGCTGGCCGCCGTCCGGGGCGCCACGCTCGTCGACGCCGTCGTCATGGCCTCGGCGGCGCTCCGAGGTGGGGGTGTTCTCTACACCACGGACATCGAGGACATGACGCGCCTGCAACGTCATTTCCCTACCGTCCTCGTCCTGCACGCCTGAGAGGTCCCATGCAGCTGCGCAGGGTGGGGACGTGGGGTGGGGAGTCGATGCGTCACGGCGCCGAGGTCACGTCTCTCGCGTTCGCGCGCGACGCCGACCTGCTCGTCTCGTCCGACGGCGGCCAGCCGGGCAAGGTGGTCGTGTGGGACCTCGCGACGGGGCGCGCCCGCACGACCGGCAAGGCCAAGACCTACGGGTTCACGTCGGCGGCGATCACGCCCGACGGCGCGCGCTTCGCGGCCTCTGGCTACGACAACCACGCGCTCGTCTTCGACGGCGTCACGGGCAAGCGCCGCCATTCGTTCGAGACCCGGGCGGCCGCGCACGCCCTCGCGTTCTCGCCCGACGGCCAGTGGCTGCTCGGCGGCGACGACCGCATCCCGCGCCTGTTCTCGCTCGGAGCGGCCGCCGATCGCGCGCTCAAGGGGCACTCGAGCGCCATGAAGGCGGTCGCGTTCTCGCCCGACGGGCGCCACGCGGCGACCGCGGGTGGCGATCGCAAGATCAAGCTGCACGACGTGGCCAAGGCCAAGGTGATCGCCACGCTCGCGGGGTACGCGTCCGTGGTCGCGTTCCTCTCCCACGACCGCCTGCTCTACGCGGGCTTCGACTGCGGCGCGATCGTCGAGGTGCCGAGCGGCAAGGAGCTGCGGTCGCTCGACCTCGGGTACCTCGACACCGCGGCGGTGTCGGGCGACGGGCGGCGCCTCGCGGTGAAGTCGGGCCGGGAGGACGCCGAGGTGAAGGTGCTGGATCTCGACACGGGGGCCACGGTGTTCGAGCGCACGTTCGAGCCGCTGCACGTCCTCGCGCTCGATCGCCGCGGCGAGCGGCTCGCGTTCGCGCGCGCGGCGGCGCTGGCGCAGGGCACCTCGCTCGAGGTGTGGTCGCTCACGACCGGAGAGCGGCTCCTGCCGATGGGCGAGGGGCACGGCGGCGGCGTGACCGCGCTCGGGATCCACGGCCGCGTCGCGGTGAGCGCGTCGACCGATCGGACGCTCAAGCTGTGGGACGTCGACGCCGGCAAGGAGATCGAGACCGTCGGCGGCGCCACCGAGGACATCGGCGCGATGGCGCTCTCGCCCGACGGGCGCACCGCGCTCACGACGCGCGGCTACGGGCGCGAGAGCCTCGTGCAGCGCTGGGACCTCGCGGGGCTCCGGGTCGCCGGCGAGATCGATTGCGGCGACCTCGGCAGCGCGCGCGCCCTCGCCATCAGCCCGGACGGGCGCAACGCGGCGGCCAGCTTCGTGCGGCGCGCGGCGCTGTTCGACCTCGCGACCGGCAGACGTCGCGTGGTGCTCGAGAAGCACAAGGCACAGGTCGACGCGATCGCCTTCTCGGCCGACGGGCGCTTCGTCGTGACCGGCGCGGCGGACCAGCTCGTGAAGGTGTGGCGCGTCGAGGACGGCAAGGAGGTGCACGCGCTCGCGGGGCACGGCAGCTTCGTGCACGCGCTCGTGTGCCTGCCGGACGGCACGTGTGTCTCGGGGAGCACGGAGCTCGTGCGGTGGGACCTCGCGACGGGCAAGCGACTCGCGACGGGGAAGCGGGCCGAGATCTCGCGGCTCGCGGCGTCGGCGGACGGCGCGCTGCTCCTCGTGCTCGGGCCGTTCGATCGCACGGTGCAGCTGTGGTCGCTCGCCGGCGGCGGCCTCGAGCGGGTGGGCGAGGAGGGGCTGGAGGACGAGCCGGCGTCGGTGGCGTTCGTGGGGTCGACGGTCGCCCTGGTCGGCACGAAGGGCGGGCGCATCCATCGCTACGCGATCGAGTGACCCGCGCGCTCACGGAACGCAGCGACCACTCACGCAACCGGCGAACCCGATCGCCTTGCAGTCGACCAGCTGGTTCGAGCCGCGCGTGCAGAGCACGATGACGTCGCCGCTGCAGGTCGGCTCCTCGGTGCACTTCGTAGGCGAGGTGCAGTCGGCGCCGCTCGTCGTCTCCATGCAGGTGCCGCCGTAGCGACTGCAGTCGCGGAACGTGACACGATGGTACTTGTCGCACCCGAGGAGCACGGCGCCGTCGCAGTGGTCTCGCGCCGCTGCGCACCGGATGGGCAGCCGATCCGTGCACCCCGTGGGTGAGGTCGCGCTGCAACGCACGAACGCCTCGGCGCAGTGCCGGACGGCGCCGCTCGCGAAGTGCGCGTCGTCACCGACGCAGGTCACGGCGCCGAGCGTGGTCGCGAGGCCACATCCCTGCGGGCTGCAGACGAGGCCTTCGAACGCGGTTCGCGCCGCGAGGATCTTGCGGCAGTCGCCCTTCACACCGAGCGCGATCCGCATGAGCGAGCCGAGGCGCACGCTCGATCGGAAGAGCGGAAACCCGTACGCCTCTGGTTCGAACTCGTTGCTCGCGCAGATCCTCGCGAAGTTCACGCGCGCGCTCGGGATCGTAGAGTAACCCAGGTCGGTGACACCCAGGTCATCCAGGGGCAGGCACGCGGCGAGGGTCGCGCACGCAACGGCGAGGTCAGCGTTGTCGGGGAGGGGAGGTTCGGGGGCGCGATCGGGCCAGACGTACGCCGCCGTCGCGTAGAGCCGTCCGTCCGGGCCTCGGTCGACCGATCGGCACCCGAGCGGCGGGCAGGGAGGCGCGTCGTGACCGCTCCGGGAGAGGCAGACGTCCTCGGGCCGTCTCGGTGGGGGCACCCACGGGCCGACCACGCCGGGCGCCGTCGTCGCGGTCGCGTGGAAGTCGAGGGAGGCGGACAGGGCGTCGCAGGCGAGCCCCTCGTTCGGTGCAGTGACGCTCGTCGCAACGACGTCCCCCGCGAGCTGATCCGCGAGGCGTGTGTACTCGGAGCACCGGGCTTGGAGGCGAACCGCCTCGGCAAGCCCGGCGGCAGCGTCGGCTGCGGCCACGACGCCACCGAGAGTCCCTCGTCCGGTGGTCAGGTCGAGGGTGAAGACACGCGGCTGCAGCGGCAGGTCGAACGTCATCGACTCGACGCACCGACCGGGCAGGCGCAAGGGAATCGAGGGCGGGATCGATCCCAAGGACCAGAATCGCCTGTCACGCACGAAGCCGTCCGCGAGCCGGAAGCGCGGCTTGTCGAGGCTCACGCCATCTTCCAGAGCGGCGCTGTCGACGATCCAATCGCCGCTCGGGTCGAGGTGCTGTGGGTAGAGCGCCGCCCGAACCAGAGGGTCGTCTCCCTCCCCGAGGCCGTCGAGCCGAAGCAACACGCGATGGCTCGTCAGGTGCACGCCGAAGCAGCTGTCGAGGTCGTCGAACAGCTTCCGCAACGCGTTGTCTTCACCACTGGCGACGAAAGGGTCCTCGAGGTTGCGGGAGGTGAGGCAGCCACCGCCGCCACGACACCGCACCCGGTGGTCCAGATCGAAGGCCTTGCCCTGCGGCGTGGAGGACCAGCTCGGGATCTCGTACCACACCGTCGAGCCTGGGACGTCGGGTGTGCCGGGAGGCAACGGTGTCGCCGGAACTGCCGTCGGAGCACCACAGTCGACGACCGTCGACGGAGTCGCGGCTTCACAGGCCACCGCCGAGGACGCGAGGGTCGCGAGGATGCAGCCGCCAGCAAGAGGACGCATGCGTCCCTCGTCAGCAAGCCGCGATCCACTTGAACGCTCGCGCCCGTTGGTGGACCCTGCGTATCGATGCCGCGCTACGTAGCCCTCCTCCGCGGGATCAACGTCGGTGGGAACAACCTCATCCCGATGGTGGAGCTCCGCGCCGCGTTCGAGGCGCTCGGGTTCACCCGCGTCGAGACGTACATCCAGAGCGGCAACGTCGTGTTCGACGCCAAGCGCGGCAAGAAGGGGACGCTCGTCACCAAGCTCGAGGCCGCGCTCAGCGAGACCTTCTCCTACGCAGCAAAGGTGGTGCTGGTCTCCGCCGACGAGCTCGCGCGCGTGGTCGCCGAGGCGCCCGCCGGCTTCGGCAGCGAGCCCGCGGTCTACCGGTACGACGTCGCCTTCGTGAAGGAGCCGCTCGATCCGAACGTGGCGCTCGCCGAGGTCGCGACCCGGCCGGGCGTGGACACCGCGCACGCCGGCACCCTCGCGCTCTACTTCCGTAAGCTCATCGAGAAGGCGACGCAGAGCCGCCTGCCCAAGCTCGCGCAGCGGCCGGTCTACCAGAGCCTCACGCTGCGCAACTGGAACACGACGACCCGGCTGCTCGCGATGGTCTCCGAGTCGGTTTGACCGCCTCGCCGCTCACGGCCAGCCTCCGCCCCATGCCGCGCATCGTCTCGCTGACCCCGGCCGTGTTCCACCTCCCCGACGCCGTCAACGCGGTGTCGCGCGCGTACGGCGCCTCGCCGATCGTCCCCCGGGGCCCGCGCTTCTCGCCGCTCCTCGCCAAGGTGCGCCGCGAGATCCAGGAGGCGCTCGGTTGCCCGCGGCACCGCGCGATCCTGCTCACCGGCTCCGGGTCCACGGCGATCGCCGCGGTCCTCGGCAGCTGCCTGCACCCGAAGGAGCGCCTGCTCGTGGTGCGCAACGGCGCGTATGGCGACCGCATCCTCGAGTTCTCGCGCACGATCGGCCAGCCGGTGGTCGACATGGACCTGCCCTATGGGCAGCGGCCCGACCTCGCGGCGATCGACGGCATCCTCGCGCGTGGCGAGGCCGACGCGGTCGCGGTCGTCTACGGCGGCACCTCCACGTGCACCCTCAACCCGGTGGCCGAGATCGGCGCGCTCTGTCGCGCGCGCGGCAAGAAGCTGCTGGTCGACGGCGTGAGCGCGCTGTTCGTCGAGCCCATGGACCTCGAGGGCTGGGGCGTCTCGGCCGTGATGGGCTCGTGCAACAAGGGCCTGCACTCCCACCCCAACCTCACCATGGCGCTGGTGCGCGACGACCTCCTCGACGAGATGAAGGGCTTCGCCTCGCGCACGCCGAGCCTCGAGCTGCGCAAGGCGTTCGACGCGCAGGAGAAGGGCGCGCACCCGTACACCATCGATCCGATGAGCGTGCTGCAGGTCGAGGCGGCGCTCGGTGCGCTGCGCGAGGAGGGGGGCGTCGCGGGTCGCAACGCAATCTACAAGGCGCGCGCCGAACTACTCCGCGCGGGCTACGAGCGCCTTGGCCTCCGCATCGCGCGTTGGGAGGGGCAGCCGCTCGGCTCGATCGGCACCGCGCTCGGGATCCCCGCGGGCAAGAGCTACGACGTGATGGCCGACCGCCTCGCGACGGAGCCGGTCGAGGACCACCTGTTCGAGATCTACGCGGCGCAGGGCAAGCTCTCGGGCGAGCTGTTCCGCATCTTCCACATGGGGCACTACGAGCTGCCGGTCTACGAGGTGTTCCT
>JAEUKC010000147.1:0-19016 GCA_016794445.1 Myxococcales bacterium
TCCTTGATCGCGAGCGCGAGGTCGAGGCGGAACGCCCCGAACGCAGCCTTCGTCGCGAGCACGTCCACGCGCCCCCACCACGCCTTCGGCGCGTCGCCCCCCGTCACCGAGGCGTTGCGTATGTGCACGTAGCTGCCGCGGAGGTCGCCGGCCAGCGAGCCGCGGTGGCCCTTCGCGAGGACGTAGTGGGCGACCACGTCCGCGCGCAGGTTCGACTTCGCCCACCGCCCCGCGGCGCCCTTCGCGTTCACGTCCAGGTGTCCCTGCAGGGCCCCCGTCTCGAGCGAGGCGTCGAGGTGACCGCTCAGCGTGGCGCTCCCTCCGGTGAACGCGGCGTCCGTCTTCGGTGGCACGAACACTGCGAGCGCGCGGAGGCTCGAGAGCGTGGCGCTCGGCACGTCGATCGAGAGCGCCAGGTCCTCGAAGGGGTGGTCGAGGATCGCGAGCCGGTGCGCGCGGATCAGCAGCGCCGCGCCCGGGCTCGCGAGCGGCCAGATCTCCGCCCAGCGGTGGCGCAGCGCGAGGTCGGTCCCGTCGATGCGGAGCGTGAACATCGGCCACGGCGTGGCCGCGGTGGGCTCGGCGATCGAAGCGTCCGCCAGCGCGTCGCCGGTGAGCGACCACCCGTTCTCCGCGGCTGCGGTGAAGTCCTTGGCGAAGACCCTCACGTGGGTGCCCGGCATCAGGAGGCCGCGCGCGTAGCGGAGCTCGATCCGGCCGTCGCCGCCGCCGCCGACGAAGGCCACCGTCGCCTTCGGCACGTAGCCGCGCAGCCAGAGCAGATCCGGCAGGTGCGCGTCGAGGTCCGCCGTCACCACGCAGTGCCGCAGCATCATCGAGCCGGGCGCGCTCCGCGGGTCCACCTCGTCCATGCGGAAGTCCACGAGCCCCTTCACCGCCGTCGCCATGGCGTCCTCGCCGAAGTGGAGCTCGCCCGCCCGCGCCTCGAACGTGGCGGCCACCCAGACGCGCCGCCCCGGTCGCACCATGAACGCACCGCGCGCGCGGCCGTCGTCGGTGTAGCGCTGCCCGTCGACCCACGCCTCGCCGACGTGCTCGAGGTCGACGTCTTCGATGCGCACGCTCCAGGGATCGTGGCGCAGGAACGTCTCGGGCGAACGCGCCAGCTTGCGCGGTGGGCGCGCATAGCCCTCGATCGGCGGGAGGGCCGCGACCACCGCCCGCTCGAGCTGCTCGGGGTCCAGCCGGCGGACGGCGCGGAAGCGCACGCCGTCGCCACGCAGGCGCGTCACGTGGAACTCGCGGTGGACCAGCCGCCACAGATCGATGCGGACGTCGGCGCGCTCGAGGCGCACCTCCCACTCGAGGTGGTCGTCGTGGTTGCGCAGGCGGAAGCCCTCGAGGTGCACCCTCCCCGGCCACCACATGGAGGCCGACCGGTAGTCGATGAGCAGCGAGTCCGGGCTCGTGTTCAGGAGGTTGCGCAGGAGCCGCGTCCGGAGCAGCACGTTGGCGGCGACGAAGTAGAGGACCACCACCGAGGCGAGCGCGACGAGCACGCCGCGCACGATCCGCGACGCGCGCAGCCACCGAACGGCGTCTCCGAGCCGGCGAGACATCCTGGGCCGTAGGTGCAATCGGCACGCCGACCGAAGCCCGCGCGTTTCGTGTCGTCCGCAGCGCACGCCTGCCTCACTGGGGCGAGCGTGCGCGCCGCAGCCGAAATGACCATGGAGCCGACCACGCCCGCCGGGCACTCTCCGGAGCGAGGGAAGACGATGCACAAACTCCTGGTTGCGATCGCGATGGTGGTCTCGGGGTGCGGGGCGCAGATCCAGCGAGAGGCCGTCGACGACGCCGGCGTGGACGCCGCGGTGGACACGCAGGAGGTCGGCGCGAGCCCGGTGTCAGCGCCGATCGTGGACTCGGGTCACGACGCGCGACCCGTGGACACGGCCCTGCCCGATTCGAGCTTCGGCTGCTCGGCCGAGAAGGCGCCGCGCACCTGCTGGAAGTGCTGCGAGAACGTCCCGTCGCTGCGGACCGGATCCGACGCCTACTTCCGCGACGTGCTGCCGTGTCTCTGCAAGCTCCCCACGCTCGAAGCGGGCTGCACGGAGACGTGCGCGAAGATCGGCGCGACCCCTTACGTCGAGTGCAGCCCCTGGCTGCAGGCCCACGCGACCGAGTGCCTCGACGGCGTGGAACCCGGGGACCAGAAGGCCGTCGACGCGTTCCTCGCCTGCACGGCCACCTGCCCGACGACCTTCTGATCAGGCGTCGATGTCGTGCACCGAGAAGCGCGCCGCGGCGGGGCTCGCCTCGAGGTTGTTGAGGATGCGCCCCTTGTCGCGGTTGTTCACCACGATCACGCGCACGTCGGCGCCGAGCTCGGCGGGCAGCCCCTCGAAGCCGACCTTGCGGGCCTGGTCGGTGGTCATCACCTGGGCCTGCGTGTCCTTCAGCGTCTCCTCGGTGAGGAGGATGGCGGGGTTCTGGCCGGGCGCGACGTAGACGATGAACATGACGAGCATGGCTCGGGAGCCTATCACGGGCTCCCGCCGGCCTTGCCCTGGACTCGCTTCGAGAACCGCAGCACCGCGCGGAACACGTCGTCCACGTCGGCCGCGGCCAGGCCGAGCGCCTCGCCCCACGCCGCGCGCTCCTCGAGCAGGCGCGCCTCGCGCTCCGGATCGTGCGTGCCCGCGCCGACCGCCGCCTTGGCCGCGAGCGCGCGCCGCGAGAGCTCCGCGCGGCGGGCGAGCAGCGCCACGAGCTCGCGGTCGAGGTCGTCGATCGCCGCGCGCGTCTCGACGAGCGCGGGCGGCGCGGCCCTCGTCGGCGCCGGCGCCGCCTCCTCGAACGGGGGCAGCGTGCGGTCGACCTCGGCGAGCGCCTCGAGCAGCCGCGCGCGCGCCGCGGCCGCGTAGGGGTTCTCGCGCTGGATCGCGGAGAACAGGTGCCCCGCGTCGGCGCGCACCACCTCGACGGTGCGCTCGAGCGCCTGGAACGAGGGCGGCGCGAACGGCACGTTGGCCGCGAGCCCCGCGTCGACGATGCCCTTGGCGACGAAGAAGGCGACCGCGTGGGTCTCGGCCATCGCGCGATCGTGGGCCTCGGCGCCCTCGAGCAGCACCGAGCACCCGAGCCGCTCGTAGAACGCCTTCGCGCGCTCGGCGGCCCAGGGGTGCAGCTCGTTGGGGCACACGACGACGCGCAGCGGCTCGCCGCGCGCGAGGCTCACCGGGCCGAACAGCGGGTGGGTCGCGACCCACGGGATCTCGGCGCCGAGCACCGCGCGGAGCGCCTGCTCCGGCAGCACCTTCACGCTCGCGACGTCCATCACCAACGTCGTCGCCGACAGGTGCGGGCGCAGCGCCTCGACGACCGCGCGCACGTCGGAGACCGGCACCGCCACGACGACGATCTCGGCGGCGCACGCCTCGACGAGCGTGGCCGCGATCGCTTCGGGCACCTCGAGGTGCGGGTCGTGTACGCGCACGAAGCCGCCCGCCCCCTCCACGATGCGCGCGAAGGCGGCGCCGAACCTGCCGTACCCGAGGATGCCGACGCGCATGGCGTCGTAGAGCCTTAGCCCGCCGGCTTCGGGAAGTGCACCCGCAGCAGGCTCTGCTCCGCGGGCACGCCGAGGCGCAGCGGGAAGCCGTAGTGCCCCGTGCCGCGGTGGACCCACAGGCGATCGCGCCCGCGGCCCCAGAACCCGTGGTCGGGCATGCGGTTGCCGAACAGGCGGAGGAAGGTCCACGGGAGGCCGAGCGAGAGCAGGCCGACCTGCCCGCCGTGGGTGTGGCCCGAGAACACGAGGTCGCCCTCGCCCTCGGGCAGCGCGTGGATCGCGCCCGGGTCGTGCAGCATCACGAGGCGCGTGACCCCGGGGATGCGCGGGTGACGCCGGCACGCCGCGCGCAGCCGCGCCTCGCGATCGCGGAAGCTGAAGTCCATGCCGACGATCTGCAGCTTGCCGACCGGCGTGTCGACGACGGCGCTGTCGTCCACGAGGAGGATGATCCCGTGCGCGGCGAGCGCGGCGCGCACGATCTCGGGGGCCTCGTGGTCGTGGTTGCCGAAGCAGGCGAACACCTTGCCGCGCAGGGCCGCGAGCGGGGCGAGCGCGTCGTGCAGCAGGCGCGGGTCGCTCTGCGACTCCATGGTGAGGAAGTCGCCGGTGAGGAGCACGAGGTCGGGGTCGCGCGCGATGGCGCGCGCGCAGATGGCCGCGAGCTTCTTCACCGACATGAACGGTCCGAGGTGCGGGTCGCTGATCTGCACGACGCGCAGCGGCCGGTCGACGCGCAGGGAGCCGTGGGGGATCGGCCGCACCTCCTCGACGATCTCGCCGTCGAGCGACACGTCGTGCTCGCTCTCGAACGCGAAGAGCGACTGGAGCAGCCCGACCATGGCGAGCGCGTAGGGCAGCCACGGCAGCGGCAGCCGCACCCCGAGGGCCGCGAGCAGCGCCCACGGCAGCGAAAGGAACGTGCCCGCGACGAAGAACGAGGCCGGCATCGAGACGAGCGCCCGGTATGCGAGGCCCCGCATGCGCGGGTACACGAGGAAGACGAAGTGCAGGTACGTGGCGAGCTGCAGATACGCGAACACCGGCCAGAACCGGGCGAACGCGGGCAGCATGGCCGCCGACAGCGCCGTGTGGATGCCGAGCAGCACGAAGGCGAACGTGGCGTAGAGGCGGCCGCGCAGGCGGTACGCGGTGGCGACGACGCCGAGCCAGGCGACGACGGAGGCGGGGACGAGGAGGAACGGCGACACGGCACCCCTGGGATGCTGGATCGGGGCGCCGGGTGCGCTACGCTCTCTCGGTGACCCGTCGCCGCTTCCTGGGCCAGCTCGTCGTCTCCGCCGGAGCCGTCGCCTTCCTCGTCGCCACGCGGCGGTCGCAGGCCGACGACGTCGAGGCCCTCGTCACGATCTACGGCGCCACCTGGTGCCAGCCGTGCAAGGTGCTCGAGGCGGCCCTCAAGGCGCGCAAGATCCCCTTCGAAGAGGTCGACGTCGACCAGAACCCGCAGGCGTACGCGATGGCCAAGAAGGCCTCGGGCACCAACGGCATCCCGCTCACGCTCGTGCAGCGCGGCGGCACGATGCGGTGGATCCTCGGCGCCGACCCCGACGCGGTCGAGCGCGCCTATCGCGGCGAGTCGTAGCCGGGCTGCGCCAGCCCCTCGGCCGCGAACCTCGCCCGATCGAGCGCGTCGAGCTCTTCGCGCAGGCGCGCGAGGCGGCCCTGGTCGACGACCTCGTTGGCCGCGAGCCAGCGGAACGCCGTCGTGTCGCACTGGCGCTCGGTCCATGCCCGCGCCTCGAACGGCCCGTGGTTGTGGAAGTGCGCCCAGTCGTGGAGCCCCCAGAAGAGCGCGTTGAGGTTGTCGGCCGCGAGCCACAACAGATCGCGCGGCCGCACCTTGCGCTCGTAGAGCCCGTCGGTCGCGTCGTCGATCGCGTAGGGCGCGAGCGCGCGCGCCTCGCCGAGGTCCATGCCGAACGCGTGCAGCGCGGCCAGCTCGTGCGGCAGCCAGTCGACCGGCGCGTGCATCACGAACACCATGCGCGCCGGGTCGCTGCCGTCGACGGGCGTCTCCGGGTCCCACGCGTGCTCGGGGCGGCCCCAGAGCAGGCGATCGCTCGCGCACCAACCGAAGGCGTCGAACACGTGATCGGGCACGATCCGCGGCAGCGGCGCCGTGACGAGCTCGCGGAAGACCACGCCCACGCGCGAGGCGTAGCAGGCCGCGCGCGTTGCTGGTAACCGGCGCGCGTGGCGCGGACGATCCAGCGACCGGAGCGGCTGCTCCAGGGGTTCTTCGTGCTGCTCTGCCTGCCGTTCCTCGCGGTGGCGGTAGCGGGCGTGCGGAGCGCCGGCCACGAGGGTGTCGTCGCGACGGCCCTCGCCTTGATCCCACTCCCCGCCTTCCTGTTCGGGTTCCAGCGCGTCGCGCGCGCGTTCCGCGCGGACCCGCAGCGCTACGGCGTGGTCGGGCTCGCGGTGCGGCTCGTGCCGATGACGCTGGTCGTGGCGGGGGTCCCTTCGGCGATCGTCGTCGGGTTGCACGCGCTGCACGTGCCGGCGACCGGGACCTATGTCGTGGTGGGCACACAGGAGGGCGCGTGCCTCGTCGAGCGCGACGGGAATGCGTTGCGCACGGGCGACGACCACCCCGAGGCGCTGGTGCCCGCGCTGCGCGCTCTCGCCGCGAGCACGGCGCCGCTGCGCGAGGTGACGCCCGCGGCGGTCGTCGGCGCGCGGGTGCGCGTGTTCCGCAAGTCGATGGTCGCCGCGGAGGGCGTCGTGACGGAGGTGTACGGCACGCGCGCGGGCCGGCGCGCGTGGGCGCGGGTGAAGAAGGACGATGGGTCGGTGGTGGAGGTGGCGCTGCTGTCGCTCTGCGGGCCGCGCCCCTGATCGCGATGGCGCTCGACGTCGACGCCGGGCGGAGACGCATTTTTTCTCCGCACGAATGTAAAGCCGGCGTTTTACATTCGTGCGGAAACAAAATCGGGCTCGGTCGCCAACGCTCCCATCAGCCTGGGCAGGGCGCCTTGGTGACGATCCAGCTGAGCCCGTCGCACTTCGCAACGTCCTTGCCGCCGCCGCACGGGCTCTCGTAGACGCACGTGCCGCGACCGCCGCACACGGGTCCGGCGAGCGGCAAGTGGGTGGGGCATGGCCCCGTACCTTCGCCGGGGCAGGCTTTCGCGGTGCAGACCCACGAAGGCTCCGCGTAGCAGTCGCAGCGGTTGCACCCCGTCGTGCAAGCCGAAGGCGCCTTGCACGTCGGCCCACACGCCGGTGGTGGGGTGTCGGGGATCTCGGAGGCGCTGTCGTCGAGTGCCTCGGGGACCGCGTCCTTCGGCGGCAGCCCCGGCGCAGTGTCGAGGGGAACGTCGGGGAGGGTATCGACGCGTGAACCGTCCTCTTCCGGCGAACCGTCCGCGGCTCCGTCCGCGAGCGCGCCATCGCCGCCGGCGCCCTGGCTGTCCGAGGCACCACCGCAGGCCGAGACGGCACCCACGACGGCGAGCGAGAGCAGTGCGCGCGCGAGCATCGGCGTTCAGGTTCCTCCGCGACCGCCCCCCGTGCAAGGCCGAGCCACCAGCAGCGATCGCGAAGCGCCCTCCGAAGGGCGACCGCGAGCCGCACTCCGCGGCCAGCCCGTCACCCACTTGGCAGCGTCTGGACACCCCCAATTCGGTGGTCCCGAACCGACGACACCATTGGCGTCCTCCCACGACATGGCGATCTCCCTCGAGAAGTGCTTCGTGCCCCCCGTGCGCCACTCCACCGGACACCTTGCCTTCTCGCACGACGGCGGGGTGCTGCTGCTGCCCGGGCTGCGAGGCGAGGAGCCGACGCAGGGCTCCTGGCCCTCCACTACAAGCACATCACCTCCGTCACCACCACCGACGCGACCCGGGTCGCTTCGATGAAGGACCACGTTCACCACGCCGTCGTCACCCCTTCGCGGACGCTCGGGATCGGCGTCGACTTCGTCGGTGCCCTCCCGTCGAACGCGAAGCGGGCCAAGCACGTGGCACCGCCTCCGGGAACCGGCCGATCGCATGCCGTCGCGACGGGGGACGGCTTCGTCCTCGGTGGCGCAGGCGGACTCTGGTGGTCGGCGGACGGCACGTCGTGGGACCCGGTGCCTTCGTTCTCTTCTGCGGTCATGGCCATCCTACCGTCGAAGTAGGGCGTGGTCGTGGTGACCGGGAACAGCGAGGTCTACACCTTGCGTGTCTCCTGAGACTCCCGTCGGGGCTTCCGTCCGCGAGGCCAGGCGTGCGGCCCGCGAGGTGTCCGGGTGGGCGTCGCCGGAGGTCCGCGGTAGAGTGACCCATGGGGTCCGACACGACAGAGGCCGCGCACCGAGCGCAGCTCGCGATCTGGCGGCGGCTCGGCCCCGAAGGCCGCGGACGGCTCGCCGCAGAGATGAGCGAAGACGCGCGCGCGATCGCGATCGAAGGCGAGCGCCGGCGTCACCCGGAGCTCAGCGAAGCCGAGGCCCGCCACCGCGTCCTGCAGCGCGGCTGGGACGCCGAGCTCGCGCGACGCCCGCGATGAGCCAGCTGCAGGGCTTTCTCCGACGCCTCGTCGGCCTCCTCGACGCGGCCGGAGTCCCCTTCATGATCGCCGGCTCCTTCGCGAGCACGATCCACGGCACGCCCAGGACGACGCAAGACCTCGATGTCGTCATCGACCCACCGACTGCGGCAGCGCTGGAGGCGCTCGTCGCGAACATGTCTCCTGTCGACTACTACGTCGACCTCGACGCGGCCCGCGACGCGATGCGCCGGCGATCGATGTTCAACGTCATCGACCAGGTGTCCGGTTGGAAGGTCGACTTCATCGTTCGCAAGCAGAGACCGTTCAGCCTCGAGGAGTTCTCTCGAAGGCGGAAGGCGAACCTGCTGGATGTGCCGGTCTTCGTGGCGTCGCCCGAAGACACCATCGTGGCCAAGCTCGAGTGGTCGCGGATGGCGGGAGGCTCCGAACGACAGCGCCGGGACGTCGCCGGTATCATCGCGACCCTGGGAGAAGCGCTCGACGGCGCATACGTCGACCGTTGGGTCACCACCCTCGGATTGGGGGACGAGTGGGAAGAGGCTCGACGCACTCCGTTGTGACTCGCGTGCGCCTTCACTGACCAACGCCGGGGAGCGGGAAGCGTGCGGCCCCGACGACAGCCTCCGAGGGCGACGCGACCCAGGCCACCACGGCGAGCCGCGCGCGTTTGCCGTCGGGTGGTAGCGGGAGGGCGAGCTCGACCGGCGCCGGGCCGACGGGGGCCGAGGCCGCGGCGCGCACGACGCCGTCGTGGCGGAGCAGCTTGCCCGTGTTCTCTCCTTTCGTGGGGCGGCTCGCGAGCCCGTCCTCGACGAGCACCGCGCGCACGTTGCCCTCGGGGGCGAAGACGGGGTTCACCGAGAGGAACACCACTCCCTTCTCCTCGCGGAGGTGCCCGGTCACGGCCACCGTGCGCTTGGCTGCGAGCGCCGACTTCACGGCGTCGTCCACCGCGGCGGCGTGACTGCCCAGCACCTCCACTTGCCCGTCGACCACGAGCTGCGGCGTGTAGAGGCCCGTGCCGAGGAACTTGGCGAGCAGGCGCTGCCGGTCGCTCCAGGACTTCCGCGAGTAGGGGTCCTTCCAGCCGAGGTAGTCCCAGTAGTCCACGTGCCACGTGAGGACGTAGACCGAGGGCTCCGTGGAGAGCTTCGACGCGACGCCCTCGGCCGACGGGCAGCTGTCGCAGCCCTCGCTCGTGAACAGCTCGACCAGCGCGAACGGCGCGGCCTGCGCGGGTGGCGCGACGCTGGGCGGCGCCACGAGGACGGGCGTGGCCGGAGGCTCCACGCGGGGAGGATCCGGCCGCGGCGCAGGCCGCGCACAGCCCGCGACGAGCACCAGGGACACGAGGACGAGGGAGCGCACCTCTCTCTCTACGTCGCCGGGCGCGGTTCGTTTCGCGGGGGCGAAAGGACGACCACCAGCTGGCCGTTCGCCACAGCCGCGCCTACGCTCGGGCCCGCCTTGCGCACCAGCATCTCGATCGACAAGCTGCGCATCCTCGACGCGCTCCTCTCGGCGAAGGCGGTCGCCAAGGCCGCTCGCAAGCTGAAGCTCAGCCAACCGGCGGTCAGCCACGTCCTCGCCGAGCTGCGCGCGCACTTCGACGACGAGCTCCTCGTGCGGGTCGGAGGCACCTTCGCGCTCACGCCGTTCGCCGAGGGGCTCGTCGACTCGCTGCAGCTCTTGCTCCGCGAGTTCGACGCGTTCCTCGCCACGCACTCCCCCTTCGTGCCCAGCGCTGCCAAGGGGCGGCTGCGTCTCGCTACGAGCGATCACGTCGAGTTCGTCCTGCTCCCCGGGCTCGTCCGCGCGATCGGCGCCGTGGCGGAGGGCATCGCCCTCGATGTCTCGGCGGTCTCCGCGGAGACACTCGCCGAGGTGGCGTCCGGCGCCGTCCACGTCGCGATCGGCCCCTTCTCGGACGCCCCGCCTTCGTTGCAGTCGCGGCTGCTCTTCGAGGAGCCCTTCGTCTGCATCGTGCGTCGTGGACATCCCGCCCGGACGACGCTCGACCTCGAGCGATTCGCGTCGCTGTCGCACGTGCTCGTCGCTCCCCGCGGCGCGGGCGGAGGCGCCGTCGACGAAGCCCTGACGGCCCGCGGACTGCGTCGACGGATTCACCTCACCGTGCCGCACTTCTTCGCCGCCGCGCCGCTCGTCGAGGGCTCGGACGCGATCGCGACGCTCCCGGTGAGCGTCGCGCGCCACGCCGCGGAGCTGCACGCCGTCGAGGTCGTCGCTCCGCCGCTCTCCTTGCCGCCCATCCGCATGCGCGCCCTCTGGAGCGAGCGGCTCGACCGCGACCCGCTCCAGCGGTGGTTCCGCTCGGTGGTGTTCGAGGTCGCCGGTCGCTCGACCTTGCGCTCGGCGCAGTAGCTCAGCCCTTGGCTCTCTCGAACAGCGGAGAGGGGTCGATGTGCACCCGGTAGTCGCCGAAGAGCTCGCCGCGGTAGAGCACGCGATTCACGTACGGCGACACGACCGTGCTGCCGTCGGCGAGCGAGTAGATCGCCTCGGCTCGATAGAGCAAGACCTCGGGCGAATCGTACACCTCGAGGAGGCGATGCTCGAGCTTCGTGAACAGCTTCTGCGCGAAGAAGCCGGCGAGGAACTGGCGAATCACCTCGCGACCGCGCGCCTCTGGCAGGGCGGCGATCTGGAAGACCGCGTCTTCTGCGCACAGCTCCGCGAAGATGTTCGCGTCGAGATTCGCGTCGGCGGCGAGCGAGCGCTCGAAGAGACTCTGGTGGGACGGGACGATGAACTTGCCAATCATGACGTTGCTCCTCGGTGAGAACGAGACCGCATCGGCGCACGTTCGCCGAACGTCGAGGAAGATGCCCCACGCTCGCCCCTCGGCGTCATCCGCTCGTCGAACGGCGGGCATTCGGAGATCGAATTCTCCGTCGCCCGGCGCAACCCGGCACCGCCGGTCGCCGCTCAGCCTTCCTTGCGGATCCGCTCGCAGTACTCGCACGCGCAACGCTCACCGGCCGCGACGTTCGCCACGAGTTGCTGGGACTCCTCGTCGAGCACGGCGCGCTTCGCCTGACCTCGCAGATCCGTGCGGATGCGCGGGGGTGCGCCCTCCACGACGATCACCAGCGCGCTCGACCTCGAGCAGGGGCGTCGAGGTGGTCTGGGACGCGAGCGCCGCCAGGGTCGCGACGGGCGGCGCCGGAACGGCGCGCGGACGCGTGGTGGGCAGGGTCCACGTCGAGAAGGGTGTCCAGTCGCTCGGATGCGCGCTCGCCTTCGATGGAGCCAAGTCCCACATTGCTCGAAGCGTACTCTCCGGCCCAGACCTCGAGGGTGTCCGAAGATCCAGCACGAATGGGGACACGTATGTCGCGAGCAGGAGCCGTCCAGCGTCGTCGTCGGGGAGCAGCATGTCTTGCCAGGCGACTCCTATCCCTTGCAGGCGCTGAACGTGGACTCCATGAGCCGGTCCAGGCAGGGACCGATGGAGCCCACGGGCACGGTCGGGCACCTCCCGGCCTGGTCCAGCATCGCGGCAGAGAAGAGCGGCAGGGCCGCCACGACGGCACGTTCACAACCCCGGCCCCCCTTGGTGGCGTCGTCCGCGCACGCGAAGGTCAGCTTCGCGACGAGGCCCGTCCTCGGCAACGAGGCGGTCACCTTCTCCAGGCAGACCAGGGTGTCCTCCTCGCAAGGGGCCACCTCGAGGCAATCCAGGAGCACCGTGGTCCTCGGATCGTAGGTCGCCTGCATGCACGGGATGTTCGCGCGACAGGACGACGCAGAGGCGCCGCACCGCGCTGCTCTCGCCTCCATGCGCGTGCAGTAGGTCGCGAGGCGCGTCGCGAAGTCCACGGGCGCGTCGGGGCCGCTGTCCGCGGTCTCCTGCAGCTTCCCACCGCAGGCCATCGTCGCGAGCAGGAGCAAGGCGAGCAGTCTCCGCATCCTCGAGTCGTAGCAGAGGCCCACGCAGTCCACCGCGAGGTCGATCGCCGCCCGCAGGGCCAGCGCGCGAAGGCTCGGGTAGAGTGGGGGCGATGGCACAGGTCGCGAGCGTTCCCGGCCTCGGACGCCGCGCCGTCGCGGCGCTGTGGGGCGCCATCGCAGCCCCCTACCTCGTGCTCGCCCTGTGGGTCCCCGTCGCGCGCGCCCTCGGTGTGTTCGAGCGCGTTCCCGTCCCCGTGATCGTCGCCCTCGGCGTCGTCGCCGCACCGCTCGCGGTCGCGCTCGCGCCACGTCTCGCCGCGACCCTGCCCGAGAGCCTCGATCGATGGCTCGAGACCGAGAGGCGCTCGCTCGCCGCGCTCTGGGCCCTCGGCGGCCTCCTCGCCGTGTTCGTCTTCGCGAGGATGGCGGTGTTCCTCGGAGACCCGCGGCTCGTCGCCTACTCCTTCGCGCCCGCCGAGCCCTTCCTCGTCCATCACTCCTGCCTCACGGCCTACGTGCACGGCGCCATCCTCTCGACGACTCCGGGCGCCAACGTCTACGACCTGGCCTTCGTGCCGGTGGACCCGAGCGCGCCCCCTCCGCTGCCCGCGACCGCGGCCGGCTTCGCGCCCTTCGCGCTCGACGCATTCGGCTACCCGCCGCCGTTCCTGCTCCTGCCGCGGGCCATGCTGGCGCTTACCTCGAGCTTCCTCACGCTGCGTCTCCTCTTCTCGGCGGCGTCGCTGGTCGCGCTGCTCGTCGCCTGCGCCGCCGCGGCGAGGACGCTCGGTGGCGTCGCGGGTCGTCGGATGTGGCTGCTCGCGCCACTCTTCCTGGCCAATCCCGTGGTCATCGTCGGCCTCCAGGTGGGCAACTTCCACCTCGCGGCGGTCGCGCTCTGCCTCGGGTGCTGGGTCGCGCTCGAGCGACGACGGGACGGCCTCGCGGGCGCCCTCCTCGCGATCGCCACCCTGGCCAAGATCTTCCCGGGCCTGCTCGGCGTGGTCGTCCTCCTTCACCGGCGCTGGCGCGTGGTGGTGTACACCGCGCTGGCGGCGACGGCCCTGTGCGCGCTGTCGGTGGCGGTGCTCGGCACCCAGGTGTGGCGCGACTTCGTCTTCTACCACCTGCCGCACGTCGAATCGGGCGAGGCCCTGCGCTTCATGGCCGGATCGACGCGCGAGATCGCGTTCAACGTCGCCCCCTTCGGCATCCCCTTCAAGCTCCAGGCGCTCGGGTTCACGGGCTTCTCGTGGGCCGAGGCGCGGCTCTTCGGCCGGGTGTACACGGTGTTCCTCCTCGTGCTGGCCGTGCTCGCCGGTCGCAACCGCGGGACGCCTCGCCACGAGCTCACCGTGTGGCTCGCGGTCGTGATGCTCGCCTCGCTGCGCAGCCCCTACGCGGCGCCCTTCGTGCTGGCGACGGTGTGCGTGCTCCTCGCCGTGCTCGTCTCGGAGGTGCGCTCGGGGCGCACGCTCGCGCTGTTCGTGATGTCGTGGGCGCTCTGCTCGCTGCCGCCGCCCGCGAGCAGTCCGAGGGTCGGGATCGCCTTGTCGCTCGTGCGGGTGCTCCTGATCGACGCGCTGCTCGTATGGGTGGCGCTGCGCCGCGAGCGGCCTTCGTCGGAGGCGCCCGATCGGCTCGCGGTCCCATCGCCAACACCTCTCGCGTCTTTCCGCTGACGCGGGGCCCGGGTGGGTGTCGTTGCCGGCGCCGGCCGCTGCATGGTGGTACGATGGCCTGACGCGCCGATGTCCGAACATCGCCCCCTGCGCACGCTCGTCCTCCTGATGATGCTGACCGCCTGTCGAGCCCAGGGCCCACGCACGTCAGGGGCGCTCACATGCCCCGCGGGGACGAGCGAGCGGATCGACGGCGACGTGTACGGCAAGCTCCAGGGCTGTCACCTCCCCGACGGTACGCTGCACGGCCCGACCATCGAGTGGTCGAACGGCACGCGCATCGAGGGCCGCTACGAACGCGGCCGGATGCACGGCACGTTCGTCCAGCGGAGCAGCACCGGGAAGATCCTGAGCGAGTTCACGATGGACCACGGCACCGGCGTCGCCGAGTACCGCTGGGACAACGGCCGGCTCTTCGCCCGCGGCGCGTTCGCGGATGGCGCACGCGACGGCACGTGGACGTACTTCCACGCCGACGGATCGTGGGCCCTGACCGAGGTGCACGCGAAGGGCAAGCTCGTCGAGAGCAAGGGCCAGCACCCCCACGCCGCTCCGCTCGACACGGTCGACCAGTGCCCGAACGAGCCGTCGAGCGCCGACGATGGCTGCCCCGATCTGCCGGCCGACGCGGCCGCCGACGGCTAGGCACGGGCTGTCACGTCGTCGCCGCTCGAACTGCTACCGTTCGGCGATGGCCGTCTACCGTCGGTCCGAGGAAGGACTGGGCGCCGAGCTCGTGGTCTTCCACAAGCCGACGGGGCGCACCGTCGCCGAGCTCGTGCTGGGGGCGGTCCTGTCGCTGCTCGGGGTCGCTGCGGCCGGCGTGGTCATCGTCGTCCTGTCGTCGACGACCACGAAGGTCGCCCTGACCTGCGTCTCGCTCGTCTTCGCGGCTCTCGGCGTCTCGCTGTTCGTGGGGGCGGTCGCCGATCGTCGCACGTGGCTCGCGTTCCACGAGCGCGGCTGCCGCTACCGTCGCGACGGTGAGGTCACCACGCTCTTGTTCGCCGACGTCACGAGCCTCCGCAGCGAGCACGTCATCGAGCGGACGGTCACGACGGACAGCACTCGCTGGTGGTCCGATCGGCACACCGTCACGCTCCGCGACGGGACGAGCGTGGAGCTGCTCTGTCCCTTCGTCGAGAACGTCCAGGTGCTCGCGCGCCTCCACGCCGGGACCGCGCACCTCGTGGACGCGGCGCGGCGCGCGCTCAGCGAGGGTGGAACGCTCGAGCGCGGTGCGATCACGGTGTCCACCAGTGGCGTCCACGTCGCCGGACGGACGATCCCCTTCCGGACCATCGCGACCGTCGAGTCGGCGGTGGATCGGGACTCGGATGCGGCGTCCGCCGACCTCGAGCTCCGCCTCACCGATGGAACGCTCGCGCGCGTTCCTCTCTCGGACGTCGTCGACGCCCATGCGGTGGAGGCAGTGGTGCGGGACGCCATCGGTGGGACGCCTTGACGGCGGGCCTCGCCTCCCCTCCATTCCGTACATGTTCGTCTTCGCCGTCGAGGAGGCCCACGCCGAGGTGTTGCTGCGCGCGATGCACACCGTGGCTCTCGCCGACGGCGAGGTCACCGACAAGGAGCGCGCCCTGCTCGACGCCGCCGCGCGCGCCGTCGGCCGCACCGCCGCGTCGCTCACCCCCATCGAGCCGACCGAGCTCGCCGCCGCCGGCCTCTCGCCCGAGGAGTCCGAGCGCGTCGTGCAGTCGATGCTGCTCATGGCCATCATGGACGGCGCCGGCAGCCCCGCCGAGGCCACCGTCGTCGAGGCAGCCGCGCGTGCCCTCGCGGTGCACGAGCCGCGCGTGCACAACCTCCGCCAGCTCGCCGAAGGCCACGTGGGCCTCATGCGGTGGGACCTCACCCGCCGCGGCTACGCGAAGGACGAGCTGATCCGCACGTTCCGCGAGGAGGGGGTGCGCGGCGTCCTCCACACCTTCGGCCCGCTGCTCGGCGTGGGCTCCGACGCGCGCACCGCGCAGCGCTGGATCGCGCTCGGCGAGCTCCCCGAGGGCACCCTCGGCCACGCGTACTTCTCGTTCATCGTCGGCAACGGCCTCTCCTTCCCGGGCGAGGACGACGGCATCGGCGAGCGCGGCGCGTGGCACGACATGCTGCACGTCGTCGGCGGCTACCCGATCGATCCGGTCGGCGAGGCCGAGGTGGTCGCGTTCATGGCGGGCTTCCGCAAGGAGGACCCGTTCTTCTGGCTGTTCACCGTGGCGCTGCAGTTCCAGGTGGGGCTCGTGATCTCGCCGTTCGCGCCCGGCGTGCCGGATCAGATCGACCCCGCGCGGTTCCTCCGCCACCACCTCCGCGGCGCCCGCGTGCGCAAGGACCTCTCCGCCGACTGGGATTTCCGCGCGGACCTCGCCCGGCCCCTCGCCGAGGTGCGTGCCGAGCTCGGGGTCGTGCCGATCGAACAGGTCTTGGTGTAAGTGTCGAAGGACGGGGTCGTTGCCCTGCCTGGAGGTCACATGACGGACATCGTTCGGTGCGTGGGGTGTGGGATCGTGCGCGAGGCGCACGAAGGCGCGTGCAGCGAGTGCGGCACGACCGAGACGTTCCGCGGTCGCTCGCGGTACGCGCTCGCCGGGTTCCTCGGCAGCGCGGGGCTCGCGATCACGCTGGCCGCTTGCTACGGCGGGCCCTCGCGGCCCGTGCCCAAGGAGCCGCAGCCCGAGCCGAGCACCAGCGCCAGCGCGAGCGAGAGCGCGTCGCCGACGGGCTCGACGCCGACCCCCTGAGCGGCCGCCGAAATTTCCAACTGTTTCGGGCACTTGATGCCTCGTTCGGTTAACCGAACGAGGTTGCGTGCGTCTTGGTCACCCTCCTGGGCAGGCGTCCCCGCGATGGAGGTTGCCCGGCTGCCTGCACCGACGCTCGCGCCAGTGATGGACAATCCCGTCGTGGTCGAGATCGGCGGCGCCCGCATTCGGGTCACCCGCGGCTTCGATCACGAGACGCTCGCAGCGGTTCTGTCGATCCTGCAGGAGCGCGCATGATCCCGCACGGCGTGGAGATCCACGTCGGGCTCGACCCGAGCGACCTGCGCTGGGGTTTCGACCGCCTGCGCGGGGTCGTCGGCGAGCGGGTCGGCCGCGACGCCCGAGGCGCTTCGCTGTTCGTGTTCTTCGGTCGGCGACGAGATGCGCTCGGGTGCTCTTCTTCGAAGGCCCCGGCATGTGCGTGTTCTACAGACGCCTGGACCGCGGGACGTTCCGCATCCCCACGCCGGCCAGCCGGACGCGTCCGCAAGCTCGTGCCCGAGGGGTCCGCGACGTTCGATTCGCTCGGCTGCGTCTACGTGATCGAGAACGGCGTCGCCTACCCTGAGTGCGCGAACGGCAACCTCGGCCTGTACGAGTCGTGCGTGGTCGTCGACGGGATCGAGTCGACGCAAACCGGGTGGACTCGTCCGGGTGCGCGACCTACGCGGACCCGCGCGTCGGTCGGCAAGGCCTGCCCCTGAGCGTTGTGGCAGCCCCCACCTGGAGGTGTCAGGATCGCTCCATGGGACGTGTCGTCAGCACTCGTGTCCTGCGCAACGGCGAGCCCGACGATGGAGCCTTCGACCTGGCCTTCTGGCAGGCACAAGGCGCTGAGGCGATCCTCGCTGCGTCGTGGGACATGGTGAACGAAGCGCGTGCTTTCCGGGGGCTCGATGGCGACGAACCAAGACTTCAGAGATCTGTTGTTCGAGTTGTCCGCGGCGGGCGCTGAGTTCCTCATCGTCGGAGCGCACGCCGTGATGGTCCACACCGAGCCGCGGTACACGAAGGATCTCGATGTCTGGGTCCGGCCCACGCCCGACAACGCCCTCCGGGTCCGTGCCGCGCTCGCGCAGTTCGGCGCCCCCGTCGTGGACCTCACCGTCGACGACCTCTCGCGTCCCGGCACGATCTTCCAGATCGGGGTCGCTCCCAACCGAATCGACATCCTGACCAGCATTCAAGCCGTCGCCTTCGACGAGGCGCGCGACCAGGCCATCTCACTCCGCTATGGAGATGTGCAGATCCGCGCGCTGTCGCTGGAGCACCTCTTGCGAAACAAGCGAGCGGTCGACCGCCCCCAAGACCGCCTCGACGTCGAGCGACTGGAGAGGGCGCAACGCGAGCGCGTGTGACACCCCGACCTGCCACGGCCCGCGCGTTCGGCCGACGCCGCACGGCTTGTTCGCGAGGCGCGCCCTTGCCGGCGCGCGACAGGCCTGCGAACAGGGCGTCCGCCACGGCGACCTCGGCCTCGGCGAGCACCCCCTCGACCTGCCTGCCCTTGGCCGACCGGAGGGTAGGTAGTCCAAGTCCCTTCCCGTCACCAAGGGTCCCGGCCTTACATAACCAAGGTTATGCGATCTCGCTCTGCATTGGACTCGAGCTACGGAACCGTCTCTGGACACCACCGCGGCGCCTCCCCTCGCGTTCTCTGCACCCGCAGTTGCGTCGTCGACGAGGTTCCGTGCGGAAAGGACGGGACGGCGGTCGTGTGGCGGCGTGGCGACAGACTGGCGGCTCGAGTTGCGCACGATCAACAAACGCGTCGATTTGTACTGGGCGCAAGCGGAGCAGTGATTGTCGCTGCATTGGGGACTGCCTACTCGTGATGCAGAACGTCGGGGCTCGGTCAAAGACGAGTCCCGACGAACTGTAGCAGTGGCCCAACGCAAACGGAGCGCTGTCGAACCATCACGCCGCAGTGCGTGTCGCGTTCAAGCACCAGGCTCACCGCAGGAGATCCAACAATGTCGAAACTTGCCCGAGCTATCGTGACTCTCCCTTCGTCGTCATCAGTGGATGTTCGGCGAGCGCCCCGGAGGATTTGTCACGCCAACGCAGCGCTCTCTCTCCGACCACCTACGACGTTGACGCCGACAATGGACCGTCTGACGTCACGACAACCTTCAGTCCCCCTGGTGGGGGTGGCCCTGGAACGCCGGGTTTCTGCTTCCTCATGAAGGTCGCTGGAGGCTTCGAGAGCGTTGACGCCGAGGTCGACCTGTACGCCGGCGGCGATGGCTACTGGCACGTCAAGGCGGCAAAGGGCGGTGGTGACACTCACGGTCCGATCGCGAAGTATGGCTGCCTGCCGCTGTCCGACTTCTCAGGGCTTCCGGGCAGTGGAGAGTTCTCCGAACGGCACGACGTCGCCACTTCGCCAGCGATGGACACCGCCTCCGTGAACATCACCGGCGGCAACAAGTTCTGTCCTCTAACAATGAGGCGATTGCGCGGCGGCGGTCGACTGGGTCGCTGCTTCTCGCGGCGTAGTCCAGCCGTCGCGGAATCGTCCCGTTGAAGGAAGGCCGCTTCGCGGCGCACGAGGCGCCGTCGGTACGCGGGTTGCTCAAGGAG
>JAEUKC010000221.1:0-15230 GCA_016794445.1 Myxococcales bacterium
GTGCTCAACGCGCGCGACGCGCTGAAGGAGCGTGGCGGCCGCGTGACGGTGCGCGTGCTCTCGCAGACGGTCGAGTCCTCGAACCGCGAGGCGCCGTGGATGATCCCCGGCACCTGGGCGGAGCTCGTGGTGGACGACGACGGCCCCGGTGTCGACGAGACCCAGGCGGAGCGGCTGTTCGAGCCGGGGTTCACCACCAAGGGCGAGCGCGGCAGCGGGCTCGGCCTTTTCCTCGTGAAGACGACGGCGACGGCGCACGGCGGCGGGGTGCGGGTCGGCCGGTCGCCGGAGGGCGGCGCGCGCTTCTCGCTGTGCTTGCCGGCGCGGCCGCGCGGTTCGTCGACGGCGTTCCGGCCGCCGCTCGTGCTGGTGGCGGACGACGAGCGCGGGCTGCGGCGGGCGTGCGCGCGGGAGCTCGCCGCGGCGGGGCTCGCGGTGGCGGAGGCGGCGTCGCGCGCGGCGGCGCTCGAGATCGTCGACGCGGACCCGCTGCGCATCGTCGCGGCGATCATCGACCGCGACCTCGGCGACGGCTCGGGCGCGGACGTGGCGCGGCGGATCCGATCGCAGAACCCGCGGGCGCTGGTGATCGAGACGAGCGCGGCGCCGGACGAGGAGGGGATCGTGCTCGAGAAGCCGTTCGACCTCGGCGCGTTGACGCAGCGGGTGCTGGCCGCGGTGCGGCTCTACGCGACGGGGTCGTCCGGGGGGTAGACGGAGCCGCACAAAAGCGAAGCAGGACTGCCCCTTCTTCTGTCGGAAGGACACAGTCCCGATCCGCCGCAAGCGGCTGCCTCGGTGAATCCTTGTCGGCCGCCCATGGAGGCGGCCGAAACTTCGGCTCGCTTACGCTCGCCTCAGCGCTTGAAGGCCTTCGCCTCGTCCGCGATCACGCGGAACAGGATCTTGTCGAGGTGCTCGACCTGGTAGCCGCTGATGTCCGGGGTGATGTGGCTCTCGCCGACGCCGCTGTCGTCCGTGAGGAAGATGTAGCGGCCGCCGGTGTACGCCGACATCTGGCGGAACACGTACTCCGTGGTCTTGTCGATGCCGCTCGCGCCGAGGGTCACGAGCTTGATGCCGCGCGCCGAGAGGTCGACGATCGCGTTCTTGTAGGTGTACTGCTCGTCCGCGTAGAAGTGCGGCGGCGCGTCGGCCACGAGGATCGCGAGGCGGCCGGTCTCGTCGCCCGCCCACTGCAGCTTCTGGACGGTGTCGGCGAGCGCCGCGTTCACGCTCTCGGGCATGTCACCACCGCCCATCGCCGCGGCGGTCTTGAGCGAGCCGAGGAACGTGGGCAGGTCCTCGGTGAACGGGAACGACTTGGTGACGAAGTCGTCGCCGCGGTCGCGGTAGAGCACGAGGCCGAGGCGCACGCGGCGCATCGACTGCTCCTTCTTCACCTTGGTCACGACGCCGGCCATCTCGGCCTGCAGGTAGGCGATCTCGTCGCCCATGCTGCCCGTGCAGTCGACGACGAAGGCGACGTCGAGCGCGGGCTGGGTCATGCGGTTCGGCACGCCCTTGAGCTTGAGGGTCCAGGTGGCGTCGGTGCTCGGCGCGGCGAACGTGGCCTCGACGCGGAGCGCGTTCTGCACGTCGACCGTCGAGGACTGCGCGGCGACCGAGTAGAGCGGCGACTGGTTCGCGCCGTAGTAGCCGCTCGCGGTGGGCGGGTAGTAGTAGGTCGTGCCGTCGCCGTGCGTGCGCAGGTTCACGATCTGGCCGCTCGGCGTGCGGATCGAGATCGGCGCGTCGCCGACGAGGACGCCGTTCTTGTCCTCCACACGGAGGGTCACGCGGCGGCCGAGATCCAGGCCCCACTGCGATGCATAAGCAGGATATCGATCGACGAAGGTGAGGAACTGCGAGCGCATCGCGTTGTCGTCCCAGATGGCCGCGGTGAGCACGCCCGCGCTGCCGGAGTCCTGGGGCTCGGGGGAGACGGGGACCGGCGTGGGGGTGACGACGACGGTGGTCTTGGTGGTGACGGTGACGGTGGAGGGCGGGGGCGGCGGCATCTTCGCGCCGACGGTCGGCGAGGGCGAACCCGTCGCGACCTCGCTCTTGGCCATCGACGGCTTCGGCGCGGTCGGCATGGGGCCCGTGGCGGGCGCCGGTGCAGACACGGGCGGCGGCGCGTAGCTCGGCTCCTTCGCCACCTTCGCGGAGTCACCGGCCGCGTAGCCACCGCCGGCGTAGCCACCGGGCGACGCGGTCGCGGGGGCGCTCTCCGCGTAGCTCTTGCCAGATGTCGTGTAGCTGGGCGGCGACGCGTAGCTCGTCGGGCCCGCGTAGCCACCGCTCGTGGGTGCGCGGTGGCTGCTCGCACCACAACCCGAGAGCGCGACGGTCAGGAGCGCGAGGGAGAGCAGCGGGGTGCGCAGGGAGCGGGCGGTCATCGAATCCTCCAAGGGCTGGTTTCCCCCGGAGAACGCGGCCCGCGGGCCGACCTTACAGGGCGCCCGCGAAGATCTTCCCGAGCGCGCCCGCGAGGGCCTCGACCTCGTCGTCCGCGACGGCCCGCAGGTCGAGGAACAGCGCGCCGCCCTCGACGCGGGGCACCACCGCGGGGGAGCCGTTGCGCAGACGCGTTGCGATCGCGTCGACGCCCTCGACCTCGAGGCGCAGCGCCGCCGAGGGGACGTCCGCGGTGGGCTGCGCGCCCGCGCCGACGCGCGCGACGGTGTCGACCACTTCACCACGGCCCACCCGTGCGCGCAGCCGCTCGCACCGCGCGCGCACGCTCTCTCGACCGGCGACGAGCCGCGCGAGGGTGGGCAGCTCGTCGAGCGCATGCCCGCGCTCGTAGGCCGCGAGCGTCGCGTCGAGCGCCGCGAGCACGAGCTTTCCGCCGCGGAGCGCGCGCATGAGCGGGTGCCGGCGCATCGCCTCGATCGCGGCGCCGCGCCCGACCGCGAGGCCGGCCTGCGGGCCGCCGAGCAGCTTGTCGCCGCTGAACACCACGACGTCCGCGCCGCTCGCGACCGCGCCCGGGACGTCGGGCTCGTCGGGCAGTCCGAGCGCCGCGCCGCGCACCATCAGCCCCGAGCCGAGGTCGTAGACCACGCGGCAGCCCCGCCGCGCGCCGAGGGCGACGAGCTCCTCGAGCGAGGCCTCCTCGGTGAAGCCGACCATCGCGAAGTTCGACCGGTGCACCTTGAGCAGCACCGTGGATTCGTCGGTGATGGCGCGTTCGTAGTCGGCGAGGCGGGTGCGGTTGGTCGTGCCCACCTCGACCAGGCGCGCGCCGCCGGTCTCGACGATCTCGGGGATGCGGAAGGCCCCGCCGATCTCCACGAGCTCGCCGCGCGAGACGATGACGCGCGCGCCGGGCGCGAGCGCCGAGAGCGCGAGCAGGAGCGCCGCGGCCGCGTTGTTGGCGACGAGCGCGTCCTCGGCGCCTGTCACCCGGGAGAGGCGCGCGCGCGCGTGGGCGTGGCGGGAGCCGCGTCCGCCGCTCGGCAGGTCGATCTCGAGCGCGACGTAGCCCGAGCCCTCACGCGCGATCGCGGCCCGCGCGGCCTCTCCGAGGGGGGCGCGACCGAGGTTGGTGTGCAGGACGACGCCCGTGGCGTTGATCACCGGGACCAGCGTGCCGCGCGCGCGCTCGGTGAGCTGCGTGGTGGCGCTGGCGACGACGGCCTCGGGGCTCGGTTCGCCGTGGCCGCTGCGTGCGGCCTCGATGGCGGCGCGCAGGGCCTCGACGGTGGCGTCGCGGCCGTGCCGTTCGATCAGCGCGCGTACGTCGTCGCGCGCGACCAGGCGCCCGACCGCCGGCAGCGCGGCGCGCGGGTCCATCTACTTGAGCCGGCACCTACCAACGGGAATGTCGCACACCAGGCCGGCGGGGCACCCCGCGTCCTCGAAGCAGTTGAAGCACGCAACAGCATTGCAGTCCTGGCAGGACGTTTGCTCCACGCCTTTGAGGCAGGTCTTGCTCTGGGTGGAGGCTTTCAAGCAGTTGGGGCTCCCGACCGCGGCGTCCGCGGCGTCCGACGGGAAGATCACGGAGCACCCGAAGCAGGCATAGATCTGGATCGCGACCGGGAGGCTCTCGACGTCGGTGCCGCCCAGCGTCTTTCCGAACACCTTCACGTTCGCGAGGATCAGCTTGCGTGTCGCATAGTTGGTCGCACCCGTCTTGGCCACGACGGCAGCCGCGACACCGGAGGGGATGAGGGTCACGTAGGCCACGCCGTAGCTCGCGTCCGAGCTGGCGGTCGGGTCGACGACGCCGAGGGTGGGCACGGTGAACTTGGGCACGATCGCCGCGCCACCCGTGTCGGTGAGCTCCACCTCTGCACCACTGAGCTGGATGCGGTTCGGCTCCCCTCGCGAGGTCTTGGGATCGCCGCGGCCGAACAGCTGGCTGCCGATGAGGAGCGGTACCTCGACCTGTGTCGTGATGGCGCTGTCGAAGTAGAGGGACGGCCACAGCGTCGCGTCCGCGTCGGGCTTGGCGATGCAGTCGGGAGCCTTGATGGCGATGACCCCGCGGATGAACAGCGACACCCCGTTGTCCGCGCAGCTCGGGACGAGCAACGAGGCTCCACCGAGCATCGCGAGCGCAGACACGAACTTCGACGTCGACTTGATCCAACCGGCGCCCATGCGGACCTCCCAGAACTTCTCACCAGTCTACGGGGCGACGGCGCTTCCTTCCAAATTCCGCGCAGCGAAGGTGGAGATGTCGGTGGGAGTCAGACGCTGGACCAGGGGCTCCCCGGCGCTCCGGATCAGCACGTAGGCGACCTTGTCACCCTCGCGCTTCTTGTCGGCCATGACCCTCGGCATGGCCTCGGCCAGGGGCTCGTCGTCGAGCGCGACGGGCAGGCCGAGGCGCAGCAAGAGGTCGCGGACCCGCACCAGCAAGGCCTTCTCCGTCACCCCGAGGCCCACTCCGACGCGCAGGGCGGCGATCATCCCGAGCGCGACCGCCTCGCCATGCGTCCAGCGCGCATAGCCGTGGTGGGCCTCGAGCGCGTGCCCGATCGTGTGCCCGAAGTTGAGCGCCGCGCGGGCGTCGGACTGGTCGCGCTCGTCCTCGGCGACCACGCGCGCCTTGTGGAGCACCGAGGCCCGCACCACCCGCGTGAGGGCGGCCTTGTCGCCCGCGAGCAGGGCCTCGGCGTGTCGCTCCACGTCGTCGAGCAGCGCGCGGTCCCCCACGAGCGCGGTCTTCACCACCTCGGCCAGCCCCGAGCGCAGCTCCCGCGCGGGCAGCGTGCCGAGCAGCTCGGGGTCGGCGAGCACCGCGCTCGGCTGGTGGAACGCGCCGACGAGGTTCTTGCCCTCGGGCCGGTCGATCGCGGTCTTGCCGCCGACCGAGGCGTCGACCATCGCGAGCAAGGTGGTGGGCACCTGCACGAAGCGGACGCCGCGCAGGAGGGTCGCGGCTGCGAACCCGACGAGGTCGCCGACCACACCGCCGCCGATCGCCACGAGCAGGCTCCGCCGATCCAGCCCGGCCGCGAGCGCGGCGTCCCAGATCGTGGCGACGTTGACGATGGTCTTGTTGGCCTCGCCGGGCGCGAGCAGGTGCAACGGCGCGTCGAGGCGCGGGATCCGGCGCTGGACGTGGGGGTGGATCTCGGTGTCGCTCACGAGGAGCGCGCGCGAGCGGGCCACGATCTCGGGGAGCCGCGCGATGCAGCCCGGCGCGACCTCCACCTGGTAGGTGCGGGCGCCGAGGGCCACGACGACCGCGTCGCGCGCGGACACGCGGGTGATCTCCTCGGCGATCGAAGACAGGCTGCGACCCTCGACGTCCACGATGGCGTGGGCCTCGGCGTAGGCCTCGGCGCGGCTCGCGAGGATCGCCTCGAGGCGCGGGATCGGGTCGTTCGCGAGCAGCGGTCGGGCCGCGCGGGCCGCAGCGTCCAGGCGGGCGACGAGGGCGCGGGCGGGCGCGCGCAGCGTGACGAGGCAAGTGCGGGCGAGCAGCGCCCGTCGCAGCAACGGGTTCGTGACGACCCCGCCGCCGAGGGCGAGCACGCAGGGAGGGCCAGCGAGCGCCTCGGCCACCACGGCGGCCTCCCGCTCGCGGAACACCGCCTCGCCCTCGGTCGCGAACAGCTCGGCCACCGTGCGACCCTCGGCCTCGATCCGCGCGTCGGTGTCGACCAGGGGGACCCCGAACCGCTCCGACAGCAGCTTACCGAGGGTGCTCTTGCCGCTGCCCATGGGTCCGGACAGGGCGAGGGTGCGCGGCAGCGTGGCCATGGGGAGAGCTTCCTCGGTCGGCCCCCGCCTCGCAAGCCGGGAACCTTTTCCCCGCGGCGCTGTCTCGGCCTCGCTATCCTCGGAGGAGGCTCGATGACCAAGCTCGCCGTCGCGTTGGCCGCCGCCGTGTCGTTGATCAGCACCGCGGGCGCCACGGCCCCCTTCGTGCCCGAGATCGCCACCCCCTGGCTCGACGACCTCGCCCGCGCCTCGTTCACCAACAAGGGCTGGGTGATCCTCTACAACCCCCAGCGGTGCAAGGACGTCGGGGCCGACGCCTGCGCGTTCTTCCGCATGCACGAGTACGGGCACATCACGCTCAACCACGCGAGCGCGCTCTACACCCAGGTCATCGGGGGTCGCGCGCTGGCCGAGTCCGAAGCCGATTGCTTCGCGGCCAAGAACGCCTTCGTGACCCAGGTGCGGGCCGCCGTCGCGTTCCTCGAGTCGAAGGAGATGGCGGACACCAGCTTCGACGCCTTCCACAAGAAGGGTCGCGAGCGCGCCAAGCAGATCCGCGCCTGCCGGAACCTCTGATCAGTAGGCGGCGATCTGGGCGCGGTAGCCCTCGACGTTGCGGAGCAGCTCCTTCATCGAGTCGCCGCCGAACTTCTCGAGCACCGCGTCGGCCAGCACGATCGCGAGCATCGCCTCGCCGACCACGCTCGCGGCGGCCACCGCGCAGATGTCGCTGCGCTCGTGCGCCGCCGGGGCGGCCGCCTTGGTGTCCACGTGCACGCTGGGCAGCGGGTTCTTGAGCGTGGCGATGGGCTTCATCGCCGCGCGCACGACCACCGGCTCGCCGTTGGTGATGCCGCCCTCGATCCCGCCGGCGCCGTTCTTCGGTCGCGTGAAGTGGCCGTCTCGGCCGGTGCCCTCCCACGCGATCGGGTCGTGCACCGCGCTGCCGCGCAGCTCGGCCGCCTCGAAGCCGAGGCCGATCTCGACCCCCTTGATGGCCTGGATGCACATGAGCGCCTGCGCGATGCGGCCGTCGAGCTTGCGGTCCCACTGCACGTGGCTGCCGAGGCCGATCGGGACGCCGGTCGCCACCACCTCGAACACGCCGCCGAGCGTGTCGCCGTCGTGCGAAGCCGCGTGGATCGCCACCCGCATGGCTGCCTCGGCGTCCGGGTCGGCGCAGGCGAGGTCGCTCGCGCCGGCGCGCAGGCGCACGTTCTCGAGATCGAGCGAGCGGTGCGCGGTGGCCTCGACCTCGCCGATCGAGACGACGTGCGCGAACACGTGCACGCCGATCGCGCGCAGCAGCGCCCGTGCGACCCCGCCGACGGCCACGCGCATCGTGGTCTCCCTCGCGCTCGCGCGCTCGAGGACGTCGCGCAGATCGCGCCGATCGTACTTGAGCCCACCCGCGAGGTCGGCGTGTCCCGGGCGTGGTCGCACGACGGCCTCGGGCGTGCTCGCGAAGGGCTCGGGCCCCATGCGGCCCTGCCAGCTCTCGAAATCGCGGTTCGGGACGCGCAGGGCGAGCGGGCTCCCGAGCGTCTCGCCGCCGCGCACGCCGGCCTCGAGGATCACGCGGTCGGTCTCGATCTTCATGCGACCGCCGCGCCCGTAGCCGCGCTGCCTCCGCGCGAGCCCCTCGTCGATGTCGGTCGCGAGCAAATGCAGGCCCGCCGGGACCCCGTCCACGACGGCGACCAGCCCGGGGCCGTGCGACTCGCCGGCGGTGAAGAAGCGGAAAGCGCCCATCAGAACCCGAGGAACCGCGCGCGCAGCGCCGAGATCGCGCTCCGCGGCCGCACCTTGACGGTGACCTCGAGGCCGCTCGGCTTGAACCGCGCACCCGTGACGTTCACGAGCTCCCCGACGCGACCGAGCGGCGTGTCGCGCAGGAGCGCCTTCTGCAGCGCGGGGATGCCGCCGAGATCGACGGTGAGCAGGTCACCGCGCGCCGAGAGCGGCGGGCCGATGAACTCCGCTACCGTCTGCACGATGCCCTCGGGGCCCATGCTGGTGAGCGCGGCGGACCCGAACGCGCCGAGCATGCCGAGGAGGCCCGCGCCGCGCCCCCCGTTCTTGCCCGCGAAGGTGGGCGGCTCCATGAAGCGGAAGCGCAGCGCGCCCCCCGACTCGGAGAGGTAGAACGACGCGAGCGAGATGCGCACGACCACGCGCGTCGCGCTGCCGCCCATCTGCAGCACGACGTGCAACCGCGCGTCGCCGTCGCCCGGCACGAGATCGATCGACTCGACGAGCTTGGCCTTCGCCGCGGCCTTGCGCACCACCGAGACGAGCTGACGCGTCGGCAAGAGGATGTGCCCCGAGAGCAGCCCGAGCCCGCTCGCGCGCAAGACCTCCAGGGCCATCGCGCGAGGGTCTTCGTCGGCACGAACCTTCACGAGGGGGGCATCGGACATGGCGGCATGGTAGGAGAAACCGATCATGGGTGACGAGGCCCTTCCTGCTGTCCGTCCGTCGTTGGCCGTCTATGACTCGTTGACGCGGAGCGTTCGTCCACTCGCGCCACGGCGGCCAGGGGAGCTCTCGGTCTACTGCTGCGGGCCGACCACCTACGACGTCGCCCACGTCGGCCACGCCCGGAGCGCCGTCGCCTTCGACCTGTTCGTGCGGGTCGCGCGGTCCCACGGCCTCCGGGTGCAGTTCGTCCGCAACGTCACCGACGTGGACGACAAGATCCTCGCCCGGGCCAAGGAGTCCGGGGAGGAGCCCCCGGCGCTCGCCGCTCGGATGGCCGAGCTCTACGCGGAGGACATGCGCGCCCTCGGGTGCGCCGATCCGGACGTCGAGCCCCGCGTCAGCCAGCACATCGCGCAGATCCACTCCCTCGTGGGCCGGCTCGTCGCGAGCGACAGCGCCTATGTCGTCCCCGGGCCCGAAGGCACCGGCGGCGACGTGTACTTCCGCGTCCGCGCCTTCGCCGGTTACGGCAAGCTCTCCGGCCGCAAGCTCGAGGAGCTGCAGGCCGGCGCCCGGGTCGAGGTCGACGAGCGCAAGCAGGATCCCCTGGATTTCGCCCTCTGGAAGGGCTGCGCGGCCGAGGAGTGGGGCTGGGATTCCCCCTGGGGTCGCGGCCGCCCGGGGTGGCACATCGAGTGCTCCGCCATGTCCGAGGCGATCCTCGGCCACGGGTTCGACGTGCACGGCGGCGGGATGGACCTCATCTTCCCCCACCACGAGAACGAGATCGCGCAGAGCGAGGCCGCGCACCCGGGGGAGGGCCCGTTCGCCCAGTGCTGGATGCACAACGGCTTCGTCAACGTCGACAAGGAGAAGATGTCGAAGTCGCTCGGCAACTTCGTCACCGTGCGCGACGTCCTCGCGCGCAACGACGGCCAGGCGCTGCGGCTCTATCTGCTCTCGCACCACTACCGCGGGCCCGTCTCGTTCGACGTCGACAAGCTCGACGACGGGCGCGTGGTCTTCCCCGGCATCGACGAGGCCGAGCGCAAGATCGAGTACCTGTACACGACGCTCGCGCGCCTCGACGCGATGACTGTCGCCCTCACCGCGGGCGAGCTCCCCAAAGAGTACGCGGCGGCCCTCGAGCGGGTGAAGGGCGCCCACGCCCGCGCGCTCGCCGCGCTGGCCGACGATCTCGGCGCCGCCGCCGCGATCGCCGCCACCTACGAGATCGCCGGTCAGCTCAACGAGGCGATGGACCTGCACCAGAAGCGCAAGGCCGACCGCGGCCACCTCGCGCGGGTCATCGGCGCCGGCACCCAGGCCCTCCGCGAGATCACCTCCGTGCTCGGGTTGCTCACCGTGCCGTTCGCGCGCTGGGCACGCGAGACCCGCGAGCGCCGCTGTCGCATCCGCGGGCTCGATCCGGCCGCGATCGAGGCCGAGATCCAGGCCCGCGCCGACGCCCGCGCCGAGAAGGACTTCGCCCGGGGCGACGCGATCCGCGCCGCGCTGACCGCGCAGGGGGTCGAGCTCCTCGACGGTCCGAGCGGCACGACGTTCCGGGTCGCGGTCTAGCCACAAAAAGCCCGATGCCTCGACCCCGCGGGGGCCGAGGCACCGAACGAGGCCTTTCAGCCGGTGACTTCGACGCGCAGGATCTTCTTGCCGATGAAGATGTAGTCGCCGTGCGCCAGGTCGCGCTCGGCGCGGAGCCGCACGTAGGTGCCGTTGCGGGACCCGAGGTCGGTGAGCGTCAGCTTGCCCGCCGGGTCGGCCTCGACCTTCGCGTGCGTCGCGCTCATGTAGACGTCGGACGGGTAGTTCATGTCGCCGCCCTCGCGACCGATCGCGACGCCGGTCTCCTTCGCGCACACCACGTTGCCCGTGGCGCCGCCCTGGAGGACCTGGGAGATGCGGAACGGACTCGGGCGCTTCGGCGAGGACCAGAAATACGTGCCGTCGGCCTCGGGGTGGTCGGTGGCCTTGGGCGTGGCGTCGATCCGGAAGACCTCTTCGCCGGCGAGGAACATGTCCCCCGCCTGCACGTCGACGCTGCCGCGCACGCGCACGTAGACGCCGTTGAGCGAGCCCTCGTCACGGACGACGAGCGTGCCGTCGCGGTAGTAGAGGTTCGCGTGCTTCGGCGAGACGAAGCGATCTTCGGGGAAGGTCAGGTGACCCTGCCGTCCGACGACGTGCTCCTGCGCGTTGAGCGCGAACGAGAGCCCCTCCATCGCAGCGTCACCCTCGGCGCGGATCAGGATCAGCTTGGCGCGCCCCGGGATCTGCAGCGAGCCGTAGTACTCCTCGCGGAGCGAGAGGATGTCCGGCGGCACGGCCGCGCCGCAACGCCCACAGAACTTGTGCCCGCTCGGGACAGGGGTCGAGCACGACCGACATACATAGTTCCGCGCTTGATCCATCAGCTCCTCCTTCGATCTCCCCTTCGTACCGCCACGTTGGCCCGTCGCTGCTGGAGTGCGAGGTGCGCGGAGCGGAATCTTCCCGGTCGTGTCGTGTCCCCACTTCTGTTCGGCCCCCGGTTCGGCCGCGGACGAATCTGCCTGCCCTTTCGCTCTTTGGGAAGGGGGACCCTCGATGACCTCGATCCGCGGCCCGGACTTCACCGCCCGGTCGACCGGCCGGGGCAGCACCTCGGGGGCCTGGGGACGAAGTCCGCTCCTGCGCTCGCTCATGGGACCGATCGACGCCTCGGGCGAGATCGGCGCGCTGCTGCGGGTCTGCATCGTGGCCGAAGGCGGCAGCGTGTCCTCGCGGCGCGCGTCGCGGCGCGGCAGCGCCGGGGGCGCCGGGATCACCACCGGGGCCGGCGCCAGGGTCCCGACGAGGCTCGCGACGTGGGGTGGCGGCCGCACGGACACCACCGCTTCGCGATACAGCACGAGGTCGTGACCGCACTCGCAGCGTACGGTGCCCATCGGGTTGTACGCGTCGCAGTTGCCGCAGACGACGCCGAGCTCCGGATTCACGCCGCGAAAACGGTATCCGCTGGCGCCGTGCTCGGTCAACTTGTGTTGGGGCCCGCCTGGAACTGGGCGCTTCCTCCGAAATGCAGTAACACTCCGGGCCCGTTGAGCTCGCAGACGTTCGGCCGTTATGAGCTGCTCGAGCGCGTGAGCGTAGGCGGGATGGCCGAGATCTTCCGCGCGGCGGACCGCGAGGCGGACCGGGTGGTCGCCATCAAGCGGATCCTGCCCGAGGTCTCCGCCGACGACGAGTTCGTCAAGATGTTCCGCGACGAGGCGAAGATCATCTCGCAGCTCGAGCACCCGAACATCTGCCGCATCCTCGACCTCGGCCGCGTCGGCTTCGACTACTACCTCGCGCTCGAGTTCGTCGACGGGCTCGACCTGCGGGCCATCTTCGATCGCGCAGCCAAGGGGGGCCTCGAGCTCCCGCTCGGCTTGCTGCTCCACGTGTTCTCTGCGGTGTGCGAGGGCCTCGAGTACGCGCACCGCCGCCGCGACCCGAGCGGGCGGCCCATGTCGATCGTGCACCGCGACGTGTCGCCCCAGAACGTGATCGTGGGCTTCGACGGCGTCGTGAAGCTCATCGACTTCGGCATCGCCAAGGCTGCCGGCAAGCTCTCGCGCACGCAGGTCGGCACCATCAAGGGCAAGTACGGGTACATGTCCCCCGAGCAGGTGCGGGGCCTCCCCATCGATCACCGCTCGGACGTGTTCTCGCTCGGGATCTGCCTCTGGGAGCTGCTCACGCTCGAGCGTCTGTTCGCGCTCGACAACGAGCTCCTCATCATGGAGCGCATCTCCAACGCGCAGATCCCCCCACCGAGTCGCAAGAACCCACGGATTCCCGAGGCGCTGGACCAGATCCTGGCCCGGGCGCTGACGCGAGAGGCTTCGGACAGATATCCGTCTGCGGCGGACCTTTACGCTGACCTCCAAGCTTTCGCCTTCTCCGAGAATCTTCTCTGGCAGACCGGGCACGTCGCCGATTACATGGCGCGGACTTTTGGACGCGGCGCTGCTAAGCAAAAGGCTTCGTTCGCTGGCGCCCAGCCGCCGAATTCACTGAACAAATCGCCACCGGATTCCAGTCTTCCCCTGGCTTCTTTCGTCGCCGCGCGTGTGCAGGAGCAGCCGATGTCCGACAACAAGGGTTCCGATCTTGACGTGTTCGAGGGGCTGACCTCGAAGAGGGGCCCGCGCCCCACTGGGCCTTCGAACGCCCCGCCGCCCCCACCGTCGCGCTCGGTGCCGCCGCCGCCTCCTGGGCGTTCCCGTCAGCCGACGATGGTCGGGATGGCGCCGCCCTTGCCGCCGCCGCCCAGCGGTCCGCGCACGTCCACGCCGCCGATCGCGCCGCCGCCGAGCCGCGCCGGTGGCGCCCCGCCGCCCCCGCCGCCGAGCCGTGCGGCGCCGCCGCCTCCGCCCCCCACGCCGCCCGCCGCGGCCGCACCTCCCCCCATGGCGCCTCCGGCCGCGCGCGCCGCGACGGTGGACATGGACTGGGACGACGAGGACGAGAAGACGCACATCTACGACAAGGACCAGGTCGCCGAGGCCATGGGTGCCTCGCCGTCGGCGCCGCCGAAGGGCCTGCCGCCGCCCCCGGCCAACCTCAAGGGCACGCAGGTCGGCATGCTGCAGCCGCTGCCGCCGCCGCCCTCTCGCCAGCCCGGTGCGGGGTCGGCGCCGCCGCCGCCCGCGCCCCTTCCGCCGCCGTCCTCGCCGATGGGCGCGGCGCCCGTCGCGAGCGCGCCGCCCGCTCCCTTGCCCACGCCTCTCGGCGCGCCGATGGGCCAGGGCCAGTTCGGCGTGCAGCAGGGCATGGGCCTCGGCAACATGCCACCCAACACCCCCGTGCCGAGCGGCATGCCTCCCATGGGCATGGCCGCCACTGCGGTTGCGCCTGCGCCGCAGCAGATGCCGGTGCAGGCCGCGCCGTCGTTCCCGCCGCAGCAGCAGCCCGCGCCGCAGATGGCGCCGCAGGCCGCGCCCCAGGCCCCGCCCGCGCCGCGCCCGATCGCCGACGCCACGCAGGTGGTCCGACCCAACAAGAGCAACACCGGCCTCATCCTCGGTGGCATCGCGCTCGCGGCCATCGCGGGCGTCGCCGCGTTCTTCTTCATGTCGAGCCGGCCGGGCAACGTGCTCGTCAACGTCAACATCAAGGGCCCCAAGTCGGGCCTCAAGGTGTTCCTCGATCAGAGCGAGAAGTGCTCCGACACCACGTGCCGCATCGAGGGCGTCTCGCCCGGCGTGCACGCGGTCAAGGCGATGATCGGCGAGGCCGAGGCCAAGGCGACCATCACCGTCGAGGCCGGCAAGGACGCCGTCGCCAACCTGAACCTCGAGGTCGTCTCCAAGAAGACGGGCCTCACCGTCGCTTCCTCCATCGACGGCGTGAAGGTCGAGATCGACGGCGAGAAGGCCGAGAAGCTCCCGCTCAAGGAGTTCGAGCTCAAGCCGGGCAAGCACAAGCTCAAGTTCATCGGCGGCTCCAAGTACGCGACCAAGGAGGTCGACATCAACGTCGAGGAGGGCCAGATCAAGGCGCTCGACGACGTGAAGCTCACCCTCAAGGTGGTGAAGACCAAGTTCGTCTTCCTCACCAAGGGCCTCAAGGCGCAGCTCGACGACGGCAAGACGAAGACCGATCTCAAGGACGACGGTCAGCCGCTCGAGCTCGACACCTCGAAGTCGTACACGGTCACGGGCACTGCCACCGGCTTCGAGGACTACAGCAAGAAGCTCGAGTTCGGCGACGACCCCGACATGACCGTGAAGCTCGAGCTGACCGAGAAGGGCAAGGCCGCGCCGCCGGCCACGACGACCGCGCCGCCGGCCACGACGACCGCGCCGCCGGCCACGACCGTGGCGCCGCCCGCGACCACCACTGCGCCGCCTCCGTCCGGTGGCGACGGCACGCTGTTCGTGAACACGCTGCCGCCGTCCAACTGCGTGGTCAACGGCACGCCCCGCGGTCACACGCCGCTCACCATCAAGCTCCCCGCGGGCCCGGCCAACGTCACCTGCGTGGCCAAGGACGGCGACGAGACCTTGAAGAAGAGCGGCAGCGCCACGGTCAAGGCCGGCGACAAGGTCAACCTGATCCTGAAGCTCCGCGACTGAACCGTCTGCACTTCGCGTCCTGCCTTCTCCCGCGTTGCGGCGGGGGCAGGACCCCATGGGCGCGAAACCGGCCCAAGGCCGACAACATACTCAGGCGGCGAGGAGCTTGCGGAGCTGGCTCATGGCGCGCGTGTGCAGCTGCGACACGCGCGGCTCACTCACGCCGAGCGCCTCGCCGATGTCCTTGAAGCGGGCGCCCTGGAAGTAGTGCATCTGCACGATCAGGCGCTCGCGGGGCGGGAGCTGGTCGACGACGGCCGCGAGCTCGCGCGCGTCGTCCTGCTCCGAGAGCAGCGCCTCGGCGTGCGGGGCGTCGTCGGCGAACGGGAGCTCGCCGCTCGCGTCGTCGAGACCCACCACCGCAACGACGGTGGCCACGCGATCGGTCTTGCCCTCGGCGGCCCAGCGCGCGCGGCGCGGGAGCCAGTCCTGGCTGCGGAGCTCGTCGAGGATCGCGCCGCGGATGCGGATGCGCGCGTAGCTCTCGAAGGTCGGTCCACC
>JAEUKC010000279.1:0-3495 GCA_016794445.1 Myxococcales bacterium
GACCGGGGTCGCCCCGTAGGTCGTCGGGTCGATCTTGAAGGCCTGGTCGGCGTTGCGGTTGATCGCCCAGATCTTGCCGTCGAAGTCGATGGCCATGCCGACGAAGCCGCGCCCGCCGCCGCCGAGGGGGAGGTCCTTCACGACTGCCATCGACTCGGTGTTCAGCTGGTGCACGCCGAACTCGGTGTCGGCGACCCAGACCGAGCCCTTGGCGTCGACCGCGAGGCCGCGGTTGCTCGCGCCCACGGCGACCTTGTCCCACGTGCCGGTGTCGGGCGTGTAGCGGGCCACGCAACCCCCACCGCTCGTCCAGACACGGCCCTTCGGATCGACGGCGATCCCGTACGCGCAGGGGGAGTTGGTGATCTGCTTCCACGCGCGGGTCGGCGCGTGGATGCGCCCGACGCCGCCGCCCCAAACCCAGACCTGGTGGTTCGCGTCGACCGCGGCGCCGTACGGCTTGATCGGCGCGACGTCGACCTCGCCCAGGACCTTGCCGGTCTTGGAGTCGAGCTGCACCACCTTGCTGGAGGTCCAGAGGCCGACCCACACGCTGGTCGAGACCGCGCCGTCGAGGCCCTTCTCGGCGTCGAACGCGGCGGCGCGCGCGAGCGAGCCCGGCGCGAAGGCGGTGTTCCAGAGCACGCACTTGTCGTCGCCCCACGCACGGACGTCGCCCTTGCCGGTCGAGGTGCCGGCGCCCGGGCCGACGCACTCGGCGGGGTTGGCCGCGATCTTCGTCGCCGAGGCGCCGCCGCGGTTCACCACCACGACGTCGCCGTTGAGCGCGACGGTGGTGCGCGAGGGGTCGGGCGAGCCAGGGCCCGTCCGGTAGCGCGCGACCTCGGTCATCGTGCGGGTGTCGATCTTGGAGACGGTGCCCTCCTCGCTGTTGGCGACCCAGATGAGCGGCGCGGTCGAGCCGGCGAACGAGCCCGGATCGATGACGATGGCGCCGTCCTTGTTCAGCTTCACCCCGGTGCTGCCGGTGCTGGAGGGATCGAAGGGAACGCCGCCGACGCCGACGACGGTCGTGCCCTCGGTCGCGCCGTCGGCGGGTTCGGCGTCGATGATGCTCGTCCCGCCGTCGCCGACGACGCCACCTTCGGTCCCGGGCGTCGGGTCCGCGAGCTCTCCTCCGATCTCTCCCTGGGCACCGCTGCAAGCGACGAGCAACGCGAAGGGCACGGCGAGGAGGAGGGCGCGCATGCCCGTGGTTCAGCAAGCGTCGCGCCACCCCGAATTCCCGGTCTTCCCGCGTGATCGTCCCCCTCCCGGCGACACTTCGAGGTGACACGGGTCACAGAAAAGAGCAGCGTGGACGGCAACGTCCGTTCGCCGGCAGACTGCGCTCGATGCGCTGGTGCACCGCCCTCCTCGTCCTCGCGATGCCGCGGCTGGCGTTCGCCGACGAGCCTGCGCCCGTGCACGTGCAGAGCGACGGACCGAGCGCGCCGACGTCGCGCGTGACGCGCCTCGAAGCCGATGAACGCCTCGCGCGGTCGACCCCCGAGGCCCTCCACTTCGAGCCCGGTGTGTTCGTCCAGCAGACGGGGCACGGGCAGGCCTCGCCGTTCGTCCGCGGACGCACCGGGCAGCAGACGGTGATCCTGTTCGACGGCATTCGGCTCAACAACTCGACGTGGCGGCAGGGGCCGAACCAGTACCTCTTCACCATCGACGTCGGCAGCCTCGCGGCGATCGAGGTGCTGCGCGGCGGCGCCTCCACGCTGTACGGCAGCGACGCGATCGGCGGCGTCGTGCACGTGCGGCCCCTCGAGCCCCGCGTCGACGAGGACCGCGGCCTCTACCTCCGACCCCGCGCGCGCCTCCGGGGTGGGGGCGCCGACGGCGAGTGGTCGGAGCGGTTCCAGCTCGACGCGCAGCTCGATCCCGCCTGGCAGATCCTCACCGGCTTCGGGTTCCGGCGACTCGGTCCGCTGCGCGCGGGCGGCCCCGTGCGGAGCCCGGTTACCGGGGAAATCCCCCAGGTCCCGGCGTTCGAGGCCGACGGCAAGACCATGCTCGGCACGGGCTTCGCGGAGCTCACGGCCGACGTGCGCGCGGTGCACCAGCTCTCGCCGACGCGGCGCCTCGTCGCGGCCACGTACCTCTACCGCCAGTACGATGCCCCGCGCACCGACGCCTGCCCACCCGCGTTCGCGCCGCGGAGCGAGTGTCTGCGCTACGACGAGCAGTTCCGCACGCTCGCGTACCTCGCGTTCGAGGGCGCGCTCGGTCCGCTCCCCCGCGCACGAGTGGTCGCCTCGTACCAGCGCCAGCACGAGCGCCGCATCGGCGAGCGGCCGAGCGGGCGCGCGCGGAGCGGCGGGCGTGACGACGTCGACACCTTCGGGATCGTCGCGACGGCGGCGCCCCACGCGCTCGTGCGCCCGGGCGTGCGGCTCGCGGTGTCGTTCGGCGCCGACGCCTATTTCGATCGCATCGCCTCGACGGCGTGGACCCAGTTCACCGATCTCGATCTCACCCTGCCGCTGTCGCGCGGGCAGTACCTCGACGGCTCGCGCTACGCGACGGGTGGCGCGTGGGCGCGCGTGGAGACGGAGCTCGTCGAGCTCTTGGCGATTCGCGCGGGCGGCCGCCTCGGGCTCGTGCGCGCGAAGGCCGACGGCGAGGCCACCTCGGGGTCACGGCCGGTCGACGCCGCGTTCACGGCGCACGCCGCGTCGCTCTCCGTGGAGCTCCGCGCGAAGCCGTGGCTCTCGCTGATCGCCTCGTACGACCGCTCGTTCCGCGCGCCCAACCTCGACGATCTCACCTCGCGGCAGCAGACCGGGCCTGGGTTCCAGTTCGAGAATCCCGACCTGCGCCCCGAGATCGCCGACACCTTCGAGCTCGGCGCGCGCCTGCGGACGCCGCGCTTGCTGGTGGAAGGGTGGGTGTTCCGCTCGCGCGTGCGCGACGCCATCCTGCGTGCGATCCGGTCCGCGGCGGACTGCCCGCCCGCGACCCCGCAGTGCGTCGGGTCGTGGTCGCGGCTGCAGCTCGTGAACACGCCCGGTGCCTCCACGCTCGACGGCTTCGAGGTGTCCGTGCGCTACCGACCGATCGAGGCGGTGCTCGCGCGGGCCAGCGTCTCGTATGCGTACGGGCGCGGGCCGAACGCCCAGGACCCGGGCGGTCCCGAGGTGCCGCTCTCGCGCGTCGCGCCGCTGAACGGAAACCTGGAGCTGCGTTGGGGCGGGTCCTCGGGACTCTGGGCGGGCGGGGGTCTACGCTGGGCGGCCGCGCAGACGCGCCTCGCGCCGAGCGACCAGAGCGACGCACGCATCCCCGTCGGTGGCACGCCGGGCTGGTGGGCGCTCGACGTGCGGGCCGGCTATCGTGTGGACGCGCGGCTGCTCTTCACGGTCGTCCTCGAGAACGTCAGCGACGCGGCCTACCGCGTGCACGGATCGAGCATCAACGGACCCGGACGCGGCGTGCGGGTCGGAATGGAGGCGGGGTTGTGAAGACGTTCATCCGTGGTGCCCT
>JAEUKC010000315.1:0-29922 GCA_016794445.1 Myxococcales bacterium
AGCATACACAACAATCCGTGCCTTCCTCGACCGGACTTCGGTAGTCTTTTTCGCATGCGTTCATCGACGGTTTGGGGACCGCTCGTCGCGCTCGGCTTCGGCGGCGCAGTCTTGACGCCACTCGTGCGCGCGGACGGCGCCGTGCCGGTCGCCTCGGTCGCGTCGGCAGCGGGTTCGGACTCCGCCGCGCCCGTCGGATCCAGTGCTCCCCCGAGCTCGGTGGCGCCGGTCGAGAGCGCCGCGCCGGTGCCTGCGGCGAGCGCGTCGGCGGTCACCGACAAGCCACTCGAGGTCGAGCCGCCGAAAGGAGCCTGGTACGGCTACCAGGGGATCATCGCGAGCTTCGCGGTCTCCGGCGCCACGATCGCCGCCTACCGCAAGTTCGACGCCGACAAGCGCGTGCCGCTGCTCCTCTCCGCGATCACGCTGCAGATCGCCCTCACGCCGTGGATCCACCTCGGACACGGCAACCACCGCGCCGTCGGTCGGAGCCTCGCGCTCCAGGCCTCGCTCGTCGCGGGCGGCGCGCTGCTCGGTGCGTACGCCGTCCAGGGCCTCGCCGGTTGTCCCGGTCCGCAGTCGCCGTGCGACCGCCTCGATCAGGCCGACTTCGCCGCGCTCGGCGCCCTGATCGGGGCCATCGTCGCCCCGGCGGTCGACGCGGGGTGGCTCGCCTTCGAGCCGGCGAGCACCGCGCCCGCGAAGACGACCGGCGTGGCGATCGCCCCGACTTTCTCGCTGGCGCGGCCGGCACACGGGACCGGTGGCCCCTCGGTCGCCGGTGGTGTCGTCGGGGTGGTCGGCCTCTTCTGACGCTTCGGCGTGGTTTCGGACGCCTTTCTGGTGTAGGTAGGCCGAAGTGGCCGACCTCGCCCCTGCCGAGAGCATCGCTGTCGACTACGCTGCCGTGAAGCAGGCCTTCGCCAGTGGAGGCAAAGCCCGGTTCCTCGATCTGTCGGGGCGGCTCACCTTCGACGAGCGCAAGCAGGTCGTCGCCCGCGTCGAGGCGCTCGCGCAGAAGACCGGCGGTCGCACGTGGGTGCTCGCGCTCCCCGGCAAGACCGACGTGAACCAGTTCGCCAAGATCCACGACGAGCTCAAGCTCAACGGATCCGACGTGCTGTTCATCTACAGCCTGCAGCAGCGCCACCTGCACAACAAGGCGCTGGGCAAGGACGTCGGCAACGAGATCCTCAAGAAGACCAACCCCACGTTCTACAAGCAGGCCACGCAGGTCCAGGGTGTGCTCGAGACCCTCGACGAGTTCGAGCGTCGCCTCGCCACCGCCGCGCCGGGCACCACCACGCCCGGCGTCGCGGTGCCGGCGGGCGCGCCGGTCAAGAAGGGCCCGCTCTCGAACGTGCAGCCGTTCGCCATCGTCGCGGTCGTGGCGGTGGTGGTGTGGATCGCCCTCCGTCGCAAGCAGGAGCCGCCCAAGCGCCCGAGCTTGCCCAAGGCCAAGTCGCGCAGCTCGCGGCCCGGCGATCGGGCCGACCGCACGCCCGTTCCCGGCGCCGCCGGCAAGTCCACCACGGGGTCGGGCAAGTCGACGACGGGGTCGGGCAAGGCCACCACGGGCTCGGGCAAGGCCAAGACCGAGCCCGACGCGGACGCGGACGCGCCGCCCGATGCCAGCTGAGCCACCCGCGGGACGAACTGGCTAGCCGCGTGGGCCGCAACCCGCGGGCGGCTACCCGCGGCCTGGCACCGTGATACATCTCCGGCGTGGTCTTCGACGAGGATGTCGGTGCAGCGCTCCGCGAGTCCGAGGAGCGCTACCGGACGCTCTTCGACCAGGCGCCGTTCGGGGTCTTCATCTACGACCGCGACTACACGCTCCTCGACTGCAACGAGGCGTTCGTCGAGCTCCTGCACGCGGCCTACGAGAAGCTGATCGGCCTCGACATGCACAAGCTCCGCGACCAGCGGGTGCTGCCGGCGATCGAACGCGTGCTGGAGGGCGAGCCAGGCGTGTACGAGGGGCCGTACGAGTCGATGATCAGCGGCATCGTCGTCGACGTCCTCCTCCGCACCTCGCCGCTCCGCGACGCGGAGGGCGACGTCGTCGGGGGGCTCGGCGTGGTCGAGGACGTCACCGAGCGGCAGCGTGCCCTGCGCGCCCTGCGCTCCTCCGAGCAGCGCATGAAGCTGCACGTGAAGAACTCGCCCCTCGGCGTGGTCGTGTGGAACGTCGACGGCCGCATCGAGGAGTGGAACGACGCGGCGACCCGCATCTTCGGCTTCTCGGCGCGCGAGGCGATCGGCGCCGGCGCCGAGCTCGTGCTCCCCGACGACAAGGACGCGGTGCGCGCGTTCGCCCAGCGGATGCACCGCGAGCGCCAGGGGGATCGCGGCACCCACGTCCACCGCACCAAGGACGGCTCTCGCATCGAGTGTGTCTGGTACGACACCGCGCTCATCGACCCGCTCGGGCAGACCATCGGCGTCGCGTCGCTGGTCGAGGACATCACCGAGCGGCGCTCCGCCGAGGACGCGCTCCGTCGCTCCGAGGCCCAGTTCCGCACCCTGATCGAGGCGGCTCCGGACCCGATCTTCGTGCTGCGCGACGGGCACTTCGTCTACGTGAACCCGGCGCTCGCGGCCTACCTCGGGAGGGACGCGGCGAGCCTCACCGGCGCGGGCATCGAGGTCGCGGTCCAGCCCGAGGACCAGGAGGCGCTCCGCGCGCGCGAACGGGGGGACGACCACGGCCGCTCGGAGATTCGCCTCCTGCGCAAGGACGGCGCCGCGCTGACCGCGGAGATCTCCTCGATCCGCGTCGAGCACGGCGTCGCCGGAGGGTGCCTCGTGTTCGCCCGCGACGTCACCGAGCGGCTCGCGCTGCAAGCGCGCCTCCGGCAGGCCGACCGGATGATCTCCGTCGGCACGCTGGCGGCGGGCGTGGCGCACGAGGTGAACAACCCGCTCGCGTACGTGCTCGCCAACGTCGCGCACATCGAGAACCGGCGGCTCCCCAAGCTCGGCGAGCTGCTCGATCAGCTGGCCGATGCGCCGCTCGCGCCCGAGGACGCCGCCACGCTCGAGAGCGCGCGACGGCAGGTGGCCGACGTGGCCGAGATGCTCGAGATCGTGCGCGAGGGGGCCGAGCGGGTGCGCACGATCGTGCGTGATCTGCGCTCGTTCGCGCGCGCCGACGAGGAGCTGCGGCGGCCCATCGACGCCCAGCGCGTGCTCGAGGCCACGCTCGCGCTCGCGCAGAACGAGATCCGCAAGGTCGCGCGCGTCGAGCGCCGCTTCGAGGCCATGCCGCTCGTGCTCGCCAACGAGGGGCGCCTGGCCCAGGTGTTCATGAACATCCTGCTCAACGCCGCGCAGGCCATCCCGGCGGGCGACCCCCAGCGCAACGCGGTGGTCGTGCGCACCGGCCTCGGCCCTTCGGGCGACGCCCGCATCGAGGTGAGCGACACCGGCACCGGCATCGACCACGACAGCCTCGGGCGCGTGTTCGACCCGTTCTTCACCACCAAGCCGGCGTCCGAGGGCAGCGGCCTCGGGCTGTGGATCTGCCACGGGATCGTGACCGCGCTCGGCGGGACCATCCAGGTGGACAGCCGCCAGGGAGAGCAGTCCGGCACGACGGTGCTCGTCTCCCTGCCCGGTCTCGCGGGCGAGTTCGACTCGGAGCCAGCCCCCGTCCGCAAGACGCCGGTGCGCCGCCGTCGCGCCCTCGCCATCGACCCGCAGGTCAGCGCCGCCCGCGCCGCGCGTGCCGCTTTGTCGGATACCTGGGACCTGGTCATCGCCGAGAGCTACGCCGAGGCCGCCATGCTGCTCGAGAAGGACCGCACGTTCGACGCGATCCTCTGCTTCTTGCGCGAAGACACGGACACGGAGTTCGCCGACTTCGAGCGCGGTCTCGAGCGCCCGCTCGCCGCCCGGGTGTCGCGCGTGCCCCCCGCGGTCACGAGCCCCGAATCGTTGCGCGCGCTCCTTTCCCAAGGCGTATGATGGGGTCATGGCGCGGGATCGATCAGCACCGCTCGTCGCGTTCGTGAGTGTCGTCTTCTTCGCGTGTTCGCCCGCGGCGCCCGTCAACACGGGGGGAACGGGCACCACGGGCGGGGGCACCACGGGTGGCGGCGACGCCGCCAAGGTCGCTGTCCCCGGCGACTGCGTCGACCCGCTGCCCGACGGCGACAAGCGCGACGCCACCCGCCCGTTCGACAAGCACGTGCAGCTCGACGTGCGCGACGAAGACCTCGACGGCGACGGCACGGCCGACTTCTTCGTGAAGCCCGGCTGGTCGTGCGGCGATTCGTGCAACCGCTCCGTCTACATCGCGCGCGGCACCTGCGGGCACTACGTGGGCTCGTTCCCCTCGGTCGACCGCTACGAGTCGATGGAGACCAAGTCCCACGGCCTCAAGGACCTCACCGTCCGCCCGCGCCGCATCGAGGACGACGGCAACCCGCACTGCTACCAGATCGTGATGAAGTTCGACGGCAAGGAGTACAAGCCCGCCAAGAAGCGGGAGTGCCAGTGCCAGGAGAACCCCAAGTGCACGACCTGGGAAGATCTCTGAGCGCTCCCGGGATCGTTTTCTTGGCCCGCGGTGGCGACCCATGGTGTCAGGGGCACCATGCCGAACGCCGCTCACTCCTCCCAGTTCGACCAGCCCCGTGACGGCCGCCAGTCCGACCGGCTCACCATCAACAAGGAGTTCGAGTCGTTCGACGCGTTCATCCACGAGTACGTGACCAACATCAGCAAGACGGGGGTCTTCATCAAGTCGAAGTCGCCCCTGCCGGTCGGCACCAAGGTCAACCTGCGGTTCACGCTGATCATGGACGACATCGAGACCATCGAGGGCACGGGCGAGGTCGTCCGCGTCGAGGCGCAGCCGCCCGGCATGGGGATCGTCTTCGAGGAGCTCGCGACCGAGTCCCAGGCGCTCATCAGCCGCCTCGTTGCTGCCATGCCCGTCGCCGCCACGGGCTGACCGTCCCTGTCCGGTCCTCCGCTCCGGGGAAGGATGCTATCGTCGCCCGCGATGCGTCGCGTCCTCCACGGTGTCTCCCTCGCTGCAATGCTCTCGCTGGGGAGCCTCGCCTCGGCAGGCTGTCGCCCGAACGCACCCGTCGCCCCCACCTACGCCTTCAAGCCGGGAGCCCCGGTCGAGGAGGCTGACGTCCCGCTCGCCCTCGCGCACTACACGTTCTCCGCGCCCGCCGCTCCGGGGCGCACCCAGCTCGCGAAGCCGCTCGCCGACCGCCTCTTGCTCCGCGCCGGGCGCATGCTCCTCGAGGGTCGTGAGCGCACCGCCCTGGCCTCGCTCCGCTTCGCCGCCACCCTGCTCCGCGTGAACAAGGTCGGCCCCGAGCTCCTGTCGGACCCCGCCGTGTCGGTGCTCGATCGCGCGGTGCACGGCCCCGCGGCGCGCGGCGAGGACGGCGTCGCGCTCGGCATCTACGGCCTCTGGGCGCTCGCCCGGCCGAACGACCCGAAGCCCAAGCCCCACCTCGAGGCGCTCGACGTGTGGACCAGCGCGCCGGCGGATTTCCCCAAGTCGCCGCTGGTCACGGCGGGGCGCGTCGCCATGCGCAAGAACGACGCGTTCGTCTACACCCCGAACGACAAGCACGGCGCCGAGGCCGAGCAGGCGCTCCTCGAGTGGATGGACCGCGTCGTCGCCTTCAAGGAGGGTGAGCGCGTGCAGGCGCGCTACGTCGACGAGGTCTACTACGCGGTCCTCGGCGCGCGCACCGCCGGCGTGCGGCTGGTCGCGCGTCGGCTCCGCGACGGCGACGTCCCCGGCGCGATCGAGGTCGTGGGCAGCCCGCAGGCGCAGGGCTTCGTTCCGGAGACGCTGCGGCGCGCGCTGCTCGACGCGGGGGCCACCCCGAGCCTCGACGGCTACACCGACCTCGTCGCCGCGCTCCTGCCTTCGATCAAGGTGGAGACGCTCGAAGAGGTGGTCGCCGACGGAGCCCTCGGCACCGCGCTCGCCGCCACGCCCGATTTCCCGCAGAGCGCGCTGCTCGCCGAGGTCGTGGCGCGCGGCCTCCTGCTCGCCGGCTCCGGCGACGCCGCCCCGGCGATCCTCGCGCGCTCGCTGCTCGGCACCAAGGAAGACCCGCGCCGCCCCTCCGCCAAGGATCTCGGGCGCGCGCTCGGGATCGCGGGCGCTGCCATCCGCGACTTCGCCGACCGCGAGGACTGGGACGCCGCGCGTCGCGCCTACCTCGCCGCGGGTCCGCTCGTCGGGGCCGCCGACCAGATCGGCAAGGTCGAGCCGTCGGGCGCGGTGATCCGCACGCTGATGGGGGTGGTCGAAGGCCAGGCGGGTCGACCGGGCGCCGCGCGCACGCTGTTCGACGAGGCGCTCGCGCTCGAGCCGATCGCGACGGCGTGGGCCGGCAAGGCTCGCCTCGAGGCGCGCGAGGGGAACCTCGGCGCGGCGCGCGAGGCGATGGCCAAGGCACTGACCGAGAAGGCGTTGCTCTCCGAGCCCGGCGTCGAGGCCGACCTGCGACTGCTCGCCGGCGACTATGCCCGGCGGGCGGGCGACGCGGCCGCCGCCCAGGCCAGCTACCTGCGAGCGCTCGAGCTGCTCTCGCCGTTGCGGCTCACCAGCAAGGGCAACGGCCTCGCCGAGGTCCAGCTGCGGATCGCGCTCGTCCACGCGCGGTTCGAGGGCGCGGCCGCCAAGGAAGACGAGGCCTGGGCTGCGGCCGAGGCCGCCGCCACCGACGGCCCTCTGCTCGCCCGCATCGTCACCTCGCGCATGCTGCGCGCCCTGCGCACGTCGGACGCCGTCCGCGCCAAGGCCACGTTCAAGCGCGCGCTCGACATCGGCCTCGCGCCCGACCCGCTCGCGCGCCTCGCCGTCCTCGTGCGGGCCGTGCAGCGACGCGCCGGCGTCCCGACCGATGTCGAGACGGAGAAGGCGCTCGTCGCGGTGTCGGGGGCGGACACGCTCACCGGGCGGCTTGCGCGGCACGCGCTCGGCAAGGCCGACGCCGTGGTCACGCTCGACAAGCTGGCCGCCGGTAAGCCGGCGATCCAGGGGCGGTTCTACGTCGCCATGGTCAAGTGGGGCGCCGAGGGGCTCGCGGCCGCGCAGACCGAGCTCGCGAGCGTGGCCCGCGGTGAGGTGATCGGGTTGCTCGAGTCCGATCTCGCGCTCGAGCTCGTCGAGACGGGCAAGGGCGCGATCCCGGGCGTGCCGAAGTAGCCGCGCCCCGCGCTCCCGAAAGTCTCGTCTGAAGCGGCTGGCCCGGAGTGGTTGGCCGGAATGAGCGTGCGCGGGCACACGTGAGAACGACGACTCCGTCTCGGACGCTCGGAGCGTGCGCTGCGCTCGCGTCCCGTTGGTGCCCGCTCGCGCCGTGAACGCCACGCTCGGGGCGAGTTCGCACGCGTTCCAGATCGCTCGACGTTCGGCCACTGTTTGCGCCAGCGCATCTGATCCAGATCAAGCTACCGGTCCGCCAGATCACAGGACATCGGCGTACATGAGCCCCACAATTGCGAGGAACAAACAAGAATTCTTCTCATGACAAAGCACAGAACTGTGCTTACTTGGTGACACCAACCATGAAGCGACGGCTTGGCCGCGCACCCGAAGTCGAGCTCCTCGAGTCGCCCAGCGGCGTGTTCCGCGCGGACGAACGTGCGAGCGCGGCGACGGCCATCGTGCGCACCCTCTACACCGCGGGCATCGACACGTTCTTCGGGCTGCCCGGCGGCCCGATCATCCCGTTCTTCGACGCGATCCTGAGCGACCCACGGGTCATGCTCGTGGAGCCGCGCCAGGAGAGCTGCGGGGTGTTCGAGGCGATGGGCTTCCAGCGGGCGACCGGTCGGGTGCCCGCCATCGTCGTCACCGCGGGGCCGGGCGCCACCAACGTGCTCACCGGCGTGGTCGCCGCGCACCTCGAGCGCGTCCCGATGATCGTCTTCTGCGGCGACGTGCCGTGGGCCGCCACGGGCATGAAGCTCGCGCAGCACACCGGCGGCGACGGCATCGGCGTCGAGCGCATCTTCGCCGGTGTCGCGCGCGCCGTCGTGCGGGTCGCCCGCGGTGAGAGCGCGAGCGGCCAGGTGCAGCGGGCCATCGACGCGGCCACGGATCCGGAGAACCCGGGCCCGGCCTTCGTCGTGCTCTCCGTCGACAACGCGGGCGCCCCCGTGGTCGCGCCGTTCCTCCACGCGCCGCCGCGGGCCGTCGAGCCGCGGGCCCCTTCGCTCCCGGTGCTGGCCACCGTGTCGCGGCACCTCGCGCGCGCCGAGCGCCCCCTGTTCATCGTCGGCGCGGGCTGCCGCGGGCACGAGCGCGCGCTGCTGCGCATGGTCGAGGCCACGCAGGTGCCGTTCGTGACCACCCCGATGGCCAAGGGGCTCCTGCCCGAGACCCACCCGCTCTCGCTCCGCGCGTGCGGGCTCGGCGCCTCGTGGTGGGCCCGCCGCTACATGCGCGCGGGGTGCGACGCGACCCTCGCGCTCGCCACCGACCTCGACGACTCCACGCTGGCCGGCACACCGCCGCTCGCCGCGGGCGGGTTCCTGGCCCACGTCGACCTCGACCCCTCGGTGTTCGGGCGCAACCACCCGACCGCGATGGGAGTCGTGGCCGACGTCGGGGCGTTCGCCTCCTCGCTCGCCGCCTTCGGGGGCACGCCATCGCGGCGCGGCCCCTTGCTCGCGGCCGAGGCGCACGCGGCCTCGCCGTTCGACGTGCCCGAGTTCGCGACCGACGACGCGCAGGTCATCGCGCCCCACCGCGTGATCGCCGACCTCGAGCGCGCGAGTCGCCCCGACGACGTGTTCGTGACCGACATCGGCGAGCACATGCTGTTCGCCCTGCACTACCTGACCGCCGACCGACCGGACCGGTTCGTCGTGCACCTCGGGCTCGGCTCGATGGGCTCGGGGATCGGCTCCGCGATCGGCCTCGCGCTGGGCGACCGCGCGCGGCGGACGATCTGCGTGTGCGGGGACGGCGGCATGCAGATGGCGGGGATGGAGCTGCTCGTCGCGCGCAAGCACGGCCTGCGCGTGGTGCTCGCGGTGTTCAACGACGCTCGCTACAACATGGTGTTCCACGGCTACCGCCACACCTTCGGGCGCGAGGCCGCGTGGGACACGCCGCGCGTCGACTTCGCGGCCTGGGCGAGCGCGATCGGGGTCGCGTCGGCCACCATCGAGCGGCCCGGCCAGATCACCGCCGAGCTGCTCGACCGGCTCACCGCCGACGGGCCTGCGGTGCTCGACATCCGCCAGGACGCCAACGTCCGCATCCGCGGCGACGGCCGCATCGAGGCCATCGCCCAGATGTCGATGATGCACGCGAGGCAGCCGTGATCGCGCGCGACGTCGGGATCCTCGGCACTGGAATCTGGGAGGCCCCGCCCGTCGGCAACGAGGCGTTCGCCTTCCTCGCCGAGCAGCACGCCGCGGTGAAGGATCCCTTCCGCGGCGCGCGCGACGACGACGGCGCGGTGCACGTCGCGGGCATGGTGTTCCGCGGCGCGGACGACGCGCGCACCCTCGCCGCCCTCGAGCGCAGCTTCTCCGATCCGTTCCGCGGCACGCGGCGGCGGCGCATCTTCCCGCGCGAGCTCCGCACGTCCGAGGCCGAGATCGCCGCGGCGAAGGCGGCGCTCGCCGACGCGCGGCTCGATCCGGGCGACGTCGACGCCGTCCTCGTGCAGTCGTTCCTCCCCGACGAGATGCACCCGAAGAACGCGGCGCTGGTGGCGCAGGGGCTCGGGATCCGCAACGCGGCCTGCTTCGAGGTCGACAGCATCTGCAACTCGGTGGTCACCCAGCTCAGCGTCGCCGCCGCGCAGGTCGCCGCGGGGTTCGCGCGCCACGTGCTCTGCGTGCAGTCGGTCGCGTACTCGCGGGTCACCGACCCGGGGGCGTCTTCGACCGTGCAGGAGGGCGACGGCGCGGGGGCCTTCGTGGTCGGCGCTTCGAAGGGCGCGAGCGTCGCCTTCTCGTTTCGCACCGACGGGCGGCTGCACGGCGCCATCCGCCTCGGCTGGGACGTGCCGAGCGGCGCGCCCAGGCGCGCCTACTGGGAGCGCTCGCAGGAGCAGCTGCTCATCCGCTTCGATCCCGCGCTGCAGCCCGCGGTGATGGGCGAGCTGCGGCAGTACGCGCGCGAGGTGTGCGGCGAGGCGCTCGCCCGCGCCGAGCTCACGGTCGAGGAGCTCGACCTCTTCGTCTCGCATCAGCCCATGTCCTGGTACGCGGCGTTCATGGAGGACTCGCTGGGACTCCGCGACGGCATCTCGTTCGACACCTTCGAGGAGTACGGCAGCATCAACTCGGTCTCGCTCTCGGCCTCGCTCCACCACGCGCGGCGCGCGGGGCGCGTGCGCGAGGGGAGCCGCGTGCTCCTGTTCGGACCGGCGGCGGGGTACACCTACGCGGCCGCGGCGGTGCGCTGGGGCGCGCGGTGAAGCTCGACCACCTCACGGCCATCGTCGACGACCGCGAGGGCGCGGCCGCGGCGCTCGCGCGGTTGCTCGGCGTCGAGCCAGAGCGTGTCGACCTGCCGGGCATGGCGATCGCCACCTTCGCGGTCGCCGGGGTGGAGCTCCACGTGAACGCGCCCACCGGTCCAGGGCCGGTGTCCGACGCGCTCGCCACGCGCGGCGTGCACCTGCACCACGTGGCCTTCGCCACCGAGGACCTCGAGCGCGAGATCCAGCGAGTGGAGCTGCTCGGCTTCCGCGTGCGCGGCGCGCCGATCGAGACCGCGCCGGGGCTCCGCGAGGTGTTCCTCGATCCGGCCACCACCGCTGGCGTCCTCGTGCAGCTCGTCGAGCGCACGCAGGCCGTCGACGCCGCGTCCCTGCGGGGCGACCCGATCGCCGCGCTCGCCCGGTCGGCGCTGCCCAGCGACGACCCCACGACTCCCTGAGTGTGCGCTTCGACTCAACCCGTGCGTGAAGGAGGGATCATGTTTTTCCGCCCCCTATCGTCCTCGATCGTGCTCCTGATGCTGTCGGCGAGCGGTTGCGCGGCCGAGGCCGTCGACGCCCCGCCCGTCGCCACGAGCGAGGAGGCCCTCACCGCGGGGGCGCCGAGCCTGCCCGCCGAGGTCGCCGCGCTCCTCCGGGGCGAAGCGCTGCCCGCGGGGGCGCTCGACAAGCTGCACACCATCGAGCACCAGGTGCCCGTGGGGCCGGGGCGCAAGATCCACCTCACCGAGACCTTCACGCTGCGCGCGTGGCTGCGCTGGCCGCACCGCGCGCTGCTCATGCTGCCCGGGCCGCTGACCTCGGGCGACTTCTACCAGATCGACGCCGACGGCTACCGCGGCCGCGATCTGGTCGCCGCGCGCGGCATCTTCGCCGTCACCGCCGACTTCGAGGGCACCGGCAAGAGCACGTTCCCGACCGACGGCAAGACCGTGACCCTCGACGGGCAAGCGGCCGCCATGCACAAGGTCGTGCAGTACCTGCGGCTCGTCCGCCTCACGCCGAAGGTCGACGTGCTCGGCGAGAGCTGGGGCGGGGGCGTCGCCGCCGAGCTCTGCGCGGACCGCATCCGGGTGCGCTCGTGCGTGCTCGCCTCGATGCTCTACAAGACGGCCTCGCCGTTCGCAGACGCGAGCTTCCGCAGCCCCGGGTTCCGCGCGTTCCTCGACACGCTGCCGAACGGCTACTTCCCGACCGCGGCGCCGGTGTACGCGGGCCTCCTCGCGAGCTCGCCCCCCGCGGTGCAGACCTGGGCCAGCGCGAACCTGCCCGGCACGTACACGACGCGGCCGCTCTACGACGTGTTCGATCTGCCGTTCTTCAGCCCCGGGCTCGCGCGCGCGCCGGGCCTCATCGTGCAGGGCGAGCTCGACCCGAACCAGGCGCTCTCCGACTCGCTCGAGCTCGCCGCGGACTACGGCACCGGCGGCGCCGCCCTCCAGGTCATCGAAGGCGGCGGACACATCCCGCGCATCGAGAGCCCGCCGAGCAACACGCGCTACTGGTCGTCCGTCCTTGGTTTCCTCGATCCCTGACAGCGAAAGGTCGAGCATGGCGTATCAATCGATGCTTCTCGGACGCCTCCACTTCGTGCGGTGGGGCACCCCGGTGATGGACGACGTGGACCGGGTGCTCCGCGAGGTGCAGCGCGGCTTCGCGGCGCTCAAGCAGCCGCTCATCGGCATCTCGCTCGTCCCGGGCGACGCCGACCCGCCCAAGGACGACGTGCGGGCGGCGATGGTCCGCAACATGGACGAGCTGCTCCGCTGCAACGAGCGCCTCTACTTCGTCATGGAGGGCTCGGGCTTCCGGCACAGCGTCATGCGTAGCGTGCTCGCCGGGCTCCTGCTCGTCGGCGGCAAGCGAGGGAGGGTCGCGGTGCACGACGACCTCAACACCGCGGTTGCGCTCGTGGCCCCCCAGGTGGGCCACAGCGCGTCCGAGATCATGATGGCGGGGCGCCTGCACGGCGTCGTGTCGGCCGAGCGGGTCGCGGGGTGAGCGGGATGGCGACGAAGCCCCTCGACACGAGCAAGGACCCGGACCGCGTCTGTCGGCGGTGCAACGAGCCCGACAGCGACCACGACTCCGCGTTCGACGCCATCCGCGACGGCTGGCGCCTGCTCCGGCCCGGCGATCCCGCGACGCCCGCGCTGCTCGCGCCGCTCACCGCGAACGGCGAGTTCGCCTGGCTGTGCCCCAAGTGCTACCGCTCCGGTCGCCCCCCGGCCAAGGGTTCGCCGCCGACCTGAGCGAACCCTCCGCGAACCCTCCTGGCGCCGAGGTGGCTCCCATCGCCGATGCTGCAGGACAACGCCCTCTGGATCGCGCTCGCGGCCGCCGCGCTCGTGTTCTTCGTCACCCAGCGCATGGGCAAGGTCGACCCGGCCGAGGCCCGGCGGCTGGTCGCCGAGGGCGCGCTGTTGCTCGACGTGCGCTCGGTCGGCGAGTTCGCCGGCGGACACCTGCCCGGTGCGGTCAACGTGCCGGTGGACCAGGTGGCTGCACGCGCGGACGAGCTCGCCAAGAAGGGCAAGCCGGTGGTGGTGTACTGCGCGAGCGGGATGCGGAGTGGCTCTGCGGCGCGCACGCTGAAGGCGAAGGGCCTCTCGGTGGTCGACCTCGGCAGCATGTCGCGTTGGTGAAGCCTGCTAGGCTCGCGCGGTGACGGCGATCCGGCGCGACCCGCGACTGCACGGCCTCTCCCACGAGCACCACCACGCCCTCGTGCTCGTGCGCACGCTGCGCAAGGCGGTGGCCGACCCCTCGCGCCTCGCCGCCGCTTGCGAGCAGCTCGACCGCGCCCTCGTCGACACGCTCGAGCCGCACTTCCTCGTCGAGGAGCGGCTCCTCCTGCCGGGCCTCGCCGCCGCGGGGGAGCACGCGCTCGTGCAGCGCACCGAGGTCGACCACGCGTTCCTCCGCGCCCAGGCGGGCGCGCGATCCGTGGAGGCCATCGCCGCGTTCGCGGACCGGCTCGAGGCGCACGTCCGGTTCGAGGAGCGCGAGCTGTTCGGGGCCGCCGAGCGCGCGCTCGACGAGGCCACGCTCGCGGCGCTCGCCGAGCACCGGGCGACGTCGGGGTGCAGCGTCAAGGAGCCGGGCGACGGCGCAGCTTCCAGGTGACCCACACCATCGCGAGGAAGCCGAGGAACCCGAGGGCCCAACCCCACGGTGGCAGCGCCTTGAGCCAGTCGAACACCCGCTGCCCGAAGAAGCTCGTGAGGAACAGCGGCACCGCGTAGCCCACCGCCGAGCCCCAGAGGTGCGTCGAGAAGCTGACCCGCGACACGCCGAAGAACGCGTGCAGGAACGGCGACATCCAGAACACGAAGCGCAGGGTCACCACGGTGCCGAACGCGCGCCGCTCGAGCGCCTCGTCGTACGCGCGGAACTTCGCGGGGATGCGCGCGGCCACCCACTCGCGCGCGACGAACCGCGCGAACACGAAGCCGGCGGCGCTCGCCGTGCACGAGCCGACCATCGACAGCGCGAAGGCGATCGGCCACGGCCAGATCAGCGGGGCGACCAGCACGAACACCGTGCCCGGTAGCCCGAACGGCTGGAACAGCGTGTAGGTGACGAGGAACGCGAAGTAGCCCCACCCGCCGAGGCCGAGCAGCGTCTGCTTCATGCGCGCGACGTCGGAGAAGCGCGCGAACACGCCGAGCCGCTGCGCCACCACGAGGAGGAGCACGGCGGCGAGGAGCGCAAGGAGGCGCTTGCGCATCAGCGCAGGCTAGCAGCTGCGAGTGACCGCGCTCAGGGGCTCAGACGGTTGAGCATGCGGGCGAAGGGGATCGTCTCGCGCACGTGGTGGAGGCCGCAGCACCAGGCGACCGTGCGCTCGATGCCGAGGCCGAACCCGGCGTGCGGGAAGCTGCCGTAGCGGCGCAGGTCGAGGTACCACTCGAACGCCTCCATCGGGAGCTTGTGGTGGGTGATGGCGGCCTCGAGGGTGGCGAGGTCGTCCTCGCGCTGCCCGCCGCCGATGATCTCGCCGTACCCCTCAGGGGCGAGCACGTCCATGTTGAGCGCGAGGCTCGGGTCGTTCGGGTCGCGCTTGAAGTAGAACGCCTTCAGGTCCATCGGGTAGCGGTGGACGATGACCGGCCGGTCGAACTGCGAGGAGATGACCGTCTCCTCGTCGCCGCCGAAGTCGTCGCCGACCTTGGCCTCGGGGTGGCCGTTCTTCTGCAGGATCTCGATCGCCTGGTGGTAGGTGATGCGCGGGAACGGGGCGAGCACCTTCTCGAGCTTGCTCGTGTCGCGCTCCAGGATGGCGAGCTCCTCCTTGCGGGTCTCGAGGACGCGCTGGACGATGAAGGCGAGGAACTGCTCGGCGAGCTCCATGTCGCCCGCGAGGTCCATGAAGGCGACCTCGGGCTCGACCATCCAGAACTCGGCGAGGTGGCGGCGGGTCTTGCTCTTCTCGGCGCGGAAGGTGGGGCCGAAGCAGTAGGCCTTGCCGACGGCGGCCGCGGCGGCCTCCATGTAGAGCTGGCCGGACTGGGTGAGATACGCCTTCTCGCCGTGGTAGTCGGTCTCGAACAGGTTGCTCGTGCCCTCGCAGGCGTTGGGCGTGAAGATCGGCGCGTCGACCAGGGTGAACCCGCGCCCGTCGAAGAAGTCGCGCACCGCCTTGACGATGGTCGCGCGCACCTTGAGCGTGGCGTTCTGCTTGGACGAGCGGAGCCAGAGGTGGCGGTTGTCCATCAGGAACTCGACGCCGTGCTCCTTGAGGCCGATCGGGTACTCGCGGGTCGGGCCGGCGAGCACCTCGACGTGCCTCACCTGGATCTCGTAGACGCCGGGCTTCTTGGGGTTTTCGCCGACGGTGCCGCGGACGAGCACGCTCGACTCCTGCTGGATGCCGCCCGCGCGCTCGAAGAGCTCGGGGCTCACGTTGCCCTTGAAGACCACGCACTGGACCGCGCCGGTGCCGTCGCGCACCTCGAGGAAGTGGAGCTTGCCGCTCGAGCGCAGGTGGTTGCGCCAGCCGCGGATCTCGACCTCCTTTCCGACGTGGGACGAGAGCTCGGCGATCCAGGGGCGGGCGAGGCTTTCCGACATGCGCGCACGGGTAGCGCAGGCGGCGCCGCGCGACACGGGGAGATCACTGCCAGCGGAGGACCAGCCGGACGCTCGCGTGGGTGGGTGGGGGCGCGTAGTGGACCTTGGTCTCGGCGACGACGTGCTTGGCCCCGGCGGCGGCCAGCGCGACCGGCGCGAAGCCCTCGGCGGCCCAGGCGAACCAGCTCGCGAGCGCGTCCGGGAGGCCCGACTGCACGGCGATGCACTGCTTCGGGCCCTCCATGTGGGACTCGGCCTTGCCGAAGTCGAAGTACTGCATGGAGGCGCGCGCCAGGCGCAAGGCGACGGCCTCGGGCGACGCGAGGCGCAGCAAGAACTTGTAGACCCCGTGGATGTCGCGCCGGGCGACCCAGGCGGCGTTCTCTCGCACGAGCTGCGCGTGGTTGATCACGCAGGCCTGGGCCGCGGCGCGGCTGATCGCCACGATCGGCCGCACGTCGTACCAGGCACCGGGCACGAAGGCCTGATCGAAGAAGGTCGCCACCGAAGACTCGTGCAGCGCGCCACGCACCGCACCCACGCCGCCCGGCACGCGGGTCGCGTAGAAGTCGAGCGCGCCTCGATAGACGAGGCCCTTCGTCTGGAAAACCTCCGGCATCGCCTCCCGGAGACAGTCTATCTACACGCGCGCGGCGCTCGCCAGCGCGTCGACGACCGCGCGGAGCTCGGCGGCCAGCGGGTGCGTCGTCAGCCCTGCGTCGCAGAGGGCGGCGATCTTCCGGTAATAGTCCACCGACGGTCCCGGACCCCGCTTGAACCGCGAGAAGGCCACCTCGGTGCCGTGCTCCCGCACGTCGTCGAGGGTCTCCGAGGCGTTGTGGATGGCGTCGGCCGCCTTGAGCGCGAGGACCTCGACCGGCGCCTCGGCGAGGTGGGCGAGCTGCTCCGCCTTGCGCACCTCCCACGAGCGCTCGACGCCGTCCTCGGACTTGGTCTCGGTGACCGCGCGCACGAGGGCCACGACCTCGGCGCCGACCGCGTCGAGCAGCTCCTGCTCCGAGACCGCGGTGTCCTCGAGGACGTCGTGCAGGAGGCCAGCGAGCACCAGATCCTCGGGGAAACCGTGGCGATCGAGGATGCGCGCCACGTGCACCGGGTGGGTGACGTAGGGCACGTCCTTGCCCTTGCGGACCTGATCTCGATGCGCGCGCGCGGCGATGCCGAGCGCACGCGCGTAACGCTCCGAGTAGCTCATGGGGGTATTTTACCCCTTCACGCCGCCCGCGGTCACGCCGCTGACGATGTGTCGCTGCGCAAGGTAGAAGAGCGCCATCACCGGCACCGAGACGACGATGGCGCCCGCCGCGAACGTGCCCCACGAGGCGCCGTGCTCGCCGACGTACCGCTGGAGGGCCACCGGCAGGGTGAAGCTGTCCTCGCGCGACATGAGGGTGGCCGCGAGGATGAACTCGTTCCAGGCGCTCATGAACGCGAACAGGGCGGTCACCGCCAGGCTCGGGCGCGCCGCGGGGAGCGCCACCCGGAGGAACGCCTGCAGCCGCGTCGCGCCGTCGACGAGCGCGGCCTCCTCGAGGTCGATCGGCACGGCCTCGAACGCCGAGCGCAGCTGCACCACGCAGAACGGCACGGCCGTGGTCGCGTACACGAGCACGAGGCCCGCGCGCGCGTCGAGCAGGTGCAGCTTCTCGAGCAGCAGGTAGAGCGGCACGAGGGTGGCGACGCCCGGGAACATCTGGGTGGCCATCAAGAGCCACACGCCGCGCTCCTTGCCGACGAAGCGGAACCGCGCGAGCGCGTACGCGGCCGGAGTGGCGATGGCCACGCCGACGATCGCGGTGGCGCCGCTGACCAGGAGCGAAGACGCGAGCTGCCGGCCGAACAGCCAGCGCCCGGCAGCGTCGTGGGTGTTCACGAAGGTGCGGAAATTGTCGAGCGAGGGCGCGCTCGGGATCGGCAGCACGCGCGCGGTCGGCGCGCCGGCCGGCGACACCGCGAGCGAGACGACCCAGAGCACCGGATAGAGCGCCACGAGCACCGCGAGCACGAGCGCGGCGTGCACGAGCAGCTCGGTGCCGAGGGAGCGCCGCCCGCCGGTCTCGTCGAGCTGGTGGCTCACGAGGCCTCCGACAGGCGGCGCAGGCCGCGGTGCACGAACACGAGCACGAAGAAGATGAGCACCGCGTAGGCCGACGCGTAGCCGTACTGCGCCTGGCGGGTGAACGCCCAGCGGTAGGCCTCGCTCACGAGGATCTCGGTGCGCCCGTCGGGCTCGCCGCCGGAGACGAGGAACACCACGTTGAACATGTTGAAGGTCCACACCGCGCCGAGCACGACGCTCGGCAGGAGCAGCGGGCGGAGCAGGGGCAGCGTGACCAGGCGGAACCGCTGCCAGCGCGTCGCGCCGTCCACCTCGGCGGCCTCGAGCACCTCGCGCGGGATCGCCGCCAGCGCGCCGAGGGTGACCACCATCATGAACGGGAAGCCTAGCCAGACGTTGGTCGCCACGTTGGCCGCGAACGCGGTGGAGAACTTGGAGAACCAGGCCACCGGCGCGACGCCGAGCGCCGAGAGGATGGCGTTCACCGCGCCGAGCTGCCGGTGGAACATGCCCTTCCACGCGAGCGCCGACACGTACGAGGGCACCGCCCACGGCACGATGAGGAGCACGCGGTAGAGCCCGCGCATGCGGAGCGCGGGGCGCGAGAGCAGGAGCGCGAGCGCGAGGCCGAGGCCGACGTGCAGCGTGATGTTGCACACCGTCCAGAGCACGGTCACGAGGAGCACCGCGTAGAACGACCCCGAGGCGAGCAGCGGGCCGCCGCGCGCGGTGAGGATCTCGAGGTAGTTGCCGAGGCCGACGTAGCGCATGCCGTCCGCCCGCCCGGCGAACAGCGAGGTGGTGGCGCCGAGCACGAGCGGCACGCCCACCAGGAGGCCCACGATCACGACGGCGTGCGTGAGGTACGCATACGCCGGCAGCGAGCGACGGAGCTCGGCGCGGAACGTGACGGACTTGGCCGCGCGTACCGCCCGGAACGCGAACAGGAGGCCGAGGGCGCCGACCACGAACAGGAGCGGGCGCGGGTCGCGGGTGGGGGGCAGGGGGCGCGTGACGTCGGCGAACCGGTGGGCGGCCTCGTCCATCGCGGCGCGCGGGCCGAGGTCGCCGCGCAGCACCTTCTGGATGGCACGCGACGTGGGCTCCCAGGCGGCGCGCATCGCGGCGCTCGTGGGCATGGGGATCGCCTCGCGCGCGGCGAGCGCGAACCCGGCGAGCAGCGGGTCGGCCGCGAGGGCCGGGTCGTCCCAGGCGCTCCTGGTCGCGACCACCTGCCGACCGACCTTGGCGCGCACGATCGCCGAGCCGCGCGACACGAGGTGACTCAAGAGGGCGCGTCCGAGCTCCGGGCTCCGCGCGTTCTTGGCGAGGATCGCTGCCTCGACGGTGAGGTAGGGCCGCGCCGGCGCGCCGCCCTCGTGCACGGCCGGGATCGGCACCACGCGGTGGCCGAGGCCCGCGGGCAGCTCGGCGGCGAGCCACGGGCCGCTGATGGCGGCGCCGGCCTGCTTGTCGGCGAACAGCTGGGTGACGAGCGCGCCGCTCGCCTCCTCGGGGATCGAGCCCCGCTTCACCGCCGCGAGCACCCAGGCGAGCGACTGCTCGGCGGGGCCGTCGGCGAATGCATAACGAGGTGATGCGCCGCCCTCGTCGAGGATCTTGCCCCCGAAGGCGTGCAGCAGCGGCGCGTGCCCGTAGGCGCTCTGCGCCTCGAACGCGAGCTTCTGGGTGCGCAGGAGCGCGTCGAGCGAGGTCGGGGTCGGCACCCCGGCGTGCAGGTAGAGCGCGAGGCACTTGAGCGCGAGCGGCGCCCCGAGCGGCACGCCCTTGGGGCTCACCGCGGCGAGCGCGGAGGCGTCGAACAGCGCCGGATCGAGCGGGCCGAGCGGCGTGACCAGGCCCTTGTCGAGGTAGTCGACGAGGCGCTCGTGCGCGTCGAGGAACACGTCGGGGCCGTGGCCGTGCGGGATCGCCGCCTCGAGCTTGCTCGCGTAGGCGTCGAACGGGAGCGCGAGCACCTCGACCACCTCGCCCGGGTGCGCGCGGCGGAAGTCGTCCACCACCTGGTCGAGCGCCTGCTGCTCGGCGCCGCGGTAGGCGTGCCACAGCACGACCGCCTGCGCGGGCCGCGCGAGGCCGAGCACGACGGCCAGGGCCAGCGCCGCGACCAACAAGGGGCGCAGCGCGGCGCGACACCGACTCACAGCTGCGCTCCGAGCAGCGAGCGGCCGGTGTCGGGGTCGAACAGGTGCACCGACTCCGCGGCCACGCCGAGCGCGATGCGGCCCCACTTGGGGATGCCTCGACCCTCGTCGGCCTCGAGGCGCGCCACGAACTCCTCGCCCTGCTCGCCGAGGCGCCCGTGCACGTGGGACTCGAAGCCGAGGCTCTCGACGAGCTCGAAGCGCAGGTCGATGTCGCGCCCATCGGACGGCGCGGCTGCGTGCACGCGGACGTCCTGGGGGCGGATGCCGACCACGACCTTGCGCGCGCCGAGCTCCTTGGCGCGACGGGGCAGCGCGACGTCGAGCCCCTTGGCCCGCGCGCGCGGCTCGCCGGTCTCGAGGCTCAGCTCGGCGGCGATGAAATTCATGGGCGGCATGCCGAGGAACGACGCCACGAAGCGGGTGCGCGGCTGCTTGTAGACCTCGAGGGGTGGGCCGGCCTGCTCGATGACACCGCCGTGGAGCACGACGAGCTGGTCGGCGAGGGTCATGGCCTCGACCTGGTCGTGGGTGACGTACACCATCGTCGCGCCGAGGCGCTCGTGGAGGCGCCGGATCTCCACGCGCACCTGGCCGCGCAGCGCGGCGTCGAGGTTGGAGAGCGGCTCGTCGAACAGGAACAGACGCGGGCGGCGCACGATGGCGCGGCCCATCGCGACGCGCTGCCGCTGCCCGCCGGAGAGCTGCTTCGGGAGGCGGTCGAGGTAGGGCTCGAGCTCGAGCTGGGGCGCGACCTCGGCGATGCGCGCGGTGATGTCGGCCTCGCTCGTGCCGCGCAGGCGCAGCCCGAACGCGAGGTTGTCGCGCACGGTGAGGTGCGGGTAGAGCGCGTACGACTGGAACACCATCGCGATGTCGCGGTCGCGCGGCTCGGCGAAGGTGACGTCGTCCTTGCCGATGCGCACCGTGCCGCTGTCGGGCCGCTCGAGGCCCGCGAGCGTGCGCAGCAGCGTGGACTTGCCACACCCCGACGGACCGACGAGCACGGTGAACGAGCCGTCGGGGATCTCGAGGTCGATGCCCTTGAGGATCTTCGGCGCAGGCGCGCCGGCGCTCGGAGCGGGATACGACTTCTCGAGGGCTTGGATGGAGACGGCCGCCACGGGGGGGCGGGAGCATACCCGAGCCCGGAACTCTCGACGGAGTTTCTAAGAAGGTTTCGGCGGTTTCGAGCCGCGTTGCGTCAAGCGTAGAGGGTGGTGCGGAGGCTCTCGACGAGACGTCCCACGCTCGGGGCATCCGGGAGGCCCAGCGCCACACGGACGCGGCCGTCGAGGCTGGCCATCTCGTGCGGCAGCGCCGAAAGAGCATGGTCGCGCGCCTCGCGGAGCGCGCGCCGCTGGTCCGCGTCGAGGTGCTGGTCGAAGAACGAGACGAGGTCCCAGGAGAGCTCGGCGTGGGCGAGCTCGTCGTCGTAGAGCTGCTCGGCCATCGCCCGGAGCTCGGGGGTCGCCGCGTGCGTGCGCTGGTGCTCGAGGTACGCGACGCCGACGGTCTCGTGCACGCAGCCCTCGACGGCGTTCTCGAGCGCGAGCTCGAACACGGTGGGCACGTGGTCCTTCGCGACGCGCACGGGGTGACGACGCGCGCCGCGCGCCCTGGCGAGGCTGCCGACGAGGCGGGCGTGGCGGGCCTCGTCGCGCGCGGCGCTCCTCGCGCGGGCGACCAGCGAGGCGGGGGCGCCGAGGCCGCGCAGGGTGCGCTCGAGCTTGCGGAATGCGTGCACGCTCGCGGCCTCGATGCGGGTCATCGCGGCGAGCGCCTCGGCGACGGGGTCTTCCTCGCGGCACTCCGCTTCGTCGAGGAGGTCGACCGGCTTGCGGCCGACGGCGCACGAGGCGCAGTTGACGGTCTGCGAGGTGCCGTCGGTGCCCGTCGGGTAGACGCCGCACGAGTAGGGTCCGCCGTACGTGAACTTGATGGGCGCGCAGAGGCTCTTGCACTCCTCGAGGGTCGGCGTGGAGCCGGCGAGCGCGAACGGCAGCCCGCACGGGTAGACGACCTTCTCCGAGCAGGTGGCCGTGTCCGGGATGGGCGTGCACACGCCGAGATCGGTCGCGACGTCGGTGCCGGTGTCGGTCGCGACGTCGGCGCCGCCGTCCTTCGGCGGTTCTTCCGAGACGACGCCGCCGCAGGCCGGGACGGCGAGGGCCGAGAGGAGAGCCGAGGTGAGGACGTTGCGGAGGCGATCGTGGGTCATGCCCTCCGCCTCAGCAAGCCGCGCGCCACCGAAAATGGTCGAATTGTGGCTGAATCCAGGTGTGCCACCGCTGGCGCACCGGACACCGCCGTCAGGCGGTTTCGCCCGCCGAGGCGGTCGCGGCCGCCGTCCACCGGCCGAGCAGGGCGAGCGGCGCGAGGCAGAGCGCGGCGGCGACCACGAACGTGGTCGGCAGGCCGAGGCGGTCGGCGAGGAGGCCGCCGAGCAGGCCGCCGAACCCGATCGCGACGGCGTTGGCGCTGGTGAGCACCGTGTAGTGGAGGCCCGCGTCGCTGCGACGGGTGGCGGTCATGAGCGACGCGAACAGGATGGTCGTGCCGACGCCGCTGACGAAGTGCTCCGCGCCGATGGCGATCGTCGTCGTGCTCCGCGGGCAGCGCTGGAGGACGGCCACGACGAGCGGGACACAGCTGAGCGCCTGCAGCACGGCCGCGACGACGAGCGCGCGCGTCTCGCCGAGCTTCCGGTGGAGGAGCCCCCCCGTGCCCGCGCCGACGAGCCCGCACACCGTGCCCACGGTGACGACCGCGAGGCCGATCTCGCGCTTGCTCCACCCCGCGTCGACGACCATCGGCTTGAGGAGACCCGACGCGACGTGCAGGCCGAACTTGAAGGACAGGGCGACCGCGAGGACGACCCGCACCTCCGGCCCGAGCAGGTGACGCACGAGCGCTCGCGCGCCGAGCCGCACGCTCGGCGGGGCGCTCTCTCTCGGAGCCTCGCTCGCACCGGGCTCCTCGCGCGCGAGGAACGCGCCGACGCTCGCCGCGCCGACGAGCCCCGCGAGGGCGAGCAGCGTGGTCTCCTGGCCGAGCGTGGCGACCGAGAGCAGGAGGCCCGCGCCGCCGAGGAGCATGCCGAGCCGGTACCCGGCGACCTGCGCGACGTTGCCGAAGCCGCGGTCGCCGCGCGAGAGCGCGCGCACGGCGAGCGCGTCGACGAACACGTCCTGGAACGCCGCGAACAGGGCGGCGAGGGCGGTGAGCACGAACCACGCGCGGCCCACGCGGAACGGCGCGTACGCGGCGAGGGTGGCCGTGAGCCCCAGTTGCAGCGCGAGCAAGACGAGCCGCGAGCGACGGCGCACGCGCGGGTCGTCGGCCACGCCCGCGAACAGGGGCTTGAGCTGCCACGGCAGCTGCAGCCAGCCGACGGCCGCGATCGCCGCGTAGCTCATCTTCGCCTCGCGCAGGACGACGGGCAGGTACTCGGCGGCGAGCCCGAACGGGACCCCCTGCGCCGTGTAGAGGAGCGCGAGCGCGAGCAACACCCGGGGCCGGGACATCGACGCACCATAGCAAGCGCGGCTCCGGATCCTTGCTACGGTTCGGGACTGCGTGGCCCACCCCGTCGTGATCCTCTTCCTCGTCCACCAGGGCGAGGCCGGGTTGCCCGCCACGCTCGCGATGACCACCGCCACCGAGAAGGCGCTCGGTCCCGGCGCCCAGGTCGTGGTGCGCGAGGTCGACCTGTTCCCGAGCGACGAGAGCGTCGAGAAGGAGGCGGACGTCGTCGCCGAGGTGACCTGGACCTCGAAGCCCCTCGCGGCGCACCTCCACGTGCACGCGAAGCCCGGGTGGCTCGACCGCGACATCGGGTTCGCCGACACCGACTCGCCGAGCGATCGTGGTCGCACGGTGGGGTTCGTCGTCGCCTCGATGGTGCCGGAGTTCGAGCCGGTCGTGCTCGCACCGCCGCCGCCCCCGCCCCCACCGTTCGTCACCGCGCCCGTGCTCGCCCCCCGCGACCCCGGCGTGACCGCCCCGCCACGGGTGAATCGCTTCGTCGTCGACGCGTTCGGCGCGATGAGCTCGGGGATGGGGGGCAGCGTCGGCGTCGGGGGCGGCGCGGCGATCGGCGTGCGCGCCTCGCCGTGGCTCTCGGTGCACGTCGCGTCGGACCTGCGGCTCGGCGAGATCGAGGGCTTCGGTCGGACGACGGCCTTCCGGCTCGGTGCGGGGGTCACGCTCACGCCGGCGAGCTGGGGCATCCTCACCGTCGGCCTGCGCGTCGACGTCGCTGCCCTCCGCCTCGGGGTCGCACGTACGACCACCTCGTCCGACAACAAGAGCCGATGGCTGCCCGACGTGGCCGTCCTCGGCGAGCTCTCGACCAGACTCGGCGGGGACGCCTCCCTGTTCGGGGCGATCGGGCCGGATTTCGCCCTCGGAACCACGACGGTCGCCCTGAACGGGACGAGCGTGAGCGTGCTGCCACGGGCGCGCGTCACGGGAGAGCTCGGCCTCCGGGTGCGGTTCTGAGGGCTCGTCTGCTCGGGCAGAGGGCGCGGTACTAGAGAGGCACCCCATGTCCATCGCCCGCAAGGTCGTCCCCATCCGGCCCACGCCGGATCCGGCCGCGCGGGCAGAGGCACCCCACCGGCCGAGCCTCGACGACGCCGAGATCCTGGCCGCCATCACGCGCTCCGACGCCAGCGCCGCGGCCGCGTTCCACGACCGGGTGCGGCCGACCGTCGACCGCGTGGTGCAGCGCATGCTCCGCTCCGGCGACCCCGACCGCGAGGACGTGACCCAGAACGCCCTCATCGTGCTCGTGACCTCGGTCGATCGGTATCGCGGCGACGGCCCGCTCGACGCGTGGGTCTCGCGCGTGACGGCGCACGTCGTCCTCAAGCACCTGCGCCGCCGGCGGCTCGAGACCCGCACGTTCGACCCGACCTACGAGGTCGAGGCGGCGATGTCGTCGGGGTCGATGCGCTCCGACCGACGCGTCACCCTGCGCTCCGCGCTCGACAAGGTGAAGTCCCTGCTCGGGCGGCTCGACCCGCTCAAGGCGTGGACCTTCGTCCTCCACGACGTCCAGGGATACGATCTGAAGGAGATCGCCGAGATCACCGACGTCAGCGTCGCCGCTGCGCAGGGGCGCCTCTCGCGGGGACGACGCGAGCTCATGGCCCTGATCGAGGCCGACCCATCGCTCGAAGATTTCCTGAAAGAGATCGAGGTGCAGCCGTGACTCAGCCTCCCACGCTCCGTGGCGCGGCCCGTGTGCTCGCGACCGAGGGCGGGCTCGGTGACAAGCCCGTCGTGGTCCCCTCCGACGGCGAGCGTGCGCGCGCGATCGCGGCGATCGCCGCGGCCATGCAGGCGAGGGCGCGGCGGCGAGCGCAGCTGCGGTTCGGCGCGTTCGCGCTCGCGGTGGCCGCCGCGGTGGCGCTGTGGATCGGGGTCGGACGGCGTGGTCACGCGCCTCCCGCGCCAGTGGCCAGCGGCCCCGCGTCGACGATTCCTGCCACGAGCGTCGCGGGCATCGTGGCCGTGCCGATGGGCGGCGCGGTCACCCCCATCCGGGCGGGTCGGCCGGGGACTCCGCTCTCGGGGCCCGCGACGCTCGCGGCAGGCGATCGCCTCGTCGCCGCGCAGGGGGCGTTCGCCTCGCTGAGCCTGCCGACGGGCACTCGCCTCGAGCTCAAGGGAGGCGGCGATCTCTCGATCGTCGAGCAGGGCTCCGCGAGCATCTTCTCGCTCGCCGCGGGCTCCGTGCGCGCCGACGTGCACAAGCTCGCGCAGGGGGAGCGGTTCGTCGTGCGCACGGTCGACGCCGAGGTCGAGGTGCGGGGCACCTCGTTCCAGGTGAGCACGGTCGAGCCAGACTCCGGGTGTGCCACGCGCACGCGACTCACCGTGTTCGAGGGCGTGGTCGTCGTACGCTCGGCGTCGAAGGAGGTCGCGGTCCGCGCCGGCGAGCACTGGCCGCTCGACTGCGCGCCCACGCCTGCGGTCGGCAGCGCAGCCCCTTCGTCGAGCGTCGCGGCGCTCGCGTCGCACTCCGGCAAGACCGACGTCCAGAAGGCTCCGCCCGTGGCGTCCTCCACCGTCGCCCCCACCGTCGCCCCGCCGACGCCGTCGGTGCTCGCGGCCCAGAACGCGCTCTACTCCGAGGCCCTCGCCGCGAAGAGCAAGGGCGAGTTCGCGACGGCTGTCGAGCGGTTCGACAGCTACCTCGTGCTGTACCCGGGCAGCGCCCTCGCGGAGTCGGCGCAGGGCGAGCGCATGCGCGCGCTCTACAAGCTCGACCGGGCCCGCGGCGTCGCAGCGGCCAGGGCGTACCTCGCGGCGTATCCAAAGGGCTCGGCGCGCGCCGACGCCCAGACTATCGTCGACGACAATCCGTGAGGTCACTCCCCGCCGCGCTGCTCGTGTCGACGCTCGTGGCGTCGGGGCCGGTCGCGTCGGGCTGCGACGCGCGGCTCGAGTTCCAGGACAAGGTCGGCTGCGAGCTCGACGCCGAGTGCCCAGGTGGGCGTTGCGACACGACGAGCCACACCTGCGTGCGGTGCCTCGACGACGTGGACTGCCCGCTCTCGAGCCTGCACTGCGAGCCGATCGGGCACACATGCGTCGAGTGCATCGACGACGCCCAGTGCAAGCGCGACCCGATGCTGCGTCGCTGCGACTCGGCCCTCCATCGCTGCGTCGGGTGCGGCAACGCCGCCGATTGCCGCGCGGGCGACACCTGCGAGCCGCTCACGCACCGCTGCCTCGCGCCCTGTTCACCCGGTGGTTTCTGTCTGTTCCCGGGCGATCGCTGCAACACCACCCGCAACGTGTGCCTCGACTGTTTCTCCTCGGCCGACTGCCACGACAAGGTCCGCAAGACGTGCGAGCCGCTGTCCGGACGCTGCGTGCAGTGCACCGCCGACGCGCAGTGCGCCGCGCCGACCGCGCGCTGCGACCGGTTGCTCGGACGCTGCGTGGGATGCCGCGATCAAGGTGATTGCACGGCCGCGACGGCGTGCGACCCGCTCACGCGTGCCTGCGTCACGCCCTGAGCGGCCGCCATGTTTGGGTGTGTGTGGATCTGCACCCGCCCCGCGAGATTGATGTCTACTGTTGGACCCGCTCCATGGCCCCCGTCCTTCGTCGTGCACTCAGCTGGATCGTCGTCCTCGCCGTCGCGGGCGCCGGGGTGTTCTTCTTCCTCCGCTGGCGAAAGGCCAACGCGAGCAACGGCCCCACCTACAAGACGGCGAAGATCGAGCGGGGCACCATCGCGGCCAAGGTGACGGCCACCGGCACGCTGAGCGCGCGCACTACCGTGCTCGTCGGCAGTCAGGTCAGCGGACGCATCGCCGAGATCCTCGTCGACTTCAACTCCCTCGTGAAGAAGGGCGACGTGCTGGCGCGGATCGATCAGCGCCTGTTCAAGGCCGCCGTCGAGAAGGCGCGCGCAGCGGCGGCCCAGGCCAACGCCTCGGTGATCAAGGCCAAGGCCAACGCGGCGCAGGCCAAGCGTGCGCTCGAGCGCTCCAAGAAGCTCAACGAACAGGGACTCGCCGGGCAGGCGGAGGTCGACGCGGCCGAGGCGCTCGTGGCCACCACCGGTGCCGACATCATGGTGGCGCAGGCGCAGGTCGCCTCGGCTGCGGCGTCGCTCAGCGAGGCCGAGGTCAACCTCGGGTTCACGACCGTGCTCTCTCCGATCGACGGCATCGTGCTGTCGCGGGCGATCGACGTCGGCCAGACCGTGGCGGCCTCGTTGAGCTCGCCCACCCTGTTCACCATCGCCCAGGATCTGCGCAACATCCAGGTCGACACCTACGTGGCCGAGGCCGACGTCGGGAAGCTCGTGCAGGGCATGGAGGCCACGTTCACCGTCGACGCGTTCCCCGGCCGTCGCTTCGTGGGCAAGGTGCGTGAGGTCCGCAACGCAGCGCAGACAGTGCAGAACGTCGTCACCTACGACGCGGTGCTCGACGTCCTCAACGACAAGCTCGAGCTCAAGCCCGGGATGACCGCCAACGTCACGTTCATCTACCAGCAGCGCGAGGACGTGCTCACCGTGCCCAACGCGGCGCTCCGCTTCAAGCCCTCTCCCGAGATGCTGGCGGCGGTCAGCGCGAACGCGAGCGCGAGCGGGAGCGGGGCGCCGAGCGGGGCGCCGAGCGGGAGCGGCAGCGGCAAGCACAAGAAGGGCGGGGGTGGTGGTGGCGGCGGCAAGTGGGCCGGCAAGAAGGGCCTCGATGGCTCGCCCAGGCGCACGCTCTGGCTCCTCAAGGACGGCAAGCCCCAGCAGGTCACCGTCGAGATCGGCCTCACCGACGGCACCACCACCGAGCTCGTGAGCGGCCTCGCCGAGGGCGACGAGGTCATCACCGACGCGATCTCGGCCGACGCCCCCGTGAAGGCCGGGGCCCCGCTCGGTCAGCCGGCGGCCCCAGGGGGCGGCGGCGGTCGTCGCGGGTTCTGACCATGCCGCTCATCGAGATCCAGGACGTCACGAAGGTCTACCGCATGGGAGACAACGTGCTCAACGCGCTCGACGGGGTGTCGCTCACCATCGAGGAGGGCGAGTTCGTCGCGATCATGGGCGCGTCGGGGTCGGGCAAGTCCACGCTGATGAACCTCATCGGATGCCTCGACCGACCCACCTCGGGCAAGTACCTCCTCGCCGGCAAGGACGTCGGCAAGATGGGGGTCAACGAGCAGGCCGAGGCCAGGAACCGCCTCATCGGCTTCGTGTTCCAGAACTTCAACCTGCTCGCCCGCACGAGCGCGCAGGAGAACGTCGAGCTTCCGCTGGTCTACCAGGGCATCGGCGGGCGCGACCGCAAGCGGCGCGCGATCTCCGCCCTCACGCGGGTGGGCCTCGGTGAGCGGCTCGACCACACCCCGGCCCAGCTCTCCGGCGGGCAGCAGCAGCGCGTCGCCATCGCCCGCGCGATCGTCGGCGAGCCCAAGCTGATCCTCGCCGACGAGCCCACCGGCGCGCTCGACTCCAAGACGACCGTGGAGGTGATGCGCCTGCTCCAGGACCTCGGCAAGACGGGCATCACCGTGGTGATCGTCACCCACGAGCCCGAGGTCGGCGCCTACGCGAACCGCCTCATCGTGGTGCGCGACGGCAAGATCATCGAGGACAAGCACCAGGAGCCGGTGGCCGCATGAACCCGCTGGTCACGGTGCGGCTCGCGATCATCGCGCTCCTGCGCAACAAGATGCGCTCGTTCCTCACCATGCTCGGCGTGATCATCGGCGTCGGCGCGGTGATCGCGGTGGTGGCCATCGGCGAGGGCGCCAAGGCGCAGGTGGCGTCTTCGTTCGCCGCGATGGGCACCGATCTGCTCATCGTGATGCCCGGGTCCACCTCGGCGGGCGGCGCCGCGGGCGGCTTCGGGTCGGGTCCCACGTTGACCTGGGACGATCTCAAGGCGATGCAGACCGAGCTCTCGAGCGTGAAGTCGGCCGCGCCTTCGCTCCGCAGCAACGCGCAGATCCTCGGCGAGGAGATGAACTGGTCGACCGGTGTCACCGGCACCACCCCGGACTACTTCATCGTGCGCAACTGGGCGATCGACAAGGGCATCGCCTTCGGTCAGTCCGACGTGGACTCGAGCTCGAAGGTGGTCGTGCTCGGCGCCACGGTGGCGACGAAGCTGTTCGGCGAGAGCGCCGACCCGGTGGGGCAGATCGTCCGCATCAAGAGCGTGCCGTTCGAGGTGATCGGCGTCGCGGCCAAGAAGGGGCAATCGCCGATGGGCCAGGACTACGACGACACGGTCTTCGTGCCGTCGTCCACCTACCAGCGCTTCATCGGCAAGGGCCTGCAGAAGTACCTGAACGGCACCATCTTCGTCGCCGCCAACTCCACCGCCGAGGTGCCCAAGGCGCAGCAGGAGATCGTCGCGCTGCTCCGCGACCGTCACCACCTCGCGCCGAACGAGGACGACGACTTCTCGGTGCGCTCGCTCGCCGAGGTGGCCGACGCGCAGGCCCAGAGCACCAACACGCTGACCACGTTGCTCACCGCGATCGCCGCGGTGTCGCTCCTGGTCGGCGGCATCGGCATCATGAACATCATGCTGGTGTCGGTGACCGAGCGAACCCGCGAGATCGGCGTGCGCATGGCCATCGGCGCCAAGCCGCGCCACATCCTCGCGCAGTTCCT
>JAEUKC010000337.1:0-12810 GCA_016794445.1 Myxococcales bacterium
CGCGTGCAGGTGCGACGCGACCACCGTCACCGCCACCGCCCCCGCGAGGTGTCGTCGGCGTCGACGCGCGTCCGGCTCCTGCAGGACCGCCGCGATCGCGAGCCCCACCAGCGCCAGCGCGAGGTTCGAGAAGATGAGAGGGCGCTCGACGAAGCGGAACGAGGCCGCCGTCGCGCCCGCGACGACCAGCGTCGCGCCGAGGGCCACCGAGCGCGAGAAGAGCCGACGCACCGTGACGAACGACACGAGCCAGGTCGCGACCACGACCACGGCCTTCACGACCGTCACACCCTCGACGGAGAAGCGCCGCCGCACGAGCTCGAACAGCACCGCCGGGGCCCACTGGTGGAGCAGCCACGGGTGATCCGGGTGGGTGTACGAGAGCACGTTGGTGCCCGGCACCTTGCCGAGCGCGAGCACCGCGCGGCCCGTGGCGAAGTGGAAGCCGAGGTCGGGGTCCTGCGCCTTGCAGAAGCAGAGCGCCCCCACGGTGACCGCGACGGCGAGGCCTCCGAGCCAGCTCGTCCACGGCTTCGGCGCGTCCATCGCCGCCGATGATGCCTGGAGATCGGCAGACGCCTGCCGAAAAAATCCCGCAGACGCCTGCCGAAAGACGCCCGTCTAGCGCGGGGGCAGCGCTCGATGCGCGCCGAGGTGGACGATGGCCTCCTCCAGCTCACCCACACTCGCCGCGTGCCAGTGCGCCCGCTCACCTTGTTCGAGCCGGACGCCCGGAGCCCCAGCCAGTGACTCCAAGGCGGCGACGAGCGCTTCGCGAGCCCCATCCTCACGGAGGAATCTCCGGGCGACGGCGTCGTTGTCGCGCTGGCGGACGGCCTCGCGCGCCTTGTCGTCTGCGGTCAGCTCGTAGATGGCTCTCTTCGCCTCGGCCATGATGGGGTTCTCCGCTGCGAGACAGGCCGACGTGTCAGCGCGGGGGCAGCGCTCGGTGCGCGCCGAGATGGACCAACGCCTTCAGCAGCTCTTCTCGCGTCGCCCCCTGCCAGCGCGCTCGCTCGCTGGCGTCGAGGCCCACCCCCACGGAAGCGGCCAGCGCCTCGAGGGCGGCCACGAGGCCCTGGCGATTCTCTTCGTCGGCCTCTTGGCGCCCCTCGTCTTTGACGAACCTGAGGAGCATGGCGTCGTTGTCGCGCTGGCGGACGGCTTCGCGCGCTTTGTCGTCTGCGGTCAGCTCGTAGATGGCTCTCTTCGCCTCGGCCATGATGGGATTCTCCGCTGCGAGACAGTCTGGCGCGATGTTCGCGGAAGTTACCTGTCTTCAGGAAACGCCCGATGCTCTGCGATGTACACCGCGAGCGCGTCCAGTTGCCGCGCGCTCATCTTGCGCCAGCGGGTGCGTCGCGCGTCGGTGATGGTCAGGCCCAATGCCGTGGCCACTGCTTCCAGGGTCGCCACCCGGCCTCGGACTTCGCCCCTGGCCTCCAGCTGCTTGGCGTACTCCGAGCGGAAGACACGACGGGCTGCGGCAGCCTCCGCCAGGCGCTGGACCTCGGGATCAGCGGAGAGTGCCTCCAGCGCCTGCTTTGCTTCAGCCATGATCGGGTCCTCCTCTGCGAGGGATTGTAGCTCCGCCAGAGTGCGAGCGCGAAGGAAGCGGCTCCAGCGCACCAGCCGCTGAGGCTCGGGTTCGTTTCCCGGCTTCGCGGACCGAGGCAGCTGGACCAGGTGGATGGCGAGCGCATCGGAGAACGGGGTGCCGTGTTGCTCCTCCCGCAGGACGAAGTGCTGGTGGAAGGGTCCCCGCATCCGCTTGTTCAACAACACGATGCAGACGACCGGTCGGAGGTCCGTGAAGTCGTCGCCTCGCTCGAGGCCTTTCGCGAAGACACGAGCCCAGTGGTAGAGCCACCGTTCGGCAGTGTTCGCGCGCTTGTCGCACTGCATCTCCACGTTGACGCGAGTGCCATCGGGTAGCGCCACGAGGATGTCCAGGACGAGCCCGCGGTCCGTGAGGTTGGCCACGTCGATCGACGCGTTCTGGATCCGCGCCGAGGCGATGGGGCGCCGCAGCACGGATTCGATCAGCGAGCAGAGAAGCCGCTCGTTGCGAGTGAAATAGAGCTTGAAGACCAGATCTCTGGTGGGTCGGAGCAGCGCCACACGGAAGCATCGGCACGAGCTCGACCAGAGTTGCGGACTCGCCGGGGTCGCTCGAGGTGAGGACACGCGCTCCCGTTCTCGAGTGGTGCCGGCCGCCGAGCTCACCGACCGCCTCCTCCTCGAGGAGCAGCTCGTCCTCGCCGATGCCCTCCAGGACGGCGGCGACCCCCGCGGCCATCTCCTCGCGTTGCACCTGGCGATCGAGCGCGCTCCCGACGACCAGACCCTCGTCGCAGCAGCCAAAGACCACGTCGCCGAGCACGCCGAAGACCTGATCGGCCCGCTCGCCCCGTATCACGGCGACCCCGGCCTCACGCTCGAGTGGCACCGTGGCTACGTGAAGGGCGCGTCCCTCGACACCAAGGACACGCCGGCTTGCCTGGACGCTTTGCTCCAGATCCCCATGGTCCACACGCTCACGGACCTGCGGCTGGGCCGGGCAGCGGGCTGTCTGCCCGTCCTCGCCGCCCACCGCCCGCACCTGCGCCACCTCGAGTACGGCATCGACGCCCTGGGTCGTCCGGTGCTCGACGCGCCGGACCTCACGGGCCTCTGGCAAGCCTTGCCCACCCTGCAGTCCTTCGTGGGTGGTGCCCAGCGGCTCGGCCGGCTCGAGGTTCCCGCGCTGCGCTCGCTCGACCTTCGGAGCCCGCCCGCAGACCTCGTCTCGCTCCTCGACGCCCGATGGCCAACGCTGGTGTCCTTGCGCCTGCAGGGCGCCATCGCCGGCCCCTACGCGCGCGGCTACGATGTCCGCTCGCTCCTCGACGCGCTGGACCAGGTGCCGTCCATCCGCGAGCTGGCCATCACCTTCCGGGTGCGGGAGCCGGACCCACCGACGTTCTCGATGTTCATGTGCGTCGGTCACCTCATCGGCTCGCGACTGCGTCGGCTGCGTCGTCTGGAACTCCGCGGCGCCGTCGGGTGGGACGCCCACGCAGCGATCGACCGCTTCCCCTCCGAGTTCGCCCATCTCGACGAGTTCCTGATCGTCGACCGGTCCGCGCCCGCGAATCGGCAGACGCCTGCCGAAAGTTCGGCAGACGCCTGCCGAATTCACCCGTCCGCGGGAAACGCCCGGTGCTCGCCCACGTAGGCGACGAGCGCGTGCAGCTGGGGCTGGCTCATCTCCTGCCAGCCTTCCCGTCGAGCTGCGGTGACCTCCAGCCCGAAGGCCTCGGCGAGAGCGGTCAGCGCGCCCTGGTAGCCCTTGGCCACGACCCGGGCATCACGTTGCTTGGCATCCTCCGCGTGGAGCAGGTACGCGATCACCGTCTCCTTCTCGTCCAGAGCCAGCTTGAACCAGTGTGCCCGCTGCCGAGGGGTGACCGCCAACCCTGCGCGGGCGGCGGTCCACTCGAGCAGCGCTGCCTTCGGGTCGTTGAGCTGCTTCGCGAACTCGGACCGGAACACCTTGGCTGAGTCGGCCACCCGCTGGGCCTCCCATTCGGCGTCCCGCTTGTCGAGAGCATCGTTCCCCATACGCTGAGGGTAGCCCAGAAACGAAGAAAGGGAGCCCCGTCGCCGGAGCTCCCTCACCTTCGCCAGAACCGGCGCGACCTACTTCTTCGCGTCGTGCGGCGCGCCGTCCGACGCCCCACCATCCGCGCCGGCGTCGCCCGTGGCGAGCATGCTGGGCGCGAACTTCCCGAGGTCCGCCGCGGCCCACCCACTCGGCCCCTCGCTCAGCAGGAAGATGGTGCCGTCCCCGTCCTTGCGGGCGAAGCGCTTGGTGCCATCCGTTTTGCCGAGGGTGATGCGCATCATCGTGCCGTCCTTCTTCTTGAAGGAGAACACCGACACGTCCGCGGCGCCGAGGCCGGTCTCCGCGTCGCCTTTGCCGTCACCGAAATCGTCCGCGTTCAACACGCCGCCGAGCGCGAACGCGTTCAGCAGGTCGTCGACCTTGGGGACCTCGAGGCCGGTGATGGGCTTGCCGTCGACGGTGCCGTTCCAGGCGAGGGGGGCCGCCGCGGCGTCGCCGCCCGCGTCACCCTTCGCCGCGACGGTCGCATCCGCCGAGGCGCCCGCGTCCGCCGAGGCGGCCGGGAGCTCGTTCTTGGTGAACTGGAAGGTGCCCTTGCCGTTCTTGAGCTCGACGAACACGATGTCGTCGCGGTTCAGGTCCCACACCTTGCGGTCGCGGACGTCCTTGGGCCCCTTGTCGAAGCTGAACGCCGAGACGCCGGAGACGCTCCACACCGTGGCGCTCTGGTCGTTGCCGAGGCGGACCATCTGGCCGCGCGACTTCTGGGCGCCGAGCCACACGTCGATGATCGCGACGCCGCCCTTGTAGGCGACCACGTGGATGCCCTTGCCCTCGTCGAGCTCGTAGCCCGCGAAGTTGTTGGCGCCCGTCGCGATCGTCTCCTTGAACGTGATGCCCTTGAGCGCGTTCAGGACGTCGTCGATCGCGCTCTTCTGCACCTTGGCGCCGGCCGTGGGGGCGGCCATCGACCAGCCCTCGGGCTTCTTCTCGAGCACCACCTCGGCCTTCTCGCGGGCCTTGATGGAGAGCTTGTCGACCTCTTCGGGGACGATCTTGAACTGCGGAGGCGCGCCCGCCTTGCTGCCACCGCCGTACGCGACGTTGGTGGTGGAAGCGTCGTTCTTCCGCTGCATGTAGTAGAGGCCACCGAGCACGGCGGCGACGCCCACGGCGATCAGGATCTGGTTGTTCTTCGAGTCGGCCATCGTTCGTTTTCTCGCTTCAGATCTTCACGGCAGCGCGCTTGCTGTTGCGGTTCCACCAGCGGAAGAGGCCGTAGAGGCCGAGCAGCGCGGGACCAGCGAAGATGTTGAAGTACTTCGTCATGTTCTGGTCGGACTTCACGCGCTCGATCCACTCCGTCTTCTTCTTCTTGGCGGACTCGCTGTCCGGCTTCTCGTCCATCGAGGGCTCGGGCTGCGGCGTGTGCGGGTAGGTGAGCTCGGGCTCGGCCATGAGCTTGGCGCCCACGGCGAGCAGGTCGGTCTCCTGCGAGATCCAGTCGCAGGTCTGCTTGGCGACGAGCAGGCTCGCCATGCGCGCGCGCTGGTAGATCTGCGCGTAGCGCATGAGCTCCTCGTCGGCGCCCATGTTCGGGTCCATGCCGGGCATCATGCCGGCCATCGCCGACTTGCCCGCGTCCTGGAACGGGTTCGAGAAGAACGCGCTCGAGGACAGCACGAAGAGGCGCGCGTTGCCGGTCGCCTGCACGGGGACGCCGTCGACGCCCTCGCCGCCACCCGGGAACGAGCTCTTGATCGGGCCCTCCAGGTTGACGCCGACGATGGCCTCGCGCTTCTCGGGCTTCTGGCCGGTCGCGCCTTCGCCCGCCTTGCCGGGGTGCATCGAGATGCTGGCGCCCTGCACGGTGAGGATCTGGCCGCTGGTCTTGAGGACCGGCGTCACCTTGACCGCCGACCCGCCGGCGCGGTTGCCGTCGATGGTGATCTCGGTGGGGAACGGCACCGCCACCTGGGGCAGGCGGAAGAACGGCGCGAAGCTGTTGTCGAAGGTGGTCTTCGGGCGACCGCCGTCGGCCATGAGGACGAGCGGGTAGGGCGGGAGCTGGATGCCCATGCCCTGCGGCCCCATCAGCACCGGGGTCCAGAACTGCTGCCGGTCGACGAGCAGCTCGGCCTTGAAGTCGATGCCGTAGCCCGAGAGCAGCTTGTCGACGCCCATCCCCGAGAACGTGGCGTTCATCGTGGGGTCGGTGTCCTTGAGGTGCAGGTTGTTCGCGAACACCGCGAGCGCCTTGCCCTTCATGAGGAACTTGTCGATGCGGCGGAGCTCCTTGGTCGAGATCTCCTCGTCGGGCGTGCTCATGATGAGGCCGTCGAGGGTCTCGTCGACGTCCTTCTCGCCCTTGGCGAGGTCGACCGCCTCGAACTTGTAGTACGGGAAGTACTTGCCGAAGACCTGCGACAGCTCCTGGTAGCCCTTCTCCTTGTGGCCCTGGAGGTAGCCGATCTTGTGGACGATCTTGTCTTCCTTGTCGCGCAGCTCGCGGATCTTGCCCGAGATGAGGAACTCGAGGCCCGTCGGGTTGCGCTCGTCGAAGCCGTCCTGCTGATCGAGGGTGGCCTTCTCGCCGCCGTAGGTCATGACGAGGCCGAGGTAGCCCTGGCCGATCGACCCGGTGGTGCCGCCGGCGCCGCCCTTGGCCTCACCCATGATCTGCTTCTTGAGGCCGGCCTCCTGCGCGTCCGCCTCGGCCTTCTGCTTCTGCTCGCCCTCGAGACGATCGGGGTAGATGATCTCGTAGGTGACCTTGCCGCCGCCGTAGCGCGCGTACTCGTTGAGCATGTCGCGGAGGTCGCGCACGAAGGCGTCGACGGTCGCGAGGCCCTCCGGCGCGTACACGCGGATGTTCAGCGGCTTGGTGAGCGTGGAGAGGAGGTGGCCCGTGCCCTTCTTGCTGAGCGTGAAGCGCTCGCCGTCGGTGGCGTCGTAGCGGAGCACGGTGCCCTGGAGGGCGAGGTTCGCGAGCACGATGCCCGCGCCGACCGCGAGCATGAAGCCCGCGCTCTGACCGGCCGCGCGGCCACGGCGGGCGTCGCCCGGACCGGCGACGCGCGGGGCCGGGCGCTTGACGGGGGCGTCGTCCTCGTCCTCGTCGTCCTCGTCCTCGTCCTCGTCGTCTTCGTCCTCTTCTTCCTCTTCGGCCTTCTTGCTCTTGCTGAAGACCGCCGGGGGCTCGACGACCGCCTTCGGCTCGGGCTTCTTGGCGATCGGGGTCTGCGCGCCGGTCGGCGAGTCGTCGTCGACGCCCTTCTTGGCCGCCTTCTGGGCGGGCTTCGCCGGGGGCTCTTCGGACTTCTCTTCGTCCTTCTCGTCGGCGTCGGCCTTGGCCGGCTCGGAGGAGGAAGCCTCGGCGGAGGAAGCAGGAGCGTCGGACTTGCGCTTCTCGATCTTGGTGATCGATCCGTCGGACTCGCCGAGGTTCTTCTTCTTGTCGTCTTCGGACATGGGATTCTCTCTAGGGGATGAGGCTGGCGAACAGGACCGGGGCTTCTCGGCTCACTTCCACTTGCGGCTCTCGAGGGAGCGCGTGGTCAGCATGAGGAAGAAGACGGTGATGGACGCGAAGAAGAGGACGTGGCGCAGGTCGACGAGGCCGCGCGCGAAGGGGTTCATGTGGCGCTGGAAGCTGAAGAACGCGAGGTAGTCGCCCAGCTTGCCGAGCGCGCCGGCGATGAAGTCGAGGACCCACAGCGCGAACAGCGAGACGAACGTCGTCGTGAAGGCGACGATCTGGTTCTCGGTCAGGCTCGAGAAGAACAGGCCGATCGAGATGGCCGCGCTCGACATGAGGAGGAGGCCCAGGTAGCCGGTGACGATCGGGCCCTTCTCGAGGTGACCGAGGCGGCCGATGGTGACCGGGTAGGTGACCGTGAGGATGAGCAGCACGGCGATGAGGCCCATGCTCGCGAGGTACTTGCCCATGACCACGTCGCGGTCGCGGACCGGCATGGTGATGAGCAGCTCGATGGTGCCGGTGCGCTTCTCCTCGGCGAAGAGGCGCATGGTCACGGCCGGCACGATGAGCAGCACGAGCGCCCACGGCAGGTAGTTGAAGAGCGGGCCGACCGAGGCCCGGTTCACGGTCCAGAAGTCGCGGAAGACGATGACCCCGACGATCATCAGGCTGAGCATGATGACGACGTAGCCGACCGGGCTGTCGAAGTTGGAGCGGAACTCGCGCTTGGCGACGATGAAAGTGCTGTTCATGGGGCTACTCGGCTCTTTCGGTCACTCGGCCGCCTGGGGACGGCGCTCGTAGTCGGTGAGCTCGCGGAACACGTCCTCGAGCGGGGGGAGGGCGCGGTGCAGCTCGAGGAGCTCCCAGCCCTTCTGGTCGAGCACCTTGCGGAGCTCGGCGCGCAGATCGCCGTCGCGCCCGCCGGTCACTTCGACCTTGCTGCTCGACTCGTCCGGATCGGCGACCTCCTTGACGGAGACGGCGCCCTTGATGGCGGACATGGCCTTGGACAGCTCGGCGGCGCTCGGGTGCTTGCCCTTCTCCTTGCCGCCGGCGCTCACGTAGTAGCGGACGGTGCCGGAGCTCGCGCGGACCTCTTCGACCGGGCCGTCGGCGACGATCTTGCCGCCGCGCAGGTCGCGGTTGGCGATGATGAGGACGCGGCTGCACGCGTACTCGACCTCGCTGATGTTGTGGGTCGAGAGGATGACGGTGCGGCTGCGCCCGATCTCGCGGAGGTAGTCGAGGAACTGGAGCTTCTCGTTCGGGTCGAGGTCCGCCGTGGGCTCGTCGAGGATGAGGAGCGGGGGGTCGTGGAGCAGGGCCTGGCCGAGGCCGACGCGCTGGCGCTGACCGTGGGAGAGCTTGCGGATCTCCTTCTGGTAGAACTGGCGGAGGCCGCACACCTCGACGACGCGGCGGATCGACTTCATCCGGTCGGCGCCGGTGGGCAGCTGGCGGAGATCGCCGCAGAAGTCGAGGTACTCGTGGACGGTCATCTCGGGGTAGAGCGGGGCGCGCTGCGGGAGGTACCCGATGCGCTTGCGCACCTCGAGGGGCTCCTCGAACACGTCGTACCCGTGCACCTTGGCGACGCCGTCGGTCGCGGAGATGAAGCACGTGAGGATGCGCATCGTCGTGGACTTGCCGGCGCCGTTCGGGCCGAGGAAGCCGACGACCTCGCCCTGGTGGACGTCGAAGGAGATGCGGTCGACCGCGGTGAAGCTCTCGTACCGCTTCGTCAGGTCCTTGGTGTGGATCATCACGTCGGATGCGGACATTCGTGGCTCCGTCAGAAAGGCTCGGAAGGACTCGCGGAAGAAGCGGCCACCTGGGGGGAGGGGGTGCCGCGCAGCCGGCGCATCCTAGGCGCGACTGCGCCATAGTCAACGTCCGTCCAGTGGGACCTGGCGAAAATTCCCGCGAGGGAGAGGTCGAACGACACGGTCCGGGCCGGCCAACCCGCCGCCACGCCTCGCAATTCCCGCGCGGCGCCGGGAGCTCGATGGTTTCTTGGCCCGGCCCGTGGACCCCCCGTAACGAGCTTCCGGAAGCGCTTCCATAGGTCCCGGCAGGTCCGGAGCCCTCGGCGGCGCGGGAGGCGTACCCCATGGCGATCACCGAGACGTGCAGCGTCTGTTCGAAGCGGTTTGCGGTCCAGCTCAGCTGGCAGATGGAGGAACGCAATGGCGCGTTCAGCTTCTTCTGCTCGCGGGCGTGCCACGAGGCGCAGGCCACGTCCTCCGAGGGCGTGACGTGCGACGGCTGCCACAAGCGGTTCGTCGTCGAGCTCGTGTCGCAGGTCATCGCGACCCGGCAGGCCGGCGCGGCGGGCAAGGGGCGCAGCTACGCGTGCAGCGACGAGTGCCGCGAGCAGATCCTGGCGGAGGCCAACGGCGCCAAGCTCGGCGACCCGATGCCCGCGACGGCCCCGACGGCCCCGGCCGTCCCGGCGTCGACGACCGCGCCGGCGAGCCCCGTCTTGTCGGGCGGCGCGCCGGTCGAGCGCACCGCTCTCCCCTCGGGTTCGCGGCTCCCGCGGCGCATCGCGGTCTTCAACCACAAGGGCGGCACCGGCAAGACCACGACGGCGGTCTCGGTCGCGGCGGCCCTCGCGGCGCGCGGCCAGCGCGTGCTGCTGGTCGACACCGACGCCCAGGGCAACGTCGCCGCCTCGCTCGGCATCCGGCCCGAGCGCACGCTCTACCACGTGCTCGTGATGGGGCTCTCGCCCGCCGAGGCCGCGGTGCCCGTGCGCACCAACCTCGACGTGCTCGGCTCGAACGAGACCCTCGCCGCCGCCGAGCTCTACCTCGCCGGCCGCCGCGAGCGCGACCGCGTGCTCCGCGAGCGCCTCGCGCCGACCACCCAGCTCTACGACACGGTCGTCCTCGACTGCAGCCCGTCGCTCTCGCTGATGAACCAGAACGCGCTCGTGTTCGCCGAGTCGGTGCTGGTGCCCGTGGCCTGCGACTACCTCTCGCTGGTCGGCGTGCGGCAGGTGCTGCGCACCGTCAAGCACGTGAACACCCTCCTCCACCACCCGGTGCGCATCGGCGCGGTCATCCCGACGATGTACGACGCGCGCGCCAAGATCTGCCAGGACGCGCTCGCCACGCTGCGCGAGCACTTCGGGCCGCGCTGCCTCACGCCGATCCGCGCCACCGCGAAGATCAAGGAGGCGCCGGCGAACCAGAAGACCATCTACGAGTGGGCGCCCGACTCGAACGCGGCCCACGACTACGACGCGGTCGTCGACGCGCTCCTCGCGGGCGTCGGCGAGGTGCCCGAGCGCGCGAACAACGACGAGCCACTGCGGGCGACCGCCTAGGAGACGACGAAGATGAGCAACGCGACCCGAGACATGTTCGATGGCGAGGAAGTCGCCGAGGTGCTCTCCGGCACCTACTACGCGCGCGGTTCGAACGCGCGGCTGCGGGCGGCGCCGGCTCCCGAGGCGCGGCCGGCCCACTACAAGGTCATCTGCATCTCGATGTACAACCAGGACCTCGAGCGCCTCGACGGCATGGTGGACGAGCTCAAGAAGCGCGGCTTCACCAAGGCCAACCGCAGCGCCCTCATCCGCTTCGCCCTCGAGCAGGCCGACCTGAGCAAGGTGAAGAAGGGGTTCTGACCTCGGATCCGGAGCTCGGATCCGCTCGCGGACGAGAGACGAATTTTTCTCTCGCACGAATGTAAAGCGGGCGTTTTACATTCGTGCGGAATCAAAAAGAGAGGGTCCCGCCCCGCCCGTTCGCCACCGACCGTGCAAACCAGCTAATCGTAATCGTCCAGGATGTTGCCGGTGAGGATGTCGTGCGGACCCTTGGTGAGGAGCCGCGCGCTCTCGTGGGTCCCGACCATCTTCTCGAGGCGCTCGATGCCCTTGCCGACCTCGGTCGCGTCCTCGGGACGGTGGGCGTCGCTGCAGGCCGCGTAGTAGGCGTGGGCCTCGACGAGCTCCTCCGCGGTGCGCTGGGCCTTCTGGCCGTACTTGCCGACCAGCGCGGCGACGTCGAGCAGCAGCACGCCGCCCGCGCGCCGCATGGACTCGGCGGCCTTCTCGGGCTTCTTCCAGAACGGCTCGTAGCGCTCGGGGTGGGCCACGACCGGCCGCAGGCGCTTGCGCCGCAGATCGAAGAAGCGGGCCTCGATGGCGAGGGGCAGGCGCTCGTAGGCGAACTCGATCAGCACCGCGCGACCGTTGCCGTAGGGCAGCCCCTGACCGGCCATCAGCCGGCCGTAGACCACGTCGTCGAAGAAGTGCTCGGCCGCGAGGCTCACCTTCGGGTACTCGGCGCCGACGGCCAGCGCCTCCATCGCCGCGAAGGCCTCGCGGATCCCGGGGGCCTGGTTGTCGAACATCGAGGGCCGCATGTGCGGCGTCGCGACGACGTGGTCGAAGCCCACCTGGTGGAGGGCGCGCAGGAGCGCGAGGCCCTGCTCCGCGGTCTTCACCCCGTCGTCGATGGCGGGCAGGTAGTGGCTGTGCAGATCGACGAAGCCCCTCATCACCCCTGGAACTAGCACGGGTGGCGCAGCGTGATCGCGTAGTCGGGCGCCAGCTTCGGCTCGCGGTAGGGGCGGCCCTCGATCTCGATCCAGGCGTGGCCCTCGATCGCGCCCGAGACGCCGCGCCGCACGCCCATCACGAACACCGCCGGACGGCCGGCGCGGCGCAGGATCGCGTAGCGCGAGAGCGAGCGGTAGAGGCAGGTGCGCGGGAGGAAGGGCACCCGATCGAGGACCCGCTCGACGAGCGGCAGGCCGCGCGCGTCGACCGGGACCGCACCCTCGGACAGGCGCGCGAGGATGGCCGGAAGGGGGGAGAGGCGCACCCAGAGCGGGAGCGACAGCCGCAGCCCGACGAGCCCCACCACGCCGGCCAGGAGCCGCGCGACCACGGCGGGCTCGGCGAGGACGGAGGGCCGGAACATCCTTTCGTTCAAGCACGTCTCGTTCGGACCCGCACGTGATACGGTCGACCACGGTGACGTTCGAACTCGGCCGCCGTCTCCAGGTCGCAGGCACGGTGCAAGTGGGCGAGCTCCGGCGCGCGGTCGCGGACGCCGTCCTCAACAACCGGCCCTTCGCGCGCGCGCTCGCCGATGCGTCGCCGACCGCGCGCACCGAGCTCGAGCGCCGCTCGGCCGCGTTCCCCGGCGACGTGCCCTTCGATCCCGCCCTCGTCCGCAAGGTGCCGCCGGGGTTCTGCGCGCAGCTGCTGGTCGTGCCGGTCCGCACCGATCCGCGGACGGGTACCGTCGAGGCCGCCGCCGTCGATCCGCGCGACCCGCACCTCGCCGCAGAGCTCTCGTTCCACGTCGACGCGCCGGTGCGCCTGCTCGCCGCGCCGCTCGAGGAGATCGAGCGCACGGCCGCGCAGATCGAGCGCCGCCGCACCGGGGAGATGCTCGCGCAACGCCGCCCCGGCCTGCTCGTGGTCGACGAAGAAGACGTGATCGTGCCCCTCGTGCGCCGGCCACGACAGAGCCTGCCTCCCGAGAACCAGGGTCCGCCGAGCGCGCTGCCGCCGAGCCTGGCGCCGGGGCGCTCGCAGCGCCCGTCGGGGCTGCTCCCCGCGGCGCGCGAGCCCGTGCCCGCCGGTCCGGGGCCTGCCGGTCCGGGGCCTGCCGGTCCGGGGCCCGCCGGTCCGGGGCCCGAGCTCGTCGACGTGCCGCCGTCGCGCGCGCCGCTGCAGATGGTCGTCGACTTCGGC
>JAEUKC010000345.1:0-11623 GCA_016794445.1 Myxococcales bacterium
TCTGCGACGGACACGCGGGCGGTGGGGTTCTCGCGGATGAGTTCGGCCTTCCACGCAGCGCCGAACAGCCGATGCATCAGGCGACGGAGGTGGCCCACCGTCCCCTTGGAGAGCCCCTTCCGCACGGCTTCGTCCAGGACCGTCCGGATGTTGGTCGGACGCACCTCGGCGAGCGAGAGGGGCCCCAGGATGGGCAGCACGTGGTGATTGAGGTGGCTCGTCTCGCTGCCGACCATGACGACCTTGGCGGCCGCACGCTGGGCGAGCCAGGCAGCCGCCCACGAGGCGACGGTCTCCGGGGCCTTGGGCGTCTCCTTCACCTCGGCGACGACGCGGCCGGTGGCGAGCTCGGCGACGAGCTTGCGCTGTAGCCGGAGGGCGCGGCTCTTGTCGTGCGTCTCGAGGTCGATCCACTTCCGCTCGGCGCGGGGGACGCCGTCGGGGCCTTCCACGTCCACGGTGACCCGCAGGAAGAAGCCTTTGCCCTGGCGGTACTCCAGGGAGCCGGAGCGCTGCCGGGCCATCAGTGCGCCTTCTGCATGTGGTCCATGACGGCGGCCGGCAGCGTGGACCGGGTGAAGGGCAGGGTGAGATCGTCGCCAGCCATGTCGACGAGATCGACGAGGGAGCCGTCGTCCCCGTCCAGGCAGCCGATGCACTTCAGTTCCAAGGCACCCGCGCCGCCCTTGCTCCACCCGAAGCTGAGGACGTCGCCGATGGTGTCGAGATCGTCGCCCTCGTCGATGACGACGGCCAGCCCGAAGCTCCAATAGAGAACCCGCAGGCGCCCACTGGCGACGAGGCTCTCGAACATGGCGGCAGGCCGGACCGAGGCGTCGCCGAGCGCGTGCAACCCATACGCACGACGCGGATTCAGCCCCAGGTCAGCCAGGGTGCGGACCTTGGCGGTGAGCTTCTTCCACTTCGTCAGCTGGTCGTCAGACTTCGGGGCCCTCGCGGTGGACTTGCGGGTGCTCTTCTTGGCGGTCGTGGTGGTAGAGTTGCTCATCTTGGTCGGTCCTTTCGACTGAGGTCATGGCCCCGGGCGTTGGCGCGCCGCGGGGTCGATTACTTCTTCTTGGTCGCCTTCTGGTGCTGGGCTTCGAGCGCTTCGACGCCGCGGAGCAGAGCGGCCCGGATGACTTCAGAGCGCGGGAGCGCCATGCCGGTGGGCGACAGCGTCGCCACGAGGGCGTCGATGCGGGCGAGGACGGGGTCCTCGATGCGGATGGCGACTTGGGTCGTCTTGCCCGTCTTGGTGACCATCGGCTCGCTGTAGCTCATGGGGTTGCACGTAGTCTATGCATCCCACGGGATGCGCGCAAGGGATCCGCGCGAAGTGACGTGACGAAGCTCAGCTCGACCGGTTTGGTCGTGGACGCCTGCCAGCCACTTGCACGAGAATGTGGCCCCGATGTGCCACCTCCCTCTGGACAACGTCATTCGGGAGATGTACTCACTCACTAGTCATCGCGTCTGGTTCGTCCAGGCGTTGCCCGTGGGTTCGCCCACGGGCTTTTTTTCTTTTGGGTCGGCCTCATGACGGCCACCACTCCCCGACGGGTTACCGCCTTCGTCGACGGCTTCAACCTCTACCATGCGGTCGACGGCCTCGGGGCGGATCACCTGAAGTGGCTCGACCTGGTCCGGCTCCTCACCATCTTCGCGGGACCGACCGATCAACTCAGCGTGAAGTACTTCTCCGCCTACGCGACGTGGAAGCCTGACGCCTACCGAAGGCATCGGGCCTATGTGCAGGCGCTGGAGAGGTGCGGTGTCGACGCGATAATGGGCCAGTTCAAGCAGAAGGACCGTCGCTGCCGCAAGTGCGGCGATACCTGGCTTGCACACGAGGAGAAGGAGACCGACGTCAACATCGGGCTTCATATGCTCAACCTCGCCCACAAGAGTGCGTACGATGTTGCGCTACTTGTCTCCAACGACTCCGACTTGGCGCCCGTCGTCCGGATGGTCCGCGCTGAATACGGTGGGCTGATCATTCGCGTTCTGACGCCACCCAATCGCCACACGAGCTTAGAGTTGGCAGATGCCGCCGATGGCGAGACCCGCAAGATTCAGCGAGTTCATATCGAGCGATCCCTGTTGCCGGAGCGCATCCCTGCCAGGGGCAGCCTTCCTGAAGTGATCCGGCCCTTGAAGTACAGCCCCCCATAGCATCGGAGGACGGTCACTTTGCCGGCGGCATCAGCACACCAGGCAGCGCTTCCCAGCCCGACCGCGGGACACGGACCACGAGCAGCCGCACCTCATGCTTGTGCGCCCTCACTGGCGTCACGGAGGTGGTCCCGTTGCCCCACGTCTGGACGACCATGGTGCTGGTCTCGTCGGAGTCCGACTCGGTCAGCATGAGGCAGTGGGTGCCGCCGTACTCCGCCGCGGAGTCGAGAGCCGGATCCAGCGCATCAGCGTTCACGGCGGTGACGGTCAGCGTCCCGATGGGCAAGCCACCGGCCTTGGCCACGCGCTTGATGTCGCCGCGGTACATGCGGACGCAGGTCTTGGCGATCTGGTTCGACGGCTGGTCGGACGAACGCGGCTCCCACCGCTCCGACTGCACACCGCCGCAGGCCAACAGGGCGCCGAACAGGATGACCGCCGCCGCGACTCGATCGCGCATGGTCGCAGGCTAGGCGCGGTCCACGAGGGTCGCGAGCACGACGCAAGCGTGAACAGGCAGGCGACGTGGCCAAGTGCGCGAAACTCGTAGGCGGTCGCGCTCGTGGCGATTGGCGCTGTGGCGATTGCCTGCGACGACGCGCACGACACCGCGGAATGCGTGCTGGTTCACGCTCTCGAGCAGTGGCCAGCGTAGCCACCGCACAGGAGAACGACCGTGCGTGGCCCGCGTTCGTCGTTAGGCTGGCCACAGTGGAGGTCGCCATGCGCGTCGCTGTCCTGCTCGTCGCCGTCGTCCTGGGTTGTGCTGCCGCCGACGACAAGGGCAGCACACCAAGCGGGCCCAACCCCGCCGCAAAGCCTCCGGGCACGGGCTGGGCGTGCTTCCGAGACACCCTGTCGTCCGACGTCTCCTCGTGCGCCCGGCCCGACCAATGCGAGACGCTGAGGAAGTCCACGGCCGCCGAGTTCGACCGGCGTGGCGTGCCCTACAGCCTGTCGCCCTGCACGACCCGCAGCGGCGTCGCCTGCGTCACCTTCCGCACGACCACGAGCGCGGCGCTGGTCGCTGTCTGCACCGAGATGATGTCGGAGTGCCAGAAGGCTGCCGAGTTCTATCGGTCGAACCCCTCCGACTATCGCGACGTGTCGACCTGCAGCGCTTGGTGACCCGTTGGGCGGGACCTCGGCGCAGGCGCGCGGCCGGTTGCGCTGCGTCGCCAGCCTGCGGCACCATTCAACGATGGTCGAGGCGGTCGTGGTCGCGTTCGTACTGGCCTTCGCGTGGTGGCTGTATGCCAAGCGCCGAGGCGAGCGGGCCGAGGTCGCGCAGTACGTCGTCAACACTCGAACGCCCGAGGTCTTGGTCGCTTACGAGATTTGGCAGGCGGTGGACCGTGAACATGTCGAGCCCCCGCCCGGGGTGTTGGACCAGATCCTCTACCGTCTGCGGAACCGCTGCTCGTACGACGTGGAGTTGGAGGTGCTGGGCGCCATCGTCAACCGTCGGGCTGTCCCGAACTGGATCCTTCGCTCGTTCGAACTACAGGACGAAGCGGCCAAGTTGGTCGAGACGTCGCCGCCGGAGGCCACCGCGCCAGCGCCGCGACAGCTGCCATCGAAACCGAAGATCGCTTGTGACGTGTGTGGAGAGCTTGCCACCAAGTTCAGCACGGCGGGCAGCGGCCGCGTGTGTCATGCCTGCGTCCGGCGCGGTAGGAAGCCGCCCAGCGATGGCAGGCGCAGGTGCGATGTCTGCGGCGTGATGACAGACGACTGGTACGCATTCGAGGGGATGCGGCAGTGTGCCGACTGCAAAGAGAAGCGAGGCCACTAGGCGGAGATCTGCAGCGCCTTGCGTCCGATGTTGGCGGTGTTCTGCTGGTAGGTGACGCCGTTACGCTCGACGGTGCGGGCGGGCGTCGGGGCATCTGTCATCGGATGACAGATGGGTCGCAGGGTAGAGACGAAGTTGTGAGAGACCCCCGCCCGCTTCGCGATCTCCCTGTCGCTCCACCCGCGCCACTCCTCGTCGTTCAGCAGCGTCTCCACCGCGCGGCGCTTGTCGGCGTTGGTTCGGCGCCGAAGGACCGTACACCAACCGTTGGCGTACGGTCCGGCCCAGCAGCCTTCGCTCGCTTGGCGGCGGTGGCGACGGCAGTCGGCCACGGCCGCGGCCTACGTGTAGCTCGCCGCGGTGAACATCGGGATGAAGTACTGCGTGCCCTCGACGGTCACGACGAGGCACTTGTGGTACGCCGCAGGCGGGGTGATGACGCCGCCTCCGCTTGGGGACGTGACGGTGTTGGCCATGGCGTCGAAGCGCACGCGGTGCCCCGACGTTCCCCGGAACGCGAACGCCCCAGCGTCGGCGTAGATCTCAACCCCGCCCACGGGGTTGCTGCTCGGGGCCGTGTCGCAATTGGCGAGCCAGAGAACGCGGTCGCCCGTCGGCACGTTGCTCGAGGTCGCCGCGCCACCGATGCTCAGGACGGCCCGGCCCGGGGCCACCTCGTCGGCCGCCAACAGCGTCGAGCTGCCGCCAAGGTTCAGGAACACGCCACCCTGCGCGGTCCCTGCCCCGCTGCTGCCGCCCTCGAGAATGAGCGAGCCGCCCTCTTCGTCGGTGGCGGTCTGCGCCCGCACCGTCATGTTCCGGCCCGTCGTGGCTGCGGTCGTCTCGTTCGCCTGCGTCAGCGTCGGGGTGGCCGTCGTGCGTGCCCATTCCAGGGTCTTGCTCGTCGACGCCACCACCGTTTTCACCCCGTTGCCCGATAGCTGCACGACGATGGGGGTCTCGAAGTCTCCCGCGAGGTCGCCCGTCAGGACGATCGCGCCGCGAATGGCGTCCGTTGCGCCCGCCATGTTCGCGCCCGGCAGCTCGCCGGTGACGTGGTCGCTGCCGCCCGCGAGGTTCACCGCCGCGTAGTACAGCCCCGCGGCCGTGTTCACCTTCAGCACGTTCCCCGGCGTCAGGCCGCCCGCTTCCGGCACGGTCGCACCATTCAGCGTGGGCCCGACTTCGTAGGCGAGCCACGACGTTGAGTTGTGGCGGACCACGTACATGGCGCCGAAGCCGCGCGTACTGAACGAGCCAGCCGACCCGTTGATCGTGTCACTGCCGTCGGGCGTGACGATGACCCTGTTCGCGCCCGTACTGCTCCCGATCAGGTAGAACCGCCCCGCGGCAACGGCCGACGCTGCCGGGAGCGCGGCCGTTCGGTCCGCCGCCGTGGTGTCGAACTTGAAGTGTGTCTCGGTGTCGCTGGCGCTGATGGTGTAGCTGGCGACCTTGTTTGACGGCGTGTACGTGTTGGCCGAGAGACCGGCCGCGTTGACGGCGCCGCCACTCGTGAGCCGAATCTCGGCACCCGCGGCGTTCCGGTAGTACAGGTCGCCCGTGCTCGAGAGGACATAGCAGCAGGCCACGTCGTCCGAGGCGCCGACCGACGCTTGCGGCTCGTAGCGGCTGGATCGCAATTGGGTTGCATCGTACCCGTGGAAGTCGAGGTCAGCGTTGATCAGCAGGCCCGCGGTGGGGACCCGCGTGCCCTTGCCGCTCGTGTGGTCGTGCGGGTCGGCCTTCTCCTCGAGTGCCGCGTTGAGCATCGTGGCCCACAGGTAGAGTCCAGCAAGGCCCCCGGCGGTGGTGCCAGGGATCGGGAGGTCCATGCGCATGTACGTCGTCGTCATCGTCGTCGCCCTTTCAACACGCGCCACCAAGGGCGCGGAAACCGGTGTCCAACTGCACTCCGACCCCACCAAGCCAGCGGGCCACATCGGCCCGAGCTCGCACCCACGCTTCGCCATCCCCCGCGTCCTCGGCGGACCGCAGGCGCGTCACCAGCAAGCCAAGCGACTTGTCGACCGGCTGCCCTGCGAGCCGACGTTCCGCGTCGGAGAACCACTGCGCGAGGTGCAGGCGCAAGTGTACGGGCTCGTCGACCGCCTCGAGAGCGCCGAGCAGCAACGCCACCTCGCGGGCGACGTCGCCGCTTCGCTGCGCTTCCATCGCCGCGTCGATGAAGGCGCCACCGAACTCCCCCAGCTTCGCGCAGTTGTCGCTCATGACGACACCTCGGCCAACGCTGCCTCGACCTCTTCGCGCCGGGTCTCGGCCAGGTACCGGATGATTCGGGGGGTGTCCTCGGGCTGTTCGAGGTCAGACGGCGGGCCATCGATGCCGGCGCGGTCGAGGATGAGCTCACAGGCACGCAGCCGCACGGCGGCTGGCGCGGTCACGTCGTCCAGGATGGCGCCGAGCATCTCAACGACGCGCCCGACCATGGCGGCGATGTCCCGTCGCGCGGACTCCGTCTGCCCCCGGCGCAGCTCGGCGAGCTTGCCCGCGAAGCCCACCTCGGTCCGCCAGCGGTAGATCGAGCCCCTGTGGATGCCCAGCGTGCGAGCGACCTCGTTGGTGGTCGCGCCCTCGGCGAGCAAGGTCAGCGCCTGCTCTCTCTTGGGGTCGGGCGCTGCGGTTTTCGTCGTTTTGGTCGCCACCTCAGGACCCCGCAGCCTCGATGGCTCGACGCAGGGCACGGCGCGTCGGCACGTCGGCGCCGTTCAGCGCGGCCCGGACCGCGGCGAGGGTCGCGCTGTGCGTGTCCCGCACACACGCGAGCACGAACGGTGCGTTCGTCGGCGGCAGCCCGCGGGCCATGGTGGTCCCGGCCTCGGCCACGAAGGCGGCCGACAACCACGCGGGGGCCCGAGCGAGGCGAGCCAAGGCGGTGTTTTCGTTGTGGTGGTGCATGGTCTACGTGTCCTTTCTCGTGTCGCTGAGGAGCCCGTCCGACCGTGTCCCGGACCGTGTCCGGACCGTGTCCCGGGGGGTTGCGTGTCCCGACCGTGTCCGGGTGCGTCCGACACGTGTCCCAAAGGGTGTCCCTGCATTCGGGCCCGCACCGTGTCCCGAGTCCCCCTTACTAATAGGGGGACACGGACACGCTCCCGACGACGGCGGCGTCATGTGGCGACCAGCTTCCCGTTGAGGGCGTGGAGGAGCCCGCGCTCCGTGGCCTCAGCGATGGCGTCGTCCACCACCGACGCGCGGCCGCCGACCGACTGCCGCAGCGCTCGCTTGCTACAACGTGGGTTTGAGCGGGCGTAGGCGACGACACCGGCGATCTTCTGCTCGAACACCGCGGCCGGACTCTTGGGTGCGTCGTCGGCCTTGGGCTCGACCTTGAACGTCACGCCGCCCGGCACGTCCAGCATGGCCACGCTGAACGGTTCGGCCTCCCTGCCGTTTCGCGCCTTGGTCTGCACCACATCGACGGGCTCGCGCGGCTCCGACCGCTGGCAACTGATGACCCAATCCGCAGCACCGAAGATGGAGCTCGACCCGCGGATCCGCTCCCTCGCGTCGCCGTCGGTGGCGTTGTTGCCCCGCTTTTTTTCGTGCGCCACCAGCACGACGGCGCACTTGGTGTCGTTGGCGATCTTGGCGAGCGCCCCCAAGCCGTCGGCCATCTCGGCGCTGTTCTCGTCCACGCCGGAGTTGAAGGCGGCGAGGGTGTCGAGCACCACCAGGCGGCGGGTGTGGCAGAGGGCGGTGAGTCGCGAGACGAAGTCCGGGTCGTGGATCGTGCCTCGTGGGAACGCGCACACGTCCAGCTGCGGATCCTCAGCGAGGGCCATGGGCTGGCGGATGCTGAGCAGCCGGCGGCGGATCTCGTAGAGACCGGCTTCTTTGTCGAGGTACGTCACCGCCCCCCGCTCGCATGCGTAGGCATCGTGTCGAAGCCACGGGATGCCAGCGCCGACAGAGAGGGCCAGGTCGAGGGCAAGCCACGACTTCAGCGACGAGCTGTAGCCGCCGAGCAAACCGATGGAGGCGCGGGGGACGATGCCCTCCACCACGAACTCCAGCGGTTCCAACGGCGCCCACAGCCCTTGGCTCGCCCCAACCAGGTCGAAGCCGGGGACGATCGGGCGAACGTCGGGCGCTTCACCAACCGCAGCGCGGGCGGCGTCCATGATGGGGTCGCTCATGCCGCCCTCCGATCCCGGAGCAGGTAGCCAACATCGCCCCCCCGGCGCTGAGCGGACCGGATGGCCCGAGCGCATTCGCGCCTGCCCCACGCTGGCTTGCTGGTCGCCGCGTCCCACGCCACGAGCAGGGCCAAGGCGGTGTCGTGGTCGAGGCCGAAGCCAACCACCAAAGCCTTGGCCGCTCGCATCAGCGCGGACGCGCCGCCCGCACCCGCGATCGACGGGTCGAGGGTGGAGAGGTACCGCTCGGCGCGCCCCAGCACTGGCATGCCGCCGTGCTGGTGCTCGGCGCGCCACTGCGCGTCCCGCTGGGCGAGCTCCCGTCGTTCGTCCTCGAGCAGGTCGAAGGCGAGCACGAGACCGGTCACGAGGTCGGCGGCCTCGTCCCTGGTCTGCGCCGCCCGCTCCGCCGCGACCCACTTCCGGCGGTAGGGGTCGAAAGCGGCAGGCACCTCGCCCGGCCCGGTCCACATCGCGGACACGCGGTCATGGCGCTGCCAGGCCCCGCCGCGGCCCCGCCAGTCGACGAGCGTCTCATCCCAGGTGTCCGATAGCCCCACGTCGAAGGCCACCGCAGGACGGCCGGAGTAGGCGGGAGCGCCATGGGCAGCCAAGGCCCGCTGCGTCCAGTCGGTCACGACCGCACCCCCGTGGGCAGCGACGGCTGCACGGGCAGCACGATGGGCTGTAGGCCGGCAATCTGCGCGAAGGCCGACAGCGGCAAGCACGCGATCATCTCGCCGCCGAAGGGCGCGACAACCACGAGCGGGACCGCGTCGCTGCGGTAGGCACGAGCCTGCTCGAGAGCGTCGAGCACCAGCTTGGGCGGGCGCTTCGTCGACTTCACCTCAGCCTGCAGCACGAGGCCGGAAGGCAGGGTGACGGGCGTCACATCGGGCGCCGACTCGCCGATCTGGCGGACGACTCGGCGAGCGCCGAGAACCTTGGCGGCCTCGCGTTCGCGGCGGGCAGCGCGGGCAGACACGCGGCTCATCGCTCACCTCCCACAAGGCGAAGCCCGGACCGACCGAGCAGGCCGGCGGCGTCGATGTCGTCACCGCTCCCGACCTTGGTGCGAGGTGGAGACTTGGGCACGGCTTCCCGGCCCCGCGTCGCCAGCCAGGCGCGGACGGTGGCGAGCGAGAACCGGCTGCGCGCTCCGGCGAACTCGCGGGGCAGCCCGGCGCGGACCAGGCGGTCCAGCGTGGGGAGCGAGATGCCGAGAGCCCGAGCCGTCTCACGACGCGTGAGCGCGTGATTGGGCTGCGTGGCGTGCTGCGCCATCGCTTCGGCGACAGCGCGGCGGACCGTGGCGTCCACGCGAGTCTCGAGAGCGGCGAGAACCGCGGCAAGCAAGGCTCCGGCGGTCAGTTCGGAGAGGGGTGTCGGCGCAGAATCCGAATGCTTGGGCGCATCGGTCGTCGTACAATTCCGGGAAGTCATGGCGTTCTCCATGACGAGGCGCGTCGATCGCTTTGCCCGCGGTCGGCGCGCTCGCCTTTTCAGGCGGCTTCGCCGGGGTTGGTGGCCTTGCGTCGGCGTGGGCCGAGAAAGTCGGCCGCCTCAAGCGTGTCGACGGCCTTTGCCGCGGCAGCCATGAGGATCGCGTTGGGTGTGATGATCCGGCCGGTCTCGACAGAGAACGCGAGTGCGAGACGCTGACATGTTGCGCTGAGTTGTCCGATAGGTCTGGCCACTGAAGCCTCCCGAATGGAAGCCTGTTCGCTTGACGGTGCCGCATTAGCTCACCGCCCTTGAGGCAACGAACTGCCACAACTCATCGGCGGCTAGCAGAACCCTTGCCCTCTATCTAGGACTTTCGCTCACCTACCAACCAGCGCCGTCCGACCTGTCGTTGGTGCCCCGCATCATTCCTCCCTCCATCTCACGCAGCCGTGCGTTTCCTCGAGAACAACGCCCCGTTCATGCGCTTCCGCCTGTAGTGGTAGGCCTCGATCAAGGCCCGCGGGGCCGGGGTCGCGTTGAACGAGCGGTTGCAGTCGCCGCACGTCGGCATGGTCGCCTCTATGCGGGCATCCGACGCCGCGTCGTGGTGGTGCACCTCGCCGATGAACGCGCCGCGCTCGTCGAAGAGGTCCACGTCGCAGAAAGGGCAGGTCCCGCCAAGGGCGCGAGCGGCCTCGATGTGTGCCTCACGGGTCGCAGCGTTCGGGGTCTTCCGCTTGTGCGTCAGGTGCTTGCCGACCCCGTGCTCGATGGCGCCGACCCGCTCCGCGATGGCGGCCAGGGTCGCGGGTACGTGCTCGAGGTGGCGCTCCAGGCGCTCGATGCCCGCCGCCGCTCGGTTCACGGCGCGGGCCAGTGGTCTTGTGAGAAATCGCATGGGACCTCCGATGCGGGGCAGGATCGCCCCCCACGGCGTCCCTCGAGAGAGAGGCGCCACAGGTGACGGCCCTACTCCGCGGCCTCGTCGGCGGGCTCCCCGGTCGCGGCGGACCACAACGCAGCCTGACGCGACTCGAGACCGTCGATCTCCGCCAAGAGGTGCGGGCCGTGGGTCGCCAGCCGGTAGGCCAACTGGCCGACCTCGCGCAGATCGGTCTCGTCGAAGGGCGGCGCCTCGCGACGGACGGCGGCTGATGCATTCACCGACCGAGCGGCCTCGAGAATCGAGAGGACCGCCGACACGATGTGAAACAGGCTCTCCAAGGCGTAGGTCGAGCTCTCCATGTCCCCGTCTTCGGTGTAGTCCGCGGCGAACAGCGCACGGACACCCGCGACGATGTCGTCCGCATCGGCCGGCACGGTGCGAGCGCTGCAAGCCCACCCGAGGATCGGCTTGAACGCATCGGGGGCCGCGTTGGGCGCGTCGGGCCGGGCTTCAACAACAACGGTGCCGAGGCCGGGGATCTCGATCTTGGTGACGGTGGACATGGTGACCTCTTCGGATCGGGCACGATCGCCCGCCGGTGGGCGCCTTGAGAGACGCACACGAGCTGGCGCCCCTGCCTATCCCTGGCCCTCGCCTGAATTGCCCACGGAGCCGGACGAATCACCACGAATCCCCGTGAATCCGATCGCGGTCCCTAGCTCGTCCGACCACACCGAAGGCTGCGGATTCCCATCGCTTTCGGCGTCAGAGAGGCGGCCTCCGGAGCCAAAGGTCAGAGGTTCGAATCCTCTGTGGCGTGCAGAGACAGTCCCTACGAGGGCCGACGAGCGGACCGGAATGCCTCACGCCGTGGCGTACGTGCTCGCCCGACGTGACCCGTGGTCGTGGTCGGACACCCGGGCCGGGGTGCAGGGGGTCGACAGGAACTCGCGCACCACCTCCACGAACCGGGCCGGCTCGTCGTGGTGGAGGTAGTGGCCGCACCCCTCGAACGGTACGAACGTGGCGCCGGCCATCCCGGCCGAGAGCCGCTTGCCCTCGGCGAACGGGACGATGCGATCGCGCGTGCCCCACAGGACGGCGATCGGGCGCGATCCGACGTCGTCGAGCAGGCTCGGCGGGGGGCGGAGCACCTCC
>JAEUKC010000346.1:0-3540 GCA_016794445.1 Myxococcales bacterium
ACCAGCGAGCACGTGGCGTCGAAGCCCACGCCGCGCACCTGATCCGGGCGCACGCCGCCGAGCGCGAGGGCCTTCTGCACCGCGACGCCGCACGCGCGCCAGATGTCGTCGGACGACTGCTCGACGAAGTCGGCCTGGGGCTTCCAGGTCTGGATGGGCTCGGAGGCGGCACCCGCGAGCGTGCCGCGCGCGTCGAACACGCCCGCGCGCGCGCTGCCCGTGCCGACGTCGACCCCGACGTAGAACGCCGCGGTGGCCATCAGCCGCCGAACGCCTTCTTGCCCCAGACCCGCACCTTGAAGCCGAGCTCCTGCGAGAGGGCGACCATCTCGCCGAACACGTCGCCGTACGCGACCGCGACGTGGTTCGAGAGGAAGTGCGCCATGAGCGTGTCGCGCGAGACGCCGAGGTCGGCCGCCATGAACGGCCACTGGCGCGTCGTGCCCTCCCACCACTGGTCGCGGACCGGCGGCGGGAGCTTCACGACCTCGCCCTTGCCGACGTCCATCCAGAGCTCGCCCTTCTTGATGTAGGCGCGCGCCCAGGTGATCTCGCCCGGGAGGCTCTCGCCGGCGAGCGTGCCGCCCGGCGTGGGGAAGTAGCCCGGCGGCTGGCGGTAGCTGTGCGCGCCGCGGAGCGTGTTCGGGTCGTGGTTGAACGCGTAGGCGCCGCAGGAGCCGCTGTTGAGCAGCACCCAGAGGAACCGCTTCGGATCGCTCGGGTGCACGGCGCCCCAGCGCACGTCGTGGAACATGACCGCCTGGTGGAGGCCCTTGGCCTTGAGCAGGCGCTTGAGCATCTCCATGGGCATCACGTTGCCCTGGTCGGCCTCGGTGGCGGTGGCGACGGTGTCGCCGTTCGACTCGGGGCGACACGTGGAGTTGAAGAGGCCCTCGGCCAGATCGCTCGGCGGCCGCAGCGGGATGAGGCCGAGCTGGTACTGCCAGCCGAGGCAGTCGGCCTTGAACTCCTGGAGGAGGTCGAGGACCACGAGGTAGTCGCGGAGCTGCTCGCGCGTGGCCTGCTCGGTGAAGTCCTCGGTGCCGAGGTGGGCGTCCTTGCCCCAGTGGAACTCGAGGCCCTTCTCCTTGACGAAGGCGAGGGCGGCGTCGATGCGCTTGTCGTCGATGCGGCGGCCGCGGTCGATGATCCACGCCTGGTCGACCTTGTGCTCGGTGAACCCGTGGCGGGTGAGCAGGCGCGGGCCGAAGTAGCCGTTGATCATGCCCATCGAGGTGTCGCCGAGCATCAGGGTGAGGATGCGGCGGTCGCGGATCTGCGCGGCGACGCCCCGGGCGCGCGCGGCGGCGTCTGCGGAGATCGGCGCGTGGCCCGCGATCTCGTCCTCGGGGTACTTGATCTGCCCGGTCGAGCACCACTCGCGGAGGCGCTCCATGAACACCTCGTCGCTCGACATGTCGGCGGCGTCGGTCCAGGCGCGGGAGAACGGGCGCTCGAGCATCTCGAGGCACGCGCCGGTGTTGAGCAGGCCGACGAGGCCGGGCCACTGCCCGGAGAAGTTGCTCGCGAGGAGCAGCGGGTTGTCCTTGCCCACCACGCCGTCGGTCGTGTGCGGGCCGTAGAACCAGTGGGTGCACACGCCGATCATCGGGTCGCGCACCGGGCCGAGCTTCTCGATCGACTCGTGCGGCTTGCTGAGGAAGCCCTCGACCAGATACGGCTCCTTGCCGAGCTTCTGGAGCGCCGTGGTGAGCTGCTTGGTGGCCTCGAGCATGGCCGGTCGCGCGAGCTCGTTGGGCTTCTCCCGCGCGTCGCCCGGCCAGAACAGCGCAATCCGCTTCGACATGTCAGTGCTCCTCTTTCGTGTTCACGGGATCTCTTCGCCGCCCTTGGCGACGTTCTCGCGGGTCCAGCTCTTGGTGCCGAGCACGATCTTCTTCGCGACCTGCTCCTTCTTGAGCAGCTTGAGCGCCACGTCGATCGCCTCGGCGCCGCCGGTCGGGTAGGTGAACGTGGCGTGGAGGAGGCTGTCCTTCACGTACTTCACGCCCTCGTGCGGCAACGCGTCGATGCCCACGAACTTGATCGTGGTCTCGCGCCCGGCCTCCTTGGCGGCGAGGTAGGCGCCGTGCGCGCCCGGGTCGTTGTGCGCGTAGACGACGTCGATCTTGGGGTTGGTGGCGAGCGCCGAGGCCATCTCCTTGCGGGCGTTGGGCTCGAGCCACTGCATGTCGGCGGTGAACACGATCTTGATGCCGGTGTTCTTGGCGAGGTCGAGGCCCTCGAGGAACCCGGCGTGGCGATCCTGACCGGGGGTCGAGGTCATGAGGCCCTCGAGCTCCACGACGTTGCCGCCCGCGGCGCCGAGCAGGTTCGCGACCCACTTGCCCGCCTCGCGGCCGATCTTCTTGTTGTCGCCGCCGATGAAGGTCGTGAACTGGTCGCCCTCGACCGCGCGGTCGAGCACGATCACGGGGATGCCCTTCTTGTAGGCCTCGGCCACCGGCTTGGTGAGCGGCGCGGCCTCCTTGGGCGAGATGACGAGCAGATCGATGCCCTGGTTGACCAGCTCCTCGACCTGGGTGCGCTGGGTGAGGGAGTCGTTCTGCGCGTCCTTGAAGACGACCTTGAGCTCGGGGTGCTTGGCGGCCGCGTTCTTCAGGTCCTCGTTCATCTGCACGCGCCACGGCTCGCCCAGGTTGCACTGGCTCATGCCGATGACGAACGGGTCTTCCTTGGTGCCGGCGTGCCCGCTCGACGCGGCCTTCTTGCAGGCGGAGAGCGGGGCGAGGGCGCCGAGGACGAACAGCGTGCTGGCCGAGAGCAGCCACGAGCGACGGAACATCGCGCATGCCTAAACCATCCAGAACGGTGCGGCGAGTGGCCGTCAGGGAGGGCAGTAGCCGCCGCCCGCCCCGCACGACGCGAAGCCGTGGACCTGCGGGCAGGGCAGCGCGATCGGCGTGAGGAACTTGCGGCCGGTGGCGAGCTCGAGGGTGCAGGTGGAGAAGACCGTCCAGCTGCCCGATTTCTTCACGCACGCGACCAGCTGGGTGCCGGGCCCGTAGCAGAAGGTGGACTCGTGCCAGAGCGCCCCGCGCACGGCCTCGCAGTCGGCGGGGCAGGTGGTGCCGTCGGCGTTGATCGGGCACTGATCGGGGCCCAAGCCGGTCGCGCACGCGCCGTCGTCGTCGCCGCTCTCGGCGGCGTCTCCGTCGGCGTCGCCCACGACGTCTCCGAGGACGTCGCCCACGTCGTCGCGGGCGTCGCCGCTGTCGGCAGGCAAGGGACTCGTGGTGCCGCACCCGAGCGCGCAGACGACCCACCCGGCGAAGGCCCTCATCGGACGAACATGCCAGATCGGTCCCACCGTGTCAGGCCGCCCGCCCGCGCTGGAACAGCACCGCGCCGAGGATGATCGCGCCCGTCAGCATCAGCCGCGTCTCGAGCGCGAACGCGTTCAGCGACAGCACCTTCTGCAGGTACCCGATGGTCAGCGCGCCGATCAGCGTGAGGCCCACGCCGCCCTTGCCCCCGCGCAGCGGCGTGCCGCCGATCACCACCATCGCGATCGCGTCG
>JAEUKC010000389.1:0-15847 GCA_016794445.1 Myxococcales bacterium
CGAGGTCTACCGCAACATCGCGGTGCGCATCGACCCCACCGATCGCCGCATCGGCATCGACCCGGACGTGTGCGTGGTCTCGCCGGCACCTCGCGAGCGCCGCGCGCTGACGAGCGTCGCCACCTTCGAACACGGTGCTCCTCTGCTCTCGATCGAGGTCGTCAGCACGTCGCACCCGAACAAGGACTACCGAGAGGCGCCAGCGCGCCATGCCGCCACCGGTGTCACCGAGCTGTGGGTGCTCGACCCCATCCTCGCCGGCCCGCGCACGCATGGCGGGCCCTTCCTCATCCAGCGCTGGGCGCGCGACGAAGCCGGAACGCTCGTGCGCACCCACGCGGGTCCAGGGCCGTTCCGCTCCTCGGTGCTCGACGCCTTCATGGTCATGGTCGAGGGCGTTCCACGCCTCTGCGACGACTCCGCCGGTCTCGGCCCTTGGCTCACGCGCGACGAAGCGAGCGCCCACGCGGCGCGGGCGGCGGAGCAGGTAGCAAGGGCCGCCGAGCAGGCGGCGCGGGCGGGGGAGCAGGTGGCGCGGGCCGCGGAGCGGGCGGCGATCGACCGAGAGCACGCGGCCCTCGCGCGCGAGGAGGCGGCGTTGCGAGCGCTCGCCGAGATCCAGCGTGCCCGCGGCTGAGGGCGCTCGGCGCGAGCGCAACACCACTTCAACGCGTCGCGGGCTCGTGGCAACCTCCGCCGCGTGACGCGCCCTGGCCTCCCGCCGTGCACGAACGACGGCCGCGCCGCGATCGTCGCCTGTGGCAAGTGCACCTTCTCGCTGTGCGACGACTGCGCGGTCCACCTGGTGAACGGCAGGGTCTGGTGCGCGTCGTGTGCCACCGCGCTCGAGCGCGCGGCTCGGCCGACGTACGGTCTCGGTGCGGTCGTCCTCGGCGTCGGCTTCGCCCTCGTGGGAGGACTCCTCGCGCTCGAGGCGACGTTCGCCGGCCAGGTGCAACTCGTGACCCTCTACGCGGGTGTGCCGGCGACGCTGGCCCTTGCGGCGCGGGTCACCTGGGGCAGTCCCGGCGGTGACGCTCCCCGATTCGAGCGTCGTCGGCCGGGTGAGCCGCTGCCACTCTAGGCGCCTGCGCCGCGGGTCGAGACCGGTGGTAGCTTCGACGTTGCGTTCACGGGCGCAGGTGAACGCACAGGCGCTCCAAGCGGCGCGCGGAGAGCGTCGTGGTCAGCCCACGCCCCCGACCCAGAAGTCGGAGAGCAGCTCGGCGTCGGAGAAGATCTTCTCGAGGTGGTAGTTGATGGTGCGTGCGTCGACGTCGTAGAGCTGGGCCATCATCTTCTGGCTGAGCCACACGTCCTCGTCGGCGCAGACCCGCAGACGTCTGCGTGTCCAGCCGCAGACGTCTGCGTGTCCAGCCGCAGACGCCTGCGGGTTTGCCTGACGGCGCTCACACCAGTGACTGGCAAGTGTCGACGGGCCTCCGCACCGCCCGGCCTACGAACGCCGGCAGCGGTCGCGCGTCGCTCGCCGGAACGACGCGCCCCGCGTCCACCTCGTAGCGCACGCGCGGCCCCTCGCGCAGCAGCGTGCCGAGCGCCCCGACCAGTCGATCGACGTCGGCCGCCGAGCTCCCGACGCCGAGGCTCGCGCGCACGGCGCCGGTGCGTCCGGTGGTCGCCGGAGAGAGCAGCGCCTCCACCAGCGGGTGCGCGCAGAACGCGCCGTCGCGCACGCCGATGCCGTGCTCCGCGCTCAGCGCCGCGGCGAGGCGCCCGTGGTCCCAACCGTCGACCACGAACGCCACCACGCCGATGCGCGGGCTGTCCGCGCCGAACAGCGAGAGCACCCGCACGCCGGGCAGCGCGTGGAGACCCGCGAGCAGCCGCTCGACCAGCGCGCGCTCGTGCGCCTCGACCGCCTCGAGGCCGATGGCGGAGAGCGCCTTGCAGGCCGCCGCGAGCGTCACCGCGCCGAGCACGTTCGGCGTACCCCCCTCGTGGCGCGCGGCGCCGAGCGCCCACTCGGTGTGCTCGACCGTCACGCGCCGCACCGCGCCGCCGCCGGCGAGCCAGGGCTCCGCGGCGTCGAGCCAGTCGGCGCGTCCCACAAACACGCCGCCGCCGAACGGCGCGTACAGCTTGTGCCCCGAGAACGCGAGGTAGTCCGCGCCGAGCGCCGTCAGGTCGATCGCGCGGTGGGGCGCGAGCTGCGCGGCGTCGACCACGAGCCGTGCGCCGTGTTGGTGGGCGATCCGCGCGAGCTCTGCGACGGGCCACAGCTCGCCGGTCACGTTGCTCGCGCCGGTCACGGCCACGAGCGCGTGCGCGGTGGTGACCGCCGCGAGAGCGGCCTCGACCTGCGAGAGCGCCTCCTCGATGCTGCGCGGCACCGGCAAGCACACGTGGCGCCCGCGCTGCCAGGGCAGGAGGTTCGCGTGGTGCTCCGAGGCGAAGCTGATCACGGTGGTGTCTCCGGGCAGGCAGGCCGCGAGCAGGTTCAGCGCGTCGGTCGTGTTGCGCGTGAAGACCAGCGTGTCGTCGGGCCGCGCCCCGACGAAGGCGCGCACCGTCTCGCGCGCCTCGGCGTAGGCGGCCGTGGTCACCGCGGAGGCGAAGCCCGCGCCGCGGTGCACGCTGCTGTACCAGGGCAGGGCGGTCGCGAGCGCGTCGGCCACCGCCGCGAGGCAGGGCGCGCTCGCCGCGTAGTCGAGGTTCACGTAGCGAGCGGAGCCACCGGAGACGAGCGGGACGACGAGATCGGAGCCGACGATCGGCAGAAGGGAGTCCATGGAGCACCTCGGAGTCGAGAAGACCCCGCAGGCCCGTACGCCCGATTCCTGGCGCAAGTGACGGTGCGGAGCCGCGCTTGCCGACCGCACATGCGACCGGCCAGGTCCTCACCCGGGACACCCCGCCGCGGCCCAGCCCACCTTGCGATGGGGCTGGAGGAGGGTTGTCGGCCAGCAAGCCGGGGCTTGTCGCTGGCGCTCGTGACCTTGTTCTTCGCTTAGTCCGAACGGACCGACTCGGCAACCCCTCAGAGCGCGGCGAGCACGTCGTAGCCGGTGAGGATGTAGGTCTTGTCCGCGGGGAAGTCGCGGACCAGCACGGCCGGGTGCTGCGGCGTGATCATCGGGGCCAAGAGCGAGATCGGGGTCTCGATGTCCACGTAGCGGAAAGGCTTCTGCATGATCGAGCGCACCGACTCCTTGCGGATGGCCGGGTCCTTCACCATCGCCGCGTAGACGTGGGTCTCGCTCAGGGAGCCGACGATGCGCTGCTCGCGCAGCACCGCGATCTGGCTGAAATCGTGGGCGCTCATGCGCAGGACGGCCTGCTCGACCGTGTCGGTCTCCTGCACGCCCACCACGTCGGCGACCTTCTTGTTCTTCACGAGGTCGCGCGCGGTGGCGCCAGGGAGGGGCTCGTAGCCCATCGTGCGCATCCAGTCGGGGTTGAACATCTTGCCGACGTAGCGGGTGCCGTGGTCGTGGAAGATCACGACCGCGGTCTCGCCCTCGCGGAAGCGGTCCCTCTGCTGGAGCATGCCGGCGATGGCGGAGCCCGCCGAGTAGCCCACCCAGATGCCCTCCTGCTTGACGATCTCGCGGGTGTAGATGGCGGCGTCGCGGTCGGTGACCTTCTCGAAGTGATCGATGACCGTGAAATCCACGTTCTGGGGGAGGAAATCTTCGCCGATGCCCTCGGTGACATAGGGGTAGATCTCGTGTTTGTCGAAGACCCCGGTCTCCTTGTACTTCTTGAAGACGGAGCCGTAGGTGTCGATGCCGAACACCTGGATCCCGGGCTTCTTCTCCTTGAGGTAGCGCCCGGTGCCGCAGATGGTGCCGCCGGTGCCCACGCCGGCGATCAGATGGTCGATCTTGCCCTCGGTCTGCTCCCAGATCTCGGGCCCGGTGCTCTCGTAGTGGGCCTGCGAGTTGCTGAGGTTGTCGTACTGGTTCGCCTTCCAGGCGTTGGGGGTCTCGTTCACCAGGCGCGAGCTGACCGAGTAGTAGGAGCGCGGGTCCTCCGGGTCGACGTCGGTCGGGCAGACGATGACCTCGGCGCCGAACGCCCGCAGCGCGTCGACCTTCTCGGGCGACTGCTTGTCGGTGGTGGTGAAGATGCACTTGTAGCCCTTCACGATGGCGGCCATCGCGAGGCCCATGCCGGTGTTGCCGCTCGTGCCCTCGATGATCGTCCCGCCAGGCTTCAGCGCGCCGCTGCGCTCGGCGTCCTCGATCATCCGGAGCGCCATGCGGTCCTTGATGCTGTGCCCGGGGTTGAAGGTCTCGACCTTGGCGTAGACCTTGGCCTTGATGTCCCGCGTGATGCGGTGGAGGCGGACCAGGGGGGTGTTGCCGATGGCGCCGAGGATGTTCTCGTGGACGTTGCGGGACATGGGGGGCTCCGGGCCGGGTTTTCGAGGCTTGTAGCGGGTCCGTGGCCCCGCCGGATAGGTGCCGACGCCAAATCACCCTTGGGAGTTGGGGCGGCGGCGTTCTTGACGTATCTTTTCGGGGCTGGATGTCCGAGGTCCCGAAGCGATCGGCGCATGGAGGGGCGCCCCATGGTGGTGCCGCCACGAAGGACCCGGTCCCCGTGGAGCCCGAGGACTTCGAGCAGACCCGCACCGCGATCCTGGTCGTCGCCGAGAGCGGCTCGCACGTGCCCGTCGTCGTGCCGCGCTCGCCCTACCTCACCGCCATCGCGGGGCCCCGCGCCGGCGAGACCTACCCGCTCGATCGCGAGGAGACCATCCTCGGGCGCGGGCGCGAGGCCACGGTGGTCATCGACAGCGACGGCGTGAGCCGCAAGCACGCGCGCATCGTCAAGCAGGGCGACGAGTGCGTGCTCGAGGATCTCGGCAGCCGCAACGGCACCTTCGTGCAGCAGGACGGCAAGGAGGACGTGCGCGTCCGCTTCCGTCGCCTGATGGACGGCGACCGCATCCAGGTGGGTACCGAGGTGATCCTGCGCTTCGACCTGCTCGACGAGCGCGAGGCCAAGCTCCAGAAGCAGCTCTACGAGAGCGCCGTCCGCGACGCGCTCACCGGGGCCTACAACCGGCAGTTCTTCCAGGACCGCTTCGTCAAGGAGCTCGCCGCCGCGATGGCGACCTCCGCCCAGGGCGGCCCGGTCGCGCTCGCGATGATCATGCTCGACGTCGACCACTTCAAGAAGATCAACGACACCTGGGGGCACCCGGCGGGCGACGCCGTGCTGCAGTCGCTCGTCGCGGCGATCACCAAGAAGCTGCGCCCCGACGTCGTCTTCGCGCGCATCGGCGGCGAGGAGTTCGTCGTCCTCGTGCGCGGCGTCGACCGTGCGACCGCCCTCACCCTCGCCGAGCGGCTGCGCGAGACCCTCGAGGCGCTGGTCATCCCCTGGAAGACCCACACCATCCCCATCACCTCGAGCCTCGGCGTCGCCTCGTTCGACGAGCTGCGCAACCTCACGACGCCCGAGCTAGCGGCCGACCAGCTGATGACCCTGGCGGACGAGCGCCTCTACGCGGCCAAGAGCGGCGGGCGCAACCGCGTGGTCGGCCCTCGCTGACCAGGTCAACATGGTGGCAGAGTGAACCAGCGGCTGCGCCACCTGCTCGAGCGCCCCGACGACGCGGAGGGGCCGTACGAGGACGCGGTCCGCGCGAAGCTCGGTCGCAAGGCGGGCCTCACGACGGCCCCCGAGAAGCAGCTCGCCGCGGTCGAGCGCGAGATCGTGCAGGAGATGGCCGTCGCCCTCGGGCGCGCGGAGAACAAGGTGGAGGACGCGCTCGCCGCCTGTCACGCCCTCGCCCCGAGCGTGCGCGACGAGCAGACGCTCGCGGCCTACGGCGCGGCGCGCGAGCACTACCTGCGCGTCCGGTGGGAGCTGCGCGTGCACCGCGACGCGCTCGGGTTCGGCCTCGATCCGCGCTTCGAGCAGCGGTGGCCGGTGCTGCCCCGGGATCCACGCGCGTGAGCGGAGCGCTGCTGTCTCGTCCACCCGGTCAGTAGACGAAGTCGCCACCCTGGGCGCGGAGCGCGGTGATGGCCGCGAGGTTGACGATCTCCTGCACGCCGGCGCTCTCCTGGAGCACGTTGATCGGCTTGTCGAGGCCGAGCAGGATGGGGCCGATGACCTCGGCGCCACCGAACCGCCAGAGCAGCTTGTAGGCGATGTTCGCCGCGTCGAGGCTCGGGAACACGAGCACGTTGGCGTCGGCCTCGAGCGTCGTGAACGGGTAGCGCTCCTCGCGCTCCTCGGCGACGAGCGCCACGTCGACCTGCATCTCGCCGTCGATCTGCAGCTCGGGTCGCGCCTTCTTGGCGAGCTCGACCGCGCGGCGCACGCGGGCGGGGCTCTTGCCGCCGTTGGCGTCGCCGAAGCTCGAGTAGCTGAGGAACGCGACGCGGGGCTGCACCTCGAACTGGCGCGCGAGGTCGGCCGTCGCGAGGGCGATCTCGGCGAGCTGCTCGGACTCCGGCTCCGGGTTCATGGTGCAGTCGGCGAAGAACTTGAAGTCGTCGCGCGTGACCACGATGTACACGCCGCCGACACGACGCCCCTTGCGCGCGCGGATGATCTCGAGCGCCGGGCGCACCGCCTCCGGGTAGGCGCGGGTGAGGCCCGTGACCACGCCGTCGACCTCGCCGAGCGCGAGCATCATCGCGCTGAAGTAGCCGCGCCGCTGTAGGCGCTGGACCGCGTTCTCGCGGTCGACGCCGTTGCGCTGGCGGAGCTTCCAGTACGCCTCGGCGTAGCGCTCGCGCCGGTCGCCCTCGGACGGGTCGAGGATCTCGACCCCACCGAGTTCGTCCTTCAGGCGGCCGTCGGCGATGGCCTTCTCGATCGCGGCGCGCGGCCCGAGCAGCACCGGCTTGCAGATGCCCTCGTCCTGCAGGATGTGGGCGGCCTGCAGCACGCGGGGGTGGCTCCCGTCGTCGAGCACGATGCGCACGAGCTTCTTCTTGGCCTTGGCGAACACCGTGCCCATCACCTGGTGCCGGCGCGACAGGCGGTCCTGCAGGCGATCGCGGTACTCGTCGAGGTCGAGTGGCAGCCGCGCCACCCCGCTCTCGATGGCGGCGCGCGCGACGGCCGGCGCGACCCAGGTGAGCACGCGCGGGTCGAACGGCTTCGGGATGATGTAGTCCGGGCCGAGCGTGAACCGGTCGCCGCCGTAGGCGCGGGAGACCGACTCGGGCACGTCCTCGCGGGCCAGCGCCGCGAGCGCCTTGGCGGCGGCGAGCTTCATCTCCTCGTTGATGCTGCGCGCGCGGACGTCGAGCGCGCCGCGGAAGATGAACGGGAAACCGAGGACGTTGTTGACCTGGTTCGGGTAGTCGCTGCGACCGGTCGCGACGATGGCGTCGGGCCGGGCGGCCTTGGCCTCGTGGTAGCTGATCTCCGGATCGGGGTTGGCGAGCGCGAAGATGATCGGGCGGGGCGCCATCTTCTTGAGCATCTCGCCGTCGACCACGCCCTTGACCGAGGCGCCGAGGAACACGTCGGCGTCGACGAGGGCCTCGGCGAGCGTGCGCAGCGGCGTCTCGCGCACGTACGGCTTCTTCCACTGGTTGATGGCGTCGGTGCGGCCAGTGTGCAGCACGCCCTTGGTGTCGCAGATCAGCACGTTCTCGACGCGCACGCCGAGGCTCACCCAGAAGTTGGTGCAGGCGAGCGCGGAGGCGCCGGCGCCGGACACGACGACGCGGACGTCCGCGAGCTTCTTGCCGGCGAGCTCCACCGCGTTGAGCAGGGCCGCGCCGCTGATGATGGCGGTGCCGTGCTGGTCGTCGTGGAACACCGGGATCTGCATCTCCTTCTTGAGACGCTCCTCGATGATGAAGCACTCGGGGGCCTTGATGTCCTCGAGGTTGATGCCGCCGAAGGTGGGCTCGAGCGCCTTGACCACGGTGCAGAACGTGTCGATCTCCTTGGCGTCGACCTCGATGTCGAACACGTCGATGTCGGCGAAGCGCTTGAAGAGGACGCCCTTGCCCTCCATGACCGGCTTGCCGGCGAGCGCGCCGATGTCGCCGAGGCCGAGCACCGCGGTGCCGTTGGAGATGACCGCGACCAGGTTGCCGCGCGCCGTGTACTTGTAGGAGAGGTCGGGATCCTTGGCGATCTCGAGGCAGGGCTCGGCCACGCCGGGCGTGTAGGCGAGCGAGAGATCGCGGGAGGTGGCCGTCGGCTTGGTGGGGACCACCTCGATCTTCCCGGGGCGTCCCGTGGAGTGGTAGTCGAGGGCGTCTTCGCGACGGATCTTCTTGGACATCGGAACGAAGGACGAGGCCATGGTCCCGGGACACTTGCGCGATGGCGCACGGCCGTCGAGGCGAGATCCGGGCCTGCGGGTCCGTGCGGTGGATTTCTTGGCCCGAAGTCAGGCCCTGTGTTCGATGCCGCCCATGATCGTCGCGCTCACCGGACAGAAGGGCGGGGTCGGCAAGTCCACGACCGCCATCGGGCTCGCTTCGGCGGCGTTCGCGCGCGGCCTGCGCGTGCTGCTCGTCGACGCCGATCCACAGGGCACCGCACGGACCTGGGGCGACGTGGCCGCCGAGAGCGGCCGGCGCACGCCGACCGTGGTGGCCATGGGCGCCAACATGCATCGCCCGGGGCAGCTGCCGGGGCTCGCCGCCGACTACGACCTCGTGGTCATCGACGCGCCCCCGCGCCACGGCGAAGTGCAGCGCTCCGCGCTCATGATCGCCGATCTCGCCGTCGTGCCGTGCGGCCCCTCCGCCGCCGACGCGTGGGCGCTGGCCTCCACCCTCGAGATGATCGAGGAGGCGCGCGCGCTCCGCCCCGAGCTCTCGGCCTGCCTGCTCGTCACCCGCAAGCAAGGACGCACCGCGCTCGGCAAGGGCGCGCGCACGGTCCTCGCGTCCTCGGGTCTGCCGCTGCTCGCGACCGAGCTCGGCTACCGCATCGCCTACCAGGAGGCGCTCGCCGCCGGGATGGGCGTCGCCGAGTTCGCGCCGCGCGACCCGGCGGCCAAGGAAATCAACGCCCTGCTCACCGAAGTACTGAGGTTCGCCCATGGCCAAGAAGCAAGTGACGGTCTCGATTCGCAAGCCGTCGTCGTCGCCGCAGAGTGAGACCAGCGTCGGCACCGACGCCGACGCCTTCGTGCACGGTGGCCGCGCGGGCTTCCGCATGCTCTCGCTGTCGCTGCCGACCGCGCTCGCCGAGCGCCTCGCCCAGCACTGCAAGGAGACGGGGCGCGACTCCAGCGCCGTGATGGAGGAGATCGTGCGGCGGCACCTCGACGCCCTCGACGCGCCGAAGGTCGCGGAACCTGCGCGCGATCCGCTCGCCGCCGTGGTCGCCTGGGTCCAGGCGCGCCTGCCTCGCCTGCCGCTGCTCGCGCGCTTCGGCCTCGTGTCCTAGCGTCCCTGGATGGCGCTCGCTGCTCTCGCCGTGCTGCTCGCGGGGATCACCCTCGAGGGCTCCGCGCCGGCCTCGGAAGGCCTCTCACGCCCAGAGCCGCTGCCGGGGAGGGTCCTCACCCTCTCGGTCGGGGGCGCCGCCAACGGGGCGTTCGGCCACGCGAAGGTGCGGCCGCCGCTGCTCGCGCGGCTCTCCCCCGAGCTGCAGGTCGGATGGGGCATCCGCATCGGCGAGAGCTTCCTGCTGACGACGCGGCTCTCGATCCTGGGCGGCATCGTGCCGGTGTTCCCGACCGGGCTCGCGGCCGAGGTCGCCGTCTCGTACCTGCCGCTCACGAGCGCCTCCCCGATCAAGCCGCTGGTCCGCTTCTCGAGCGGCGCCTTCCTGTTCGGCTCCGGCGGCGAGGTCGCGGGGCCCGACTACCAGGCCTACGGGTTCCGCATGGCGCTCGAGGGCGGCTTCGTGCACCTCACCAGGGTGCCGGGGGGCCTCGCCGGGCTCGGGCTCACCGCCGGGGCGCAGGCGATCGGCCTGCCCGACGTGCGCCCCTGCGGCGCCCGCGCCGATTGCAGCGACGTGCTGTTCGGCGCGAGCCTCCGCTTCGAGACGCTGCTCGTGTACTAGCGAACGGAGTGAGCCGAAGGCGAACGCAGAGAGCGGCGGCCGCCTCCATGGGCGGCCGCTCTGGCAAGAAGGGCGCTCACTTCGTCTGCGTGATGTTCATGTGGGCCTTGCCCTTGCCGGACATCTTGAACTTGGCGTCGTTGCTCTCCATCGTCACCGGTCCCTCGAGGTCGATCGAGGTGGTGAAGCCGTCCTTGGCGCGCACCTTCACCTTGCCCTTGAGCGGGATCTTCAGGTCGACCGGCGACTTGTTGTCCTTGGGACTCGCCATGGTCATCTCGACGCTGAACACGCCGATCTGATCCTTGCCGTCCTTCTCGATGGAGTCGAGCTTCACCTTCACGTCCTTGATCTCGGGCGGATCCTTGGCGCTGTCGTCGTCGTCCTTGAAGTACTGTTCCAGCGCCTTGACCATGCTGTCGACCTTGTCACCCGGCTTGAGCGGCTTGTCCGGCATGCCCTCGAGGAAGGGATCGGGCTTTCCGAAGTGACGGTTCTTGGCGAGGACCTTGGTCTCCTCGTCCTTCGGGAGCTTGCCGCCCTTCTCGTCCGTCACGAGCACCTTGCCGTCCTTGAGCTCGAACAGGAAGGTCTTGCCCCCGAGCGGGCTCGGCGGCTTCTTCTTCTCCTTGCCGTCCTCGGTCTCGATCTTCTTGTACTCGCTGTAGGTGATCTTGGCCTTGGTGATGGCCTTGCCGTCCACCGCGAGCGCCTCGACCGTCTTGTGCGAGTTCTCCACCTCGGTGAACTCCGAGGTCTTCTTGGCGCCGACCTCGATGGTGATCGTCATCTTCATGTCGCTCGCCTTCTTCTCGTCGAACTTGTCGCCGACGGCGGGCGCCTTGCCCTTGAAGGTGATGCCTTCTTCCTTCTTCTCTTCCTTCTCGTCCTTCTTGTCGTCCTTCTTGGACTCTTCCTTCTTGTCGTCCTTCTTCTCCTCCTTCTTGTCGCAGGCGGCGAAGCAGAGCGACGAGAACAAGAGGAACGGTAGAACACGGCGCATGGGACCTCCGAGTGACGCTGGGTCAGGAAGCCCCACGATACGGGCGAGCGCGCAGCGCGGCTAAGCGCGCTGCAAGCGGTCACCCCCGCACGGTCCGCTACTTCGGGCCCTCTTTCTTGCAGGTCGAGGAGCAGCCGTCGCCGCTGACGGAGTTGCCGTCGTCGCAGGCCTCGCCCTTGTCGGCCTGGACGATGCCGTCGCCGCAGCGCGGGCCGAGCTTGCACCCCGGCGCGCACTTGCCATAGCTGCCGTCGTTGACGCCGTCGTCGCAGATCTCGCCGTTGGCCGTCTGCACCACGCCGTCGCCGCAGCGCGGGCCCGGCTTGCAGCCAGGGGCGCACTTGCCGTAGCTGCCGTCGTTGACGCCGTCGTCGCAGAGCTCGCCCTTGTCGGCCTGCACCACGCCGTCACCGCAGCGGGGGCCGAGCTTGCAGCCCGGCGCGCACTTGCCGTAGGCGCCGTCGTTGACGCCGTCGTCGCAGACCTCGCCCTTGTCCTTCTGGACGACGCCGTCGCCGCAGCGGGGGCCCGGCAGGCAGCCCGGGCCGCAGGTGCCGTAGGTGCCGTCGTTCTTCCCGTCGTCGCAGACCTCGCCCTTGTCCTTCTGGAGGACGCCGTCGCCGCAGCGCGGTCCGGGCTTGCAGCCGGGCGCGCACTTGCCGTAGTCGCCGGAGAGCGCTCCGTCGTCGCAGATCTCGCCGAAGGTGGCGTCGACCTTGCCGTCGCCGCAGAACGGCGGCTTCTTGCAGCTCGGGGCGCAGCCGGTCGGCCCGTAGGTGGACATGTTGACGCCGTCGTCGCAGGTCTCCGGCGGGGTCTGCACGACCTTGTCGCCGCAGCGCGGGCCGAGCTTGCAGCCGGGCGCGCACTTGCCGTAGCTGCCGTCGTTGACCCCGTCGTCGCACTGCTCGTCGGGGGTGACGATCGCGTCGCCGCAGATGCTCGTGCACACCGACTTCGGCGGGTTGAACCCGCGCAGCGTGAGCTTGAAGTTGGACTCGGTGGTGTGGCGCTCGGCGTGGAAGATCGCGATCTCGTAGATCTTGCCCTTCACGAGCTTGAGGTCGCGCACGTAGGTCGACGTGAGCGCCTGGGTCACCGTGGCCTTGCCGTCGGCGCCGAGCGTGAAGCTGCCGCACTCGCGCGGGTGGAGGCCGCCGAGATCGAGGGTGAGCTGGCGGTCGACGAACACCCACACGTCGTCGTCGCCGCAGAAGTCGAGCACCTCGCCGCCGTTGAAGTCGAACCAGTAGCGGGCCTCGGTCGTGAAGTGGAAGTTGTGCCCGAGCGAGACCTCGTTGAACGCCTTGCCGTCGAGCGGGAAGAAGTTCGCGGTCTTGTCGAACAGGTACGAGCCGTCCGGCTGCTTGGCGAGGGTGATGGTGTCGCCGACGGGGAAATTCGTGCCCGGCGTGTCGTGGTACCAGGTGTCGAACGAGGCCTTCGACTTGACGCTGTTGGAGACCGGGCTGCGCGCGGTGTTGTACGCGGGCTTGCCGTCGCTCGCGAGGACCGGCAGCGTGAGATCGCGCTCCGACGTGGTGTAGCCGCTCTCCTCGAAGTCGACGTGCGAGGCGTTCACGTCGCGGAAGATCACCGGCAGCACGAGCGTGGCCGGCGGAGTGCCGACGGTGTCGACGCACTTGTAGCCCGCCTCGGTCTTGCACGCGGACGAGCAGCCGTCGCCGTCGGTGGTGTTGCCGTCGTCGCACTCCTCCGCGCCGAACCGCATGCCGTCACCGCACGCCGAGGTGCACCCACCCGGGGCGGGGCAGGTCGGCTCCTTGGTGCAGGTCGGGCTGCAGCCGTCGCCCGGCCAGAGGTTGCCGTCGTCGCACTGCTCGGTGCCCTCCGGCTTGCCGTCGCCGCAGGTGGTCTTGCTGCAAGAAGCGCCCGGCGTCGGGCACTTCCACCCGGGCTCGAGGGTGCAGGTGGCGGAGCAGCCGTCGCCGGGGGTGGGGTTGCCGTCGTCGCACGCCTCCTTGCCGACCTTGAGCCCGTCGCCGCACTTGGCGGGCGCGCAGAGAACGCCGGGCGCGGGGCACGTCCACCCCGCCTCGAGCTTGCAGAGATCGGAGCACCCGTCGCCGGCCTTGGTGTTGCCGTCGTCGCAGGTCTCCGGGCCCGAGATCTTCCCGTCGCCGCACTTGATGGTGGTGACGCACGGCGAGCCCGCGGTCGGACACGCCCAGTCGGTCTCGATGGCCTTGCAGTCGGCGCTGCAGCCGTCGCCACCCTTGGTGTTGCCGTCGTCGCACGCCTCACCGACACCGAGCTTGCCGTCGCCGCAGACGATCGCCTTCACGCACAGCTCGCCCGGCGTGGGACAGAGGAAGTCCTTCTCGATGGTCTTGCAGTCGGTGCTGCACCCGTCGCCGTCCTTGGTGTTGCCGTCGTCGCACGCCTCGCCGGTGCCGATGCGTCCGTCGCCGCACACGACCGACGACACGCACGACTTGCCGGGATCAGGGCAGGTGTAGTCGGGCTCGAGGCCGGTGCAGTCGCCCTTGCAGCCGTCGCCGTCCTTGGTGTTGCCGTCGTCGCAGATCTCGGCGCCGGTGACCTTGCCGTCGCCGCACACGACGGTGCTCGTGCAGGGCTTGCCCGGGTCCTTGCACTCGTAGTTGGGCTCGAGCTCGCACGTGCCACCACACCCGTCGCCGGGCTTGGTGTTGCCGTCGTCGCAGACCTCGCCGCTCTCGAGCACGCCATTGCCACACGCGGGGCCGGTGTCGGGGGTCTCCGAGCCCGTGTCGGGGGTGCCCGTGTCGTCGAGGAACTCGGCGCCGAAGCCGTCGCTCGGGTCGCCGCTGTCGATGGCGCCGTCGTCGTCGGCGTCGGGACCGCCGAGATCTCCCGGGGTCGGGGTGCCGCTGCAGCCGGCCAGCAGCGCGAGCGCGAAGGCAAAGGAACCGAGGCGGAGCGACGAAGCGATCAAGACGACCTCCCTGAACGGAGATCCTACGGCCTCGCGCGGTCGGTTTCTAAGGGGTAGTCTCCCGATATCTTGGCTTCTACCCGACTATTTCACGCGATCGTCATGGTGGGCAGCGCGCTCGCCGTCTCCTGCGGAGCGTCCACGACGGAGCCGAGCGGCGACGCGGCCGTGGACAGCGCGGGGGATGCGCTGGGGGACGGCAAGGTCGACAGTACCCTCGACACGGCCGACACCTTCCCTGGGATCTCCCCCGCCGAGGTCGGCACGGACACGTTTCCCACGATCGCCGTCGACACCTCGGGCTTCGACATCGGCCCGAAGGACACCGGCGCCGGCGACACTTTCCCGGGCATATCTCCGGCCGACATCGGCGCGGACACCTTCCCCGGCATCTCCCCCCCGCCTCCCCCCGACGCATGAGCGAGGGTCGCTGGCACGGTCGCCTGACGGCCCGACCCCTGCCGGACGGTCCCATCGGCGCCCCGCTGTCCGACGACGACCGCGCCCTCGTCGTGCAGGCGTGGCTCGGCCGTTCCGCCGCCGAGCGTCGCGCGGGCGACTCGTTCCTGGTCATCCGCGACGCCCTCGTCGCGCGCCAGGAGCCCACGCCGCTCGTGGAGCTCGCCACGCGGGCCATCGACGACGAGCACCGGCACGCCGAGATCTGTCGCGTCGTCGCCTCGCGCTATGCAGGGCGCGAGCTGCCGGCGCCCGCGGAGCTCACGCTGACGGTGCCCCTCCACGAGGGCGCGGCGCCGGAGCTCCGCCACTCGCTGCACGTCATCGGACAGTGCGCCCTGAACGAGACCGCGGCCAGCGCGTTCCTCGAGGCGTGCCTCGGCCGCGCGGAGGTGCCGCTCGTACGGGCGGCGCTCCGCGAGCTCCTCTCGGACGAGATCGACCACGCGCGCATCGGCTGGGCGCACCTCGCGGCGGCGAAGGTGGAGCACAAGCGGGCGCTCGCGCCCTGGTTGCCGAAGCTCGTGCGGGGCTACGTACAGGAGTGGTCGCGCTCCTTCGCGCCACCGCCGCCGAAGGACCTCTCGGCCCACGGCGTCCCATCGCGGGACGTGATCGTGGCGGCGGTGGAGGCCGCGATGCGGGAGGTCGTCTGGCCCGGCCTCGTACACGTCGGCTTCACGCTCGCGCCGCATGACAGGTAGCCCGCGAGGTGCGTAGGATCGCCGCCGCGTGTCGCGGTCGGACCGCGCACCGGGAGGAAGCTGCGAATGTCGAACACCTGGGCCACCTTGCTCGTCGTGCTGTCGTCCGCCGTCGCCGCGCCGTTCGCCGCGGGCTGCTCCAAGCCCGAGGAGAAGAAGGAGGCCCCGAAGAAGGACGAGAAGGCCGAGAAGGAAGCCGCCGAGCGCGCCGCCTTCATCAAGAGCTTCGACGAGAACGTGGGCAAGATGTGCGAGTGCAAGACCCTCGACTGCGTCGAGAAGATCAACGACGCGATCCAGAAGCAGAAGAACCCCTCGACCGAGCCGACCGAGGACGAGAAGAAGAAGCTCGAGGCCTCGACCAAGAAGCTCGAGGACTGTCAGAAGAAGATGATCGACGCGGTCGCGGCGAGCGCGGCGGCCTCGGCCTCGGCTTCGGCGGCGCACTCGGCCTCGCACTGAGCCTCGACTGAGCCTCGCGCGCGGGGGCGTCGGCGGTGGGCCTGCCCCTTCGGAGCTCCTCCTACTTCGGGCGGCAGGTGCGCTTCGGCACGCCAGCGGTCTGGTCGCAGACGAGGCCGGGGAGGCAGTCGCCGTCGACCGTGCAGTCCCGGAGGCAGCGGCCGCCGACGCCGGCGGGCCACGCGGGCCACCCCGTGGGCGTCGGGAAGAGCGGGTCGCACGTGAAGCCTGCGCCGCAATCCCCTGCGCCGAGCGTGCACTGGCTCGCACAGACGCCGCTCGCGCCCTTGCCGACACACGAGCACT
>JAEUKC010000413.1:0-10373 GCA_016794445.1 Myxococcales bacterium
CTACGACCGCGAGAAGCTCCAGGAGCGCCTCGCCAAGCTCGCCGGCGGCGTCGCCGTGGTCAAGGTCGGCGCGGCCACCGAGACCGAGATGAAGGAGAAGAAGGCCCGTGTCGAGGACGCGCTCAACGCGACCCGCGCGGCGGTCGAAGAGGGCATCGTCCCCGGCGGCGGCGTCGCGTTCATCCGCGCGCAGTCGGCGCTCGACGCGCTCAAGCTCGACGACGAGCAGATGTTCGGCGTGAAGATCGTGCGTCGCGCGATCGAGGAGCCCATCCGTCAGATCGTCCAGAACTGCGGTGGCGAGGGCTCGATCGTCGTCAACAAGATCAAGGAGAACAAGGGCAACTTCGGCTACAACGCCGCCACGGACAAGTACGGCGACATGCTCGAGATGGGCGTGATCGATCCGGCGAAGGTCGTGCGCACCGCCCTCCAGAACAGCGCGTCGGTCGCGGCCCTCATGCTGACCACCGAGGCGCTCGTCGCCGAGAAGCCCAAGGAGGACAAGGCTCCGGCGGGCGGCGGCGGTCACGCGGGCCACGGCCACGGCGACTTCTGATCTCAGTCGCTGACACGAGCAGGAGGGGCGTCCGAGAGGGCGCCCCTTTTGCCGTTCATGGCGGATACACTCGCGCGCGATGACCGAGCCCGCCCACCGACTGCCCGTCCTCGCCAAGCGAGGGGTCGCGCTGACGCTCCCGGATCCGCCGGCGGAGATCGCGGTGCGGAACCGCACGGGGGCCGCGGTGCCAGCGGCGGTGCGCCGCGGCGCGCGCGTGGTGGCCGAGGCGCTCTTCTCGCCCGACGGCGAGCCTCCGGACGCCGAGCGGCTCGCCTACATCGAGGAGGACTTCAGCGACTTCTACGCGCGCGCCCACGGCAACGCGCGCATGATCCTGCGGCTCTCGCTGTTCGCGCTCACCTGGATCGCGCCCCTGTTCGTGTTCGCGCCGCTGCCGCTCGGGTCGCTCTCCCTGCGTCGCCGGGCCCTCGCGCTCGAGCGGCTCGAGGCCTCGCCCCTCGCGCCCGCCGCGCTCGCGGTCAAGGCCATGCTGTGCATCCTGTGGTTCGAGCACCCGACCACGCAGCGCGAGACCGGCACGGCGCCGAGCTGCAAGGGCAAGGTGGCGTCGTGAGCGGCGGCGTCCACAGCGGGCTCCTCTCGCGCAAGGACCTCGACCTCGACTGCGACACCGTGGTCGTCGGCTCGGGCGCCGGGGGCGCGGTCGTCGCGTGTCACCTGGCCGAGGCCGGCGAGCGGGTGATCGTCCTCGAGGAGGGCCCGCAGGTCCCCGCGCGCGAGCACGGCGCCATGCGCCAGAGCGAGAGCATCCGCCACCTCTGGAAGGACGGCGCGATGACCCTCGCGCTCGGCACCGGTGGCGGCCCGAGCATCAACGTCACCACCGGTCGCGCCCTCGGGGGCTCCTCGATCCTCACCGGCGGCGTGTGCTTCCGCATCCCCGACCACGTGCTCACGGCGTGGTCCCGCGACCTCGATCTGCGCGAGCTCTCCCCGGAGGGCATGCGCCCGTATTTCGAAGAAGTCGAGCGCGACGTGCACGTCGAGGAGGTGCCCGTCGAGATGCGCTCGCGCAGCACCACGCTGTTCGGCGAGGGCGTCGCCAAGCGCGGCATCGCCATGAAGCCGATGCGCCGCAACACCCTCGGGTGCGACGGCTGCGGGCGCTGCAACTTCGGGTGTCCGCACTCGGCCAAGCTCAGCGTCGATCTCACCTACCTCCCGCGCGCGGTGCACGCCGGGGCCGATCTCTTCGCCGACGTCACCGTCGATCGCGTCGACCTCGACGGCGCGCGGGCCACCGGCGTGCGCGGCACGTTCCACGGCCTCGAGGGCCAGCGGCACCGGCTCCAGGTGCGCGCGCGCCGCGTGGTGGTCGCCGCCAACGCGATGCACACGCCGCTCTTGCTCGCCCGCAGCGGGGTGCGCTCGCCCGCGCTCGGCAAGAACCTCACGCTGCACCCGAGCTTCCGCGTGATGGCGTTCTTCGACGAGCCGGTGCGGGGCTGGGAGGGCGCGCTGCAGTCGGCCTACGTCGACCACTTCGAGGCCGACGAGGGCATGCTGTTCAACTCGCTCTTCATCCCCAACGGGGTGATGGCGGGCACGATGCCCGGCTTCGGCCCCAAGTACTGGGACCGCGCCAAGAACGTCGCGAACCTCGCGATCTTCGGCGGCATGCTCCACGACGACGCCGGCGGCGAGGTGCACGAGGCGCCGTTCGGTCGCGACCCCGTGATGACCTACCGCATGTCGGAGCGCGATTTCCGCAAGATCCCGCGCTTGCTGCGGCTCATGGGTGACTTCTGGTTCGCCGCCGGCGCGCGCGAGATCGTGCTCCCGGTGTTCGGCACCGAGCCCGTCGACGCCGACGGCCTTCGGCGTTTCCCCCTGGAGGAGGTGCGCGGCAGCCAGCTCGAGTGCTCCTCCCAGCACCCGCTCGGGAGCTGCCAGATGGGCGCCGCCCGCGGGGTCTCGGTGGTCGATCCGCACGGCAAGGTCTGGGACACCGACAACCTCTACCTCGCGTGCGGCTCGATCATGCCCACGAGCCTCGGGGTCAACCCGCAGATCGCCATCATGAGCATGGCGACCCGCATCGCCCACCGCCTCCGGGAGCGTCGGCCGACGTGACCGGAGGCTAGAGGCCGGAGATCTTGCGCACCGTCGCGGCGTAGTCCACGCGCGCCGCACGCTTGGGCAGGGTGGGGGGCAGACGGAGCAGCTGCTTCTTGAGGAGCGCGCGCTGGACCGGGTCGGCGACCTCGAAGCGGATGCCGACCGAGGGGCCGAAGTCACCCGGGCGACGGCCGTGCGACACGCGCGCGACGATGCCTTCGCCGTCGACGAACGTCTGCCCATCGGGCGTGCGGAACGTCAGGACGACCTTCTCTCCCGTCATCACGGGCTCGCGCAGCGGCACGCGCATGCCGTTCATCGAGAGGTCGAGCACGCGGTCGGCGATGCGCCGGAAATCGCGCTCCCGGACCACCTCGCAGTGCACGCGGACATGACGACGGACCGACTTGCGATCGGCAGCAGCGACGAGCTCCATGGGACCTCCTACCCTTCGATCGTGCCATGTAGGTGTAGGTGGGCAAACTTCGTGACAGCTGGAATCAGCGGCTGCGCGTGCGTGGGTCGAGGAAGGCGTAGAGCACGTCGACCACCAGGCTCGCGAGCACCACGCTCGTCGCCGCCACGAGCACCGTGCCGACGATGACCGGGCCGTCGCGGTCGTGCATCGCGCGGACCGTCAGGGTCCCGATGCCGGGCCACGAGAAGATCTGCTCCGTGATCACGGCACCGCCGAGCAGCGCGCCGAGGTCGAGCCCGATCACCGTCACGATGGGGACCAGCGCGTTGCGCAGCACGTGGACCACGACCACCCGCGCGCGAGACAGGCCCTTCGCGCGGGCCGTGCGCACGTGATCGAGGCGCAGGAGCCCCAGGATCTCGTCGCGGGCGAGGCGCGTGTAGTAGGCGGCGCCGAAGATGCCGAGCGTGAGCGCGGGCAGGGCGAGGTGGAGCGCGCCGTCGCGCAGCGTCCCGTCGCCGCCTCCCGAGAGCGGTAGCAGGTCGAGCTTGTAGGCGAGCACGTACTGGAGGAGCACGCCGAGCAGGAACGTGGGCGCGCTGATCCCGAGCAGGGCGAGGCCCACCGCCGTCGCGTCGAGCCAGGTGTTGCGGCGGAGCGCCGCGACGACGCCGGCGCCCACGCCGAGGATCACGCTCAGCGTGGTCGCGGCCACGGCGAGGACGATTGTGTGCGGCAGGTGGTCGGCGATCACCGCGGCCACCGGTCTTCGGAGCTGGTAGCTCTTGCCGAGGTCGACGCAGACGCGTCCCTTGACCCAGCAAGAGGAGAACTCGGGATCCTTCTTGGGGTCGACGCCGCGCGGGACGAACCGGACGAGCCGTTTCAGGAAGATCGCGTACTGCACCGCCAGCGGCCGATCGAGGCCGAGCTGCACCCGGATCTTCGCCACGTCCGCCGGCCGCGCCTGGGGCCCGCTCACCATGCGCGCGGGGTCGCTCGGCAGCGCGCGGTTGAGCGCGAACGTGGCGGTCGTGACCACGAACACGACGAACACGCTCCACGCGAGCCGGCGCGCGAGGTGGCGCAAGAGGCTCATGGCGCGAGCCTCCCCAGCAAGCTCCCGAGCGCACGCTTCCCCTTGTGACCGACGAGACCGGCGTGGCCCACCTCGCGCGCCGCGGGGTCGATCCACGCGTTCCGGAAGAAGCGGTTCCAGACCGGGTGCGGCTTGTACCCCCGCAGCCAGGGCTGCACGAGCTCGATGCGCATGGTGTTGTAGGCGAAGGCCCAGGGCGCGTCGTCGCACACGATGCGGTCGGCCTCGCGGTACATGGCGAGGCGCTTCTCCCGGTCGATCTCGCCGTGCGCGCGTGCGAGCAGCGCGTCGAGCCCAGGGGTCGAGTAGAACGCCCAGTTCTGCGACTCCTCCGGGGCGATCCCCGCGCTCGAGAAGGTGGGCTCGAAGAAGTCGCTCGGGTCGGCGTAGTCCATGAGCCACGCGCCGTACCCCATGCGCGCCTCGTTCGGACGCCCGACCACGGCGAGGAACTGCGCGAACGAGGTCTCCTTGATCTCGATGCGCAGCCCGATGTGCGACAGGTCGTACTGGAGCAGGGTGCCCGCGCGGATCGCCGTCTCGCCCGGGCCGGCCCAGTAGGTGATGGTCTGCGGGTACCCGCCCTTGCCCGTCTTCGGATCGTAGGCGTACCCGGCTTCGGCCATCAGCGCGCGCGCCGCCTCGACGTCGGTCTTCTGACCGTGGAACGCGGGGTCGTAGCCGGGGATGCCCGGGGGGATCACGTGGTCGGTCACCCGCGCCCACCCCTCGTAGTACTTGGCGAGGTGCGGGCGATCGACGGCCATCGCGACGGCGCGGCGGACGCGCACGTCGTCGAACGGCGCCATGTGCACGTTCATGAACTCGCCGTAGACGTCGGGCGAGGGCCGGTCGGTGAAGTACTTGGACCACTCCGGGTGGGTGCGGAAGTGAATGGCCCCGGGCCGCTCGAACTCGTTGAAGATGCCGTCGATCTCCCCGCGCTCGACCATCAGGCGTTGGGTGACCCGCGAGACGTTCTCGCTGAGCTCGATGGCGTCGAGGTAGGGCTTGCCGGGCTCGTGCCACCCCGGGAAGCGCTCGAGCCGGATGCGCTGACCAGGGAGCCACTCGGCGAGCCTGAACGGCCCCGCGCCGCACGCCTTCTGCTGGAACTGGTCGTCGTAGGCCCGACCACCGCTCTTGCACACCGGTCGAAGCGGAGAGAGCGCCAGCACTGGCAGGAACGTCGCGTCGGGCTTCTGCAGGCGGATGACGAGCACGTGGGGCGACTCGACGACGACGCCCGAGATGGCCGGGACCTTGCCGGCGCGGTAGGCGACGGCTCCCTCGATGGGCTCGTAGAACGACGCCACCGGGCACGGCGTGGCCGGCGCGAGGGTGCGCTCGAAGCTGCGCTGCAGGTCCGTTGCGTCGAGCGGGCTCCCGTCGTGGAACGTGAGTCCCGTGCGGAGGAAGAACCGATAGGCCTTGCCGCCGTCGAGCAGCTCCCAGCGCTCGGCGAGGTCGGGCACGATCTCGCCGGTCGGGCCGTAGTCGACGAGGCCGGCGAACAGCAGGTTCAGGAGCGGCTGAGACTCGGTGTCGAAGGCCACCGCCGGGTCGAGCGTGCGCACGCTGACGAACGTGGCGTAGCGCAGCGTGCCGCCGCGGACGGGGCTCTCTGCGGTGCTCGGTCGGCCCTTCGGCCCGCGACCCTCCCCGCGCTTGCCGCAGGCGAGAGGGCCGGCGAGCAGCGCGAGCGCGAGGACGGCGAGGAGCTCACTCCTTCGGATCGAAGGCATCGCGGAGCCCCTCCCCGAGCAGGTTGAAGCCGAGGACGGTGAGCAGGATGGCGAGGGCGGGCGCGGCGAGGAGCCACGGCGCAAGGGCGAAGTATGGGCGGGCCTCGTCGAGCATGGAGCCCCAGCTCGGCGCCGGCGGGGGGAGGGAGAGGCCGAGGAAGGACAGCGCGGCCTCGGCGACGATCATCGTGGCCACCGAGCTCGTCCCGAGCACGACGAGCACCCCCGCCACGTTCGGGAGCACGTGCCGCACGAGCACCATCGGCGTCGAGGCGCCGAGCGCCTGGGCCGCGACCACGAACTCGAGGTTGCGGATCTGCAGCGTCTTGCTGCGCACGACCCGCGCGTTGCCTGTCCACGCGGTGAGTCCGAGGAGGAGGAACAGCGTGGCCTCGGTGGTGCGGTCCACGGCCGCGGCGATGGCCATCGCGAGCAAGAGGAACGGGAACGAGAGCAGCGCGTCCACGAGGCGCATGAGGCCGTCGTCGACGTCGATGGAGGGGTGGCGCTCCTCGCGCTGGTCGCGGTCGAAGACGGTCCGCACCACCACCGACGCGACCGCGAGGCCCATCGCTCGCCCGAGGTGGTGGAAGGAGAGCGCGAGCCCGACGCCGAGGCCGAGGTCGAGGAGACCGCTCGGTCGCGGCAGGCGCTTGTCGAGGAGGGCGCGCAGGACCCCGAACGCGCGGAGGGCGAAGGAGAGCGCGAACCCTGCGTAGGCGAAGAGGAGCGCGCCCTCCCGCACGCCGCCCCTGAGGAGCGCCAGGAGTCCACCGACGGCGAGGGCGAACAGCGCGAGCGCGTCCGAGATCGCGTCGACCCGCACGCGGCGGCCGGCGAAGTACCCGGCGCCGATCCCGACCGCGGCGCCGAGCACGGTGGACACGAATGTCGCGAGGCAGGCCACCTCGAGCGACAGGCGTCCGCCGTGGGCGAGGCGCGAGAGGACGTCGCGGAAGACGGTGTCGGTCCCGAACGGGTGGCGCAGCGACGGACCAGAGGGGGTTCCGAAGGGCCCGCGTCCGTGGTCGAAGTCGGGCGTGAGCGGAGACGGCAGGAACAAGGGGCCGAGCAGCGCGAACAGGACGAGCGCGGCGACGAGCGCGAGACCGAGCACCGCCCCGCGGTTCCTCCGGAAGCGCGCGAACGCGCGGCTCTTCGCCGTCATGCCCTCGCCTCGCGCAGGAATCGCTCGATCAACTCCGCGAGTCTGTCGGGATCCTCCTCGGCGGGGCAATGGCCGCCTTCGACGACCTCGAGGCGCGCGCTCGGCAGCTCGCGCACGAGCCGCTGGCCGTGGGTCCACGGCTCGATCCGGTCCTTGCGGCCGAACACCAGCATGGTCGGGCAACGGACCCGCGGCAGGCGGGCGAACAGCGCGGCGCGCTCGGTCGTCTCGCGGAGGAGGGGCAGGGTGGTCTCGTCCACCTTGCCCGCAGCGCCACGACGGCGCAGCACGAGGCGGCCGAGGCCGCGCCGGAAGAGCGCGCGACCGACCAGCGGCAAGAGGGCGAGGCGCTCCTCGACGTGCGCGCGGCGCGGGAGGATCGGCGGCGCGATCAGGACGAGACGCTCGACGAACTCGGGCCACTCGGTCGCGACCAGCAAGGCCAGCGCGGCGCCGGAGTCGTGCCCGACGAGGGTCACCCGGCCGACGCCGATGGCGGCGACCAGATCCACCACCTGCTCGCCGAGGGCTTGCAGCGAGAGACCACGGCCCTCGGCGTCGGGGGCGAGATCGGGGGCGATGACCCGCTGCCGGAGGGCCAGCAGCTCGAGCAGGTCGTCCCAGTGGGCAGCGTCGTGCCCGAGGCCGTGCAGAAAGAGGAGTCGCTTCTCGTCCGGGGAGCTCGTCGCGCCGAGGTCGCGATAGCGCACGAGCCCGCGCGGCAGCGCGACCTCGAAGGTGCCTGCTCGAGCCGCGCCCTCCGGAGCCTCGGCCCGAGGGGCGGAGAGCGCGTCGTCCGCGTCGCCCATGCCGGGGCACGATAGCCCGTTCGCCCGCGACGCAGTCACCTACATCGGCGCACGGGTAGGAGCCGATCGGCCTCGGTGGGACAAGTTCGCGACTTTCGACGCAGGACGTCGTAGCCGCGACGGCCATCCGCACGAAGCGCCTGAAATCATGGGCAATCCGTGCGCCGAGGGCGCCCTCGTCGACATATCCGGATCGGGATAGTGCGGACGTTTCATTGTCATCGATAAGTGGCGCCGCCACGAAGTGATTCGTCATTCGGCTCTCTGTGGACAGATTGCATTGCGAAACGTTGACCCAGTTCCATTCAGTGGATTACATTCGCGAGCGCAGTAGGGAACACGACACTGAATGGTCGTTCCCAGCCGCAGACGTTCACTTCCTCCCATCCGACGCTGTCGTTCGTGCCACGATGAGGAGACCAGGTGCTCGGGCCGAGTCGTTCACCCCACCCCGTTCCGCTGGAGCGGCCGGGCGAACGGTGTCGGCGATGATCCGAGCGGGGATTGCTCGATCAGTGGGGCGAACGACACGAAAGGATCACGAGGGGGTCGACTTGGACGCGGGTGAAGACATCGAGCACAGCGAGACCGAACTCGACGACGAGACGGTCGCGCGCATCGAGGCCAAGCACTCCGCTGGGTTGACCTCTCACGCCATCCTCGAGGCGCTGCACGGTACTCGTTACCGGATCAGCGAGGCGACGCTCCGCAAGTGGGTGCAGCTCGGGCTGCTACCCCGCAGCGTGCGCGTCGGACGCAAGGGCAAGCACCAGGGTTCGCAGGGGATGTATCCCGTCGCCGTCATCCGCCAGATCAAGCGGATCAAGCAGATGATGGCGCAGGACTTCACCATCGAAGAGATTCAGCGCGAGTTCCTGTTCGCGCGGAGTGACATCGAGGAGACGGAGCGAGTGCTCGGGCGCGTCATCGACGGGCTCGAGCGGGCGGTCGAGGAGCGCGCAGGCGCCCCCGTCGGCAAGGCGCTCCAGCGGGACATCGAGGACGCGCGCGATCTCTCGCGCACGCTCGTCGACAAGCTCGGCCGGATCGAGAGCGAGCTCACCATGCAAGCTCGACTCCGGAGAGCGGCGGTCTAGCGAACGCGCGCGGGACGCGCGTTCGTGCGAAGCAGACAGAGATTTCACGAGGTGACCGCGCAGTGGGCGCTCACCTCTCGGCGACGGGCCCGGCGCAGGCGAGCGGCGGGTGAGTACGGGTGCGTTCGCGCGCCGTGCGCCGTCGTGTGGGCGTGGGCCAGGCGCGCGCGCTCTTTCACGGATCACCGAGACCAGGCTTCCGCGGGGAGAGGCAGACCAATGAACGACGATTTCGAAGACGGGTTCGGCGAAGAGACGCTCGAGGGGTTCAACCTCGTGGACGACGATGCGGACGACGGTCCGGTGCTCGAGACGGACGGCGCGCTCGCGCTGGCGCCGGCCGAGCTCGACGGCGAGCCCGAGCTCACGCGCGAACAGCGTCGCTCGCGCCGCAAGCGCGACGTGCGCGCGCGCACCATCTCGGTGAAGCGCCTGTCGAAGGCCGAGCTCGAGCGCGGTCGCCTCCTCTACCCGGAGGACACCGCCACGATGCGGCCGCGCACGCGCGCCGAGTGCCTCGAGGGTGAGCGGCCCTGTCCGTTCGTCTCGTGCCAGCACCACCTCTATCTCGACGTGTCGCCGCGCACCGGCGCCATCAAGCTCAACTTCCCGGACCTCGAGGTCTGGGAGATGACCGAGACCTGCGCGCTCGACGTCGCCGACCGCGGCGGTACGACCCTCGAAGAGGTCGGCGCGATCATGAACCTCACCCGCGAGCGCATCCGGCAGGTCGAGGTGAAGGGCCTCGCCAAGCTGCAGGCGTTCGATCAGATGGCCTCGCTCCGCGACTACGTCGACGAGGGCCCCATCGGCAAGCGCAAGCTCCCGGTGATCTCGACGCGCGAGCTCGACCGCGAGCTGGCCGACGAGAAGCAGCGCCTCACCCTCGACGCCGAGGACGAGGACGAGCTCGAGTCGTTCTGAGCGCAGTCGCAGAGACCCGCGGCGTCAGCGCTTGGCCCCACCGTGGCCACCGAGCGCCGCGAGCTCCGTGATCGCCTTCTCGCACGCCGGCTCGGCGGCGGCCGCCTCCTTGGTGGCGTCGTCGGCTGCGCCCACGATGACCGCCAGCGCGCTCGGGGTGGCGGCGCCGTTCCCGCCGGCGTCGACCGGACCGAGCGTCTTCGCCTTGTCGACGAGGTTGCGCGCCTGCACGAGCGCGCTCCCGTAGCGCACACAGGCGTCGCGCGCCGCGCAGACCGCGCCCGCGCACGGCACCGCCGACAGGGCCGCGAGCGCCGGCTTGCGATCGTCTCCCTGCGCCTCCTCGAACGCCCGATACGCCGTCAGCACCGCGCGCGCCTGCGGGTCCCCCCGATCCCGGCAGGCGGCGAGGGCGAGGGCGAGGGCGAGGGCGACGGAGGCGTGGCGAGGGGTCATTGCAGGCGCTTGGCGA
>JAEUKC010000471.1:0-17680 GCA_016794445.1 Myxococcales bacterium
CGTGGGCGCGCTGCGCGGCGTGCAGCCCTACCTGTACTGGTCGTGTCACGCCGAGAAGGACGGGCGTTGCAGCGACGATCGCTCCCTCCCCGTGAAGGGCTTCGCGTGGAGCTTCTCGCTCGGCAACGGCTTCCAGGGCACGACGACGGTGAAGAACCTGCTCTACGTGGCGGCGGTGCACCCCGGGCCACCGTGAGCCTGAGGGCGTGACGGTGTCGGTCGCGTCCGGCTCGGGCTGGCGGCGGCGAGAGGCACCGTGCGCCTCGCGGTCCGTTCGCTACACTCGCTCGATGACGCTCCATCCTTGCGCCCACTGTCGGCGCCACGTCGCCCTCGACAGCCAGCGGTGTCCCTTCTGCAGCGGCGCCACGCCCACCGCGGGCGCCACGCCGCGCGCGCGTCCATCCCGTCGCCTGCCGCGCAACGCGATGATGCTCGTGGCCTCGTCCGCGCTGGTGGTCGGCTGCGGCGAGAGCGTGCCGCTCTACGGCGCCCCGGCGTACGACACCGGCGCCGCCGACACGGCCACCGACGCGCCCACGGACACCGGCACCAAGGACACGGGCGCGTCGGATACGGGCGCGTCGGATTCTGGCGCGTCGGACACGGGCCTCCTGGACACCGGTGGCGTCGGCAACCTCTACGGAGCGCCGGCGGACGTCGGCGCGGACTGACCGGCTTCGGTCGTCGAGGTCGTCGTGGTCCCCGCGCGCGCCTCCGGCGACGATGGCGACGCGCCCGCGCGACGGCGGGGCGCACACGCGGCAGCGCTGCGGCGCGGCACGGCGCGGCCGGTCCCAGGTCGAGAGCGTGCGTGTTCACCGCGCGCCCGTCGCGTCACGGGCGGACGGTACGGGAGCGACAGGCGGGTGCGCGCGCGCGAGGGCTCGGCGACCGCGCGCGAGGGTACGGACGGGGCAACGGCCACCGACCACCAGCAGCCCGGGCTCGGGGCCGAGCGGCACGGGTCGAGAAGCCGTGACCAGAACCGGACCGCAGGCGCGAAGCCAAGGACATCGGTAACGGGTCCGTCGGCTCACATCGGACCCGCTAGCACGGGCGGCGTTGACTTCGTGCAACCACGATGTACGCTCAATCAAGTGAAGGCACCCGCGCAGCAGCAGGAGCTTCCCCGGACCCGTGGGTGGGGTGGTCGTCGCCCGGGCGCCGGCCGTCGGCGCGTCGCGCCGCGGCCGCTCGTCCCCCACCGCCCTAGACCGCGGCACGTCGGCTGGGCACCCGTTCACCTCACTCTCCGGTGCATGTCAGGATTGCCCTCGCTGCGCTCGATGGAGGTGTTCCCCGCGGTCGTGAGCGCGATTCGCGCGTCGCAGGGCGCCGCGTTCCGCGTGCTGCACTTCTCGGTGCAGGACAACCACGTGCACCTCCTCGTGGAGGCGACCGATTCGGCGGCGCTGCGCAAGGGCGCGCGCTCGCTCGCTGTGCGGCTCGCGCGCGCGGTCAACCGCGCCTGCGGTCGCCAGGGCCGCGTGCTCGATGATCGCTACCACACGCGCGCGTTGCGCACGCCGCGTGAGGTCCGGTTCGCGCTCGCCTACGTGCTCTTCAACTTCAAGAAGCACCAGGTCCGGGTGCCCACGCGGCTCGACCCGTGCTCGTCCGCGCCTTGGTGCGACGGGTTCCGTGGCCGCGAGGGCGCGCGCGCGGCGGCGCCGCCCGAGGGGGCGCCGGTCGCCGCGCCCCATACCTGGCTCGCGCGCGTCGGCTGGCGGCGGCACGGTCTCCTGTCGGCGGACGAGCACCCAGCCTGAGGGCTACGCCATGCGCCGAACGCTCGGGGGCGGCTCGCCCGGCGCGGGTCAGTCGTCGAGGTCGTCGTAGTCCCAGGCGCGGGCCGCGGGCGACACCGACAGCGAGGCGCCCGCGCGACCGCGGCAGCGCTCCTGCAACGCGCGCAGGTCGCGGCCCTCGGCCACCACCCGCTTGCCCTCCACCACGCGGAACGAGAAGCGCAGGTGCGGGGGCAGCTGATCCACGTCGAACGCCTCCGCGGTCACCCGCGCGCCCGTCCCGTCGAACAGCGCCTCCGCGAGCGCGGGCAACATCGGCGCCGCGAACGGCAAGAGCCCCGCGGCCGCCGCGGCGGCGTGCTCCTCGAGGGGCGCGATCGCCTCCCGCAGCGCGCGCGGCAACGTGCGGCACAGCTGCTCGACCTTCTCCGCGTGCCACCCGGGGATCGTCCACTCGAGGAGGTCGGCGTCGAGCCGAGGGAGCACGGCGAGCGGCACCGTGACCGTGATCCCGTCGTCGTCCTCGCCCGGGTCGAACCGGTACGACAGCGCGAGCGTCTCGCCCGAGACCGTGATCGTGTCGGGGAAGCGGTCCGCCGAGAGCTCGTCGGCCTCGTCGAGCAGCACGTCGCCGAGCGAGAGGTGCAACACGGTCGGGTCGACCGCCTCGGCCTCTGCGCGCCACTGCTCGAACGTCTGGCCGCTGTAGACCGTGTCCGGCACGCGCTTCTCGAAGAACAGCGCCACCGCGTCGTCGTCGGCCACCATGTCGCTCTTGCGGGCGCGGTCGCGCAGGCGCTTCACCTGCTCGAAGAGGAGCCGGTTGTGCTCCATGAACGGCGGCGGCCTGGGCACCGAGTACTCGCGACGGACGAGCGCGTGCAGCAGGAACAGGCGCCGACACACCCGCGGGTCGATGGGCCCGTAGTGCACCTTGCGGTCGCGGACGACGCTCAGGCCGAACAGGGTGACCTGCTCCTTGTTCATCACCTGCGCGGTCTTGCCGGCCCAGTTGGGCTCGCCGTAGCTGCGCTTGCAGAGCGCGCCGCCGGCCGGCTCGAGCCAGGCTGGGTCGATGCGGGCCGCCATGCGGCCGTAGAGCTGCGAGGTCTCGACGAGCTCGGCCACCATGATCCACGGCGCGGGCTTCTTGGCGTGCACCAGCGCCGACGAGGGGTGGAGCTGGAACGGCGTGTTGCGCGCGCCGTGGTAGACGCGTTGCTCGGGGTGCCACGTGCCGACCCGGCTCAGGAGCCCGGGCAGGAGCGCGCGGTGGACGGCGTCCTCCTTGGCCGGCTCCGGGTTCAGGGTGAAGCCGAGCTCGCGGGCGATGCGCGAGAGCTGGTGGTGGATGTCGCCCCACTCCCGCATGCGCGCCTGCGACAGGAAGCCCTCGCGGCACACCGCATGGAGCTGCCCGCTCGTGAGCTTCTCCTGCTGCTCCTGGAAGAAGTGCCACAGCTTCAAGAGGCTGCCGAAGTCGGAGGACTCGTCGCGGAAGCGCGCGTGGGCCTCGTCGGCGCGGCGGTGCTGCTGCGCCGGGCGTTCGCGCGGGTCCTGCACGCCGAGCGCGGCGGCGATGATCAGGACCTCGCGCAGCGCGCCCTCCTCGGCGCCGCCGAGGATCATGCGGCCGATGCGCGGGTCGACCGGCAGGCGCGAGAGCTTCTTGCCGATATCCGTCAGGTTCTTGTCGCCGTCGAGCGCCCCGAGCTCCTCGAGCAGGCGGTAGCCCTCGTCGATCGCGCGCTTGGGCGGCGGGTCGAGGAACGCGAACGAGGAGAGCTCGCCGAGGCCGAGCGCCTTCATCTGCAGGATGGCCCCCGAGAGGCCCACGCGGAAGATCTCCGGGTCGGTGTACGCGGGCCGCGCGTCGAAGTCGGTCTTCGGGTACAGCCGGAAGCACACTCCGCTCCGCGTGCGGCCGGCGCGGCCCTTGCGCTGATCGGCGCTGGCCTGCGAGATGGGCTCGATCAGGAGCCGCGTGACGCCCGAGCGCGGGTCGTGGCGGTTGATGCGCGCGAGGCCGGTGTCGATCACGTAGACGATGCCGGGGATGGTGAGCGACGTCTCGGCCACGTTGGTCGCGAGCACGATCCGGCGTACGGGCAGGGTCTGGAAGATGCGCGCCTGGTCGGCCTGCGCGAGCCGACCGTAGAGCGGCAGGAGCACGGTGTGCGGGAGCGCGTGGGCCTTGAGGGCCGCCGTCGTCTCGTGGATCTCGCGCTCGCCGGGGAGGAACACGAGGATGTCGCCGCGCGGCTCGCGGGCCGTGATCTCCTCGACGACGTCGGCCACGCTCTCCGCCATGTCGCGCTCGCGGCCGGGGCGGTGGACCACCTCGACCGGGTAGGTGCGCCCCGACACCGAGATGACCGGGGCGCCGCCGAAGAACGCGGAGAACCGGTCGGTGGCCAGCGTGGCGGAGCTGATGATGACCCGCAGATCGGGGCGCTCGGGGAGGATGCGGTGCAGGTGCCCGAGCAGGAAGTCGATGTTGATGCTGCGCTCGTGCGCCTCGTCGAGGATGATCGTGTCGTAGGCCGAGAGCAGCGGATCGCCCTGGATCTCCGCGAGGAGGATCCCGTCGGTCATGAACTTGATCCGGGTCTCCGGCCCGGTGCGATCGAGGAACCGGATCTGGTAGCCGACGAGCTGGCTCTGCTCTCCGCCGAGCTCGGACGCGACCCGCGCCGCGACACTCGTCGCCGCGATCCGGCGCGGCTGGGTGACGCCGATGCGCTTGCCCTCGCCGCGGCCCATCGCGAGGCACAGCTTGGGCAGCTGCGTCGTCTTTCCGGAGCCGGTCTCGCCCGCGACGATGACGACGGGGCTCCGCTCGATCGCCGCGCGGATGTCGTCGACGCGGGACGAGATGGGGAGGTCGGCCGGGAACTCGATGCCCCTGGACAGCGGTCTCTGCTGCGCGGGCTCGACACGCGCGAACCGCGGGTGGGCCGGCGCGCGAGGCTCACGCCGCAGCGGTTCGATCCTGCGCGGCGACTCGGTCCGATCCGGCTCCGGGGGCGCGCTGCGGTCTGGCTCGGCGCGCCCCTGCTCGAGGACGGGGCTGGGGCGGACGTGCCGCCGGAGGACCTCGGGCTCGACCCGCGGCTTGCGACGGACCGGTGGCTCGCGGCCACGGCTGGGCGGGGCCGGCGGAGGAGCGGGCTCTTGGGCGGGCTCGAGGGCCGCCTTCTCCAGGCGGACGGTGGGGCCCGTCGTGGACGGCGTGCCGCGCGCGTCGCGACGGCGAGGGGGAACAGGCAATTCGCGGCGGAAACTAGCACGGCTCCTCGGTGGAAAGGGATCCCGCGCACCTCGTCGCGTGGTAACCGCTCGCGGTGGGCAGGCGAATCTGGTGCGAGACGTTGCCCCTCCCCGAGGTCGCCGCCGCGGTCGAGCTGCTGGCCGCGCGCGCGTTGATGCCGCTGGTCGCCGTGCGCCCGTGGGATCTCACCGCGTTGCCCGCGGTGGTGGAGCAGTGTCGCGCGTTCGAGGTCCCGCTCGGCGTCTGGCCGATGCTCGACGACGCCGAGGGTCGCTGGGCCAACACCGACGACATGAGCCGCTTCTGCGCGTTCGCGCGCGAGGTCCACGCGCTCGCGCCGGGCGCCGAGCTCGTGGTCGACCTCGAGCCACCGATCGCCGAGCTGCGCCGCGCCGTGACGCTCGGCCCCCTGCCCTTCGCCCGCGAGGCGCTGGGTCGCGCGCGTCGGCTCGCGGAGGCGCGCACCGAGCTTTCGGCCCTCGTCGAGGCTGTGCATCGGGCAGGAGGTCGGACCTCCGCCGCCGCGATGCCCTCGGTGCTCCTCGATCACCCGGTGTTCCCCTGGACGCAGGCCCTCCTCGGCACCCCGCTCGACGGTATCGCCTTCGACCACGTCAGCGTCATGCTCTACCCCTCGATGATGGAGGGCTGGTCGCGGGGCGCCCTCGACCGCGCGCGGACGCGGGCGGCCTTCGCCCGGCTGTGTCGGGTCGCGCGGAGACGCTTCGGCGCGCGGGCCGGCGTCTCGGTCGGCGCCGTCGGTATCGGCGCCCTCGGCGACGAGCCGGTCTATCGCGGCCCACGCGAGCTCCTCGAGGACGTCACCACGGCAGAGGCTTCTGGAGTCACCGAACTTTCCCTGTTCGACCTCGGGGGCGTGCTGCGGCGCGGGGGTTCGCCCTGGCTGGATGCGTTCGCGACGATTGTGTGACAGAGTCCGTCGATGTTCGGTCGGTCCCGCTCGGACGCGCTGTTCTTCGACGCGTTCCGCGATCACGCGCGCCACATCCTCACCGCGTCGCGCTGCGTGGTCCGCATGTTCGACGACCTGCCGCGCCGCGAGGAGCTCGCGGGCCAGATCCGCGACGCCGAACACGCGGGCGACGAGGTCACCCGCACGACCATCCGCCGCCTGCACGAGACCTGGATCACCCCGCTCGACCGCGCCGACATCCACACCCTCATCTCGCGCATGGACGACGTGCTCGATCTGAGCCACGCGGTCGCCAAGCGCATCGTGCTGTTCGACATCGGCGAGTCGCGGTCGCCCGCGCCCGAGCTCGCCAAGATCCTCCTCGCCTGCACCGAGCGCGTCGCGGCCGCGGTCGAAGAGCTCCCCTCGATCCAGCGGTCGACCACGCTGCTCGACCAGTGCAAGGCCATCGACCGCCTGGAGAGCGAGGCCGACGAGCACTACCGCCAGGGCCTCGCCGCGCTCTACCGACCGGGCAACGAGCCGCTCGACGTCCTCAAGTGGCGCGACATCTTCGACGCGCTCGAGACCGCCACCGACCGCTGCGCGGACGTCGCCAACGCGCTCGAGTCGATCGTCCTCGAGTACGGTTGAGACGCTTCGGGGCGTTCGGGCGCCGACGCGACGGCCGCTGTCTTGTTTTCGCACGAACGTAAAACCCCCGCTTTACATCCGTGCGGGCGAAGAAGACGGGCCCCTGCCCGGACCGCCGCGTCAGCCGATGCCGAGGACGAAGAACACGTAGCCGCCGACCACGAAGTGGCTGAGCGACGGCCCGATGAGGTTCGGGCGCCGATGGAACATGATCCCCCAGAAGATGCCGGGGAGGAACGCGAGCACGGCGAACAAGAACGACACGTGCAGGTGGTTGACGCTGAACATGAGCGCGGCCACGAGGATGGCCTTGGTCACGCGGCCCTTGCCGACGAGGTAGCTCTCGAGCGTGCTCTGCAGCGCGCACCGCACGATGAGCTCCTGCACGAGCGCGGAGAGCCCGTAGACCGCGAGCAGCTTGATCACCCGCGGATCGGCGAGCACCTGGCGCACGTCGGGGTGCTGGATCACCTCGGTCATCCGCGTCTGCCGGCTGTGCACGACGAGCCACTTCACGCCGGTGAGGAGGGCGAGGAAGGGCGGCGTCAGCAGGATCGCCTCGAACAGCGACCCGAACAGGTTCTTGAAGCCGAGGCCGAAGCGCGAGAGCGGGTAGCCGCTGTTGCGCATGAAGCCGAAGCTGCCGAGCCCGAAGAGGGCGATGATCGGCAGGCTGATGTACGAGGAGCTCGAGGGCAGCCGCTCCTGCAGCCACGGCAGGCCGGCGACGAGCAGCGCGTACACGCAGAGGAGGACGATCACCTTGACCACGAGCTCGCCCATGGCGACGCGCTCCTGGGCGGTCTCGCGCATCTCCTCGGTCTGGTGGCGCACGCGCTGGGCGAGCGCCTTGGCGAAGGCGAACACGAGGCGGGGGTGCTCGGTGACGCGGTCGTAACGCAGGATCCACGCGGCGCAGGGCTCGCGCGCGACCACGGTGGCCGAGCGGGGGCGCTTGTCGAACAGGCCCACCTCGCCGACCACCTCGCCGGGCTCGAGCTCGCTGATCACGTGCTCCACGTCGGCGCGCTCGGCCTCGCGCTTCTTCACGTCGGCCACGCCCTCGAGGAGCACCAGGATGGAGTCCGACGGATCGCCCTCGCGGACCAGCACGTCGCCGGCCCGGAACGCCTTGATCTCCGCGTCACCGGAAATTTCCTCGATCAGACCCTTGGGGAGGTGGGCGAAGAACGGGACGTCGCGGAGTCCGAGGCGAGGCAAGGCACCGCGAGCCTAGTCGAAATCGGCCGCGATCTGGGTGGGTACCGACCATGCGCCCGCCGCGTGAGCCGTTTCTCGGGGTGCCCGCCACCTCTCTGCCGACATGCACCGCTGGCTCCTCCCCCTCCTCCTCGCCGTCCCGGCCTGCGCCCACGGCGCCGACGACGCCCCGAAGCCCTCCGAGCTCACCACGGTCGAGGCGTTCTGCGAGGCGCGCGCCGCCGCGGAGTGCTCCGAAGTGGCCGTGACCAAGTGCAAGATCAAGGACAAGACGACCTGCCTCGCGGCGCGCAAGTCGTCCTGCAAGGCCGCGGTGCCACAGGGCGTGAAGCTCGTCCCCCAGCGGGCCGACCTCTGCGTGAAGGCCGTGAGCGGGGCCTACGAGGACGCGAAGCTGGGGGCCGACGAGCTGCGCGCGGTCGACAAGGCGTGCAACGTCGGCCTCTTCGCCGGGCCGTTCGGCCCGCGCGCCTCGTGCACGACCAGCTTCGACTGCGACGCGACCCAGAACCTCGAGTGCGTGAAGGCCTACGGCGCGAGCGAGGGCAAGTGCCTCGTCCCGGTGCGGGTCGCCGCGGCGAGCTCCTGCGCCGGCGAGGCCGACCGCTGCCCCGACGACAGCTTCTGCGACGGGACCACCAAGGTGTGCGTCGCCAAGCGCGCCGAGGGCCAGCAGTGCCAGCCTGGCTACGCGTACTGCACCGACGACCTCGTCTGCCAGGGCGGCGGTCCGTTCGGGGGCCACTGCAACGCCAAGGCCGTCGTCGGTGAGCAGTGCAGCCTCGACAGCGAGTGCGCGACCGGGATCTGCGAGAAGCCCGCCAAGTCCACGGTCGGCAACTGCGCCGAGACGATGGAGCTCTCGCCGCTCTCCAACGCCTGTGCGGGGTTCGGCTCGTGACCGCGCGCGGCCTGCTCCTCCTGCCACTCGTGCTCGCGGCGTGCGCCGGGGGCGAGACCATGAACGGCACCGCCGCCGACGCGGGCAAGGGCTTCGGCTTCGACGCCGGGTCCGACGACACCTGCACCGGCGAGGGCTGCAAGTCGCCGTGCCTCACCGCGGCCGAGTCGCACTCCTCCGTCGGGTGCGAGTACTGGGCGGTCGACATGGACGGCGAATACGGCGCGAGCAACGGGTGCTTCGTCGCGTTCGTCGCCAACACCGCCGACGTGCCGGCCCACCTCGACGTGTCGTTCGCCGAGGAGTCGATCGACGTCGCGAGGTACGCCAAGATCCCCCGCGGAAAGGGCCGCGCGATCACCTACGAGGACTTCGACGCCACGAAGGGTCTGCCGCCGGGCGAGGTCGCCATCGTGTTCCTCGCGGGCCTCCCCGAGGCCGGCACGCCGGAGCCGGGGACCTGGAAGAAGTCGGTCCCCTGCCCCGTCGCGCCCGCCAGGAGCACCCTCGCGCAGCGGCACGGCACGGGCATCGGCCAGGGTTTCCACGTGCGCACCGACGTGCCCGTCGTGGCCTACCAGATGCTGCCCTACGGCGGCGGCTCGGCCGCGGTGACCGGCGCGACGCTGCTCCTGCCGACGAGCGCGTGGGACACCAACTACGTCGCGGTCAACGCGTACGCGACCAACAAGGACTCGTACAGCGCGACGACCTCGATGGACATCGTCGCCGCGGAGGACGGCACCGTCGTGACGCTCTTGCCGAAGGTCGACGTCGTCGCCGGCGGCGGCCTCCCCGGCGGCAAGGCCGGCGCGCCGATGGAGTTCAAGCTCGACAAGGGCCAGGTGCTCCAGCTCACGCAGCCGCAGGAGCTCACCGGGAGCCCCGTGCAGTCCAACAAGCCCATCGGCCTCTACGCCGGGCAGCCGTGCCTCAACGTGCCCATCGGCATGAACTACTGCGACCACGCCGAGCAGCAGATCCCGCCGATCCGCGCGCTCGGCAACGAGTACGTCGCGGTGTCGCACCGCCCGCGCACGAGCCGCCCCGAGAACCCTCCGTTCCGCCTGATCGGCGCGGTCGACGGCACCGCGCTCACCTGGGACCCCGCGGGCACGGGGCCGAGCACGCTCGGCGCGGGCGAGATCCTCGAGATCACCACGGGCGGTCGACCGTTCGTGGTCAAGAGCCAGGACGCCGAGCACCCCTTCGTGCTGACGACCTACATGACCGGGTCCTCGACGATCGAGACCCCGGCGACGCAGGGGTACGGCGACGCCGACTTCCTCCGGCTCGTGCCGGTGCCGCAGTATCTCGACAAGTACGTCTTCTTCACCGACCCGACCTACCCCGAGACCAACCTCGTCCTGACGCGCAAGGCGAAGGCCGACGGCTCGTTCGCCGACGTCGACCTGGATTGCCTCGGCGTCGTGAAGACCTGGGCGCCGGTCGGCTCGGGGTCGCTCTACCAGTACGCCTACGTCGACCTCTCGCGGCACGACTTCCAGCCGCAGAACGGGTGCGACAACGGCCGGCACGTCATGAAATCGGCGTCGCCGTTCGGCCTCTCGGTGTGGGGCTGGGGCACGACCGAGACCAAGACGTTCACCCGCGACGTCTCGTACGCCTACCCGGCCGGCGAGAACCTCGCGCCCCTCAACACGGTCGTCGTGCCCGCGCGCCCGAAGTGAGCGACGATGGTCCCCGCGATGAACGAAGAGCGTCGAGCCTCCCTCCGCCTGGTGCAGACCGCACCGGGCGAGGTGCCGCAGACGCTCGAGCAGCTCTACCGGGCCTACGGCGCCTACGTGGCGGCCATCGCGCACCGCCTGCTCGGCCGCGACGACGAGGTGGACGACGTGGTGCAGGACGTGTTCCTCGACGCCTGGAAGGGCGTCGGCACGCTGCGCGACCCGGGCGCGCTCAAGGGCTGGCTCGCGACCGTGACGGTGCGGACCGCGCGACGTAGATTGCGCATGCGAAGGGTCAAGATGTTCTTCCACCTCGACGAGCACCCGGAGTACGGCGACATCGCCTCGAGCGATGCGTCCCCGGAGCACAAGGCGCTGCTCTCGCGCGTCTACGAGGTCCTCGACACGCTCCCCGTCGACCAGCGCCTCGCGTGGACGCTGCGGTACGTGGAGCGCGAGCAGCTGGACGACGTCGCCCGCCTCTGCGACGTCAGCCTCGCCACGGTGAAACGAAAGATCTCGGCGGCGCAGGCCGCGATCGAGGCAGTCCTCGGCGAAGCCGGAGGAGGGAACGATGCCTGACCTGGAACACAAGCTCGCCGAGGCCGCCAAGGACGTCGGCCTCGAGTGGTCCGACGCCCGCGCCCGCCGCGTCGAAGGGATGATGCTGCGCCGCAAGGCCCGTCGCGCGCAGGTCCGCGCCGGCGTCGGCGTGGCGCTCGCGCTCGCCTGCGGCTTCGGTGCGCTGCAGTACGCCCGCACCCGCGGTGGAGACACGGTCGCCAAGACCACCCCCGCGCCGACCAGCTCGATCGCGCCGGTGACGTTCGTCGACGGCTCGACGGCGACGCCGCTCCTGCCCGACAGCGTGGTGGAGACCAAGGTCGCCGCGGCGGACCGCGTCGAGGTGATCCTGGTGAAGGGCGCCGCGCGCTTCGAGATCACCAAGAACCCGGCGCGCACGTTCCGCGTCACCCGTGGGGCCACGCTGGTCGAGGTGCTCGGGACCGGGTTCTCGGTGGAGCCCGCGCCGGGCGGCACGCAGGTGACGGTGCACCACGGCCGCGTGCGCGTGACCTGCCACGGCGTGGCGAGCGAGCTCGCGCTCGGCGACAAGACGGTGTGCCTCGACGCAGAGCCGACGATCGCGGCGCCCAGCGCCTCCGCCTCGGCCTCGGCGAGCGTGTCGGCGTCGGTGGCGCCGAGCGTCTCGGCGTCGGTCGCGGTGCCGGCCTGGCGCACGCTCGCGCACGACGGCGAGTACGACAAGGCGTGGACGGCGCTCGCGGGGGCGAACATCAAGGACGAGCCGAACGAGCTGCTGCTCGCGGCGGACGTCGCGCGCCTCTCGCACCACGCCGCGCAGGCGGTGCCGCACCTCAAGCGCGTGGTGGAGAAGTTCCCCGGGGATCCGCGCGCGCCGCTCGCCGCCTTCACCCTCGGCCGCGTGCAGATGGAGGACCTCGGCGCGCCGAAGGACGCGGCAGCCTCGTTCGCGAAGACGCGCGCGCTCGGCGCGACGGGCACGCTCGCCGAGGACGCGCTGGCCCGCGAGGCGGAAGCGTGGTGGCGCGCGGGCGATTCTGCGCGCGCGCGCACGGCGGCCGAGGACTACGTCGCGAAGTACCCGAAGGGGCTGCGCGTGAAGTCGGTGAAGAAGTTCGGGGGGCTCGAGTAGCCTCCGGATCGCGTCCCGAAAAACGCTGTGATCTTCGACACATGAGGGTTCGTTCGGTTAACCGAACGGCGCTGGCCTCGGAGCCTCTCCGGCGGTGGTGGGGTCTTCCGATTCCACACGAAGGTCAAAGGATCTTTGACCCTCGTGCAGCGTCCCTCACGAAACGATCGAACGTCGGGCGCTCGCATCCAGCGGCAACGGAGTGTCTGGTCCTCGAACGTCCCGCACGAAGGTCAAAGAGTGTTTGACCTTCGTCCAGAATCCGAAGACCCCCACCGCCGTCGGCTCTGCTCCCGCTTGCCCCGTGCTCCGCGCCACGGGCCCCCTGATCTTGCAAGAAGCCCTGAGCTGTTGCCCAATCGAGCGATGGCCGGCGGCAGCTCGATCCGCGTGTTGCTCGCCTCGGGTGTCCTCACGAGCTGCATCACTCCCCTGCCCGCCCCGTCCCCGAGGGCGGTGGGCATCAGCGTCGAAACCGCCGGACCGTCGATTGAGCTCGTCGGAGCGAAACTCATCGTACAGTGCTCGAGTACTCGCGCGTGCATGGTCAGCCTCGAGGCACGGGTGCGGAATCCCTCTGCCACCCCGACGCGCAGAGTGGTCACTCTTCCTCACCTTCGCGGGCGCTGGGTCAACCGCGTCGAGGTCGATGGTGTCGCGGTCAAGCCCCTCGAGGGTCATGCACCCGAGGATCTCTGCGTCTCCCTCGACCTCGCTCCATCCGCAATGGTCACCGTGCGGGGCATGTCTCCGACGCTGCTCTACGAGGAGAGCACCGATCACGACTTGTCTGCGATGGTGAACACGAGGGGGCTCGCCATCCCCGCGTCTCTCTCGCGCCATCCGACCCTCGGGAGTGCGCGGTATGGAGACCGTGTCTACCTCCTGTGGGTCGATGTCGGCGCGCTGGGCTCCTTTGCAGCAGGTGCTCGGCTCGATCTCGACATCGTCGTCACACGCCGCTGGCAGGTTCGCACTCCAGGCTTCACTACCAGCGAGGAACCCGATGGCACCCACCACCGATGCACGCTCGAGAAGGGGCAGGAGGGGGGCGGCCTCGTCGAGGTTCGGGTCGTTGACCCCAAGGCCACCCTGCCCCTCCTCGGCGGACCGTTGCTCGGCTTCAGTGGGGCTGGAGAGGGCTCGGGGCGACTCGTCGTCGGCGGCGAGGTCGCCGCGCCGAACTGGCTGCTCCACTCCGTCGTCTACGAGACGGATCTCCACCGCGGGCACTGGATCATCCCTGCAATCCACGTGGCACCGACGATCACAATCCTCTCGATCTTCGGGATTGGCTTGGGCATGCCGGTTCGTGTGGCGCCGGACCTCCGCGTCGGTGCGCGATTCCAGATCGACGCCCACGCAGGGTGGATCGGCTTCGGGTGGTCGCTCGACGTCTATCCCCGCGTGGCCAACTCAGACGCTCTCGTCGAGCCGAGGGGATGGGTGCGACTGAGCCTGTGACACTCGGACCGGGCGTGGTGGGTGAAGTTGGTGAAAGAGTTCGGGGCTTGGACACGAAGGTCCGGCCGCAGCGAGGTCCGATTTTGTTTCTGCACGAATGTAAAACACGGTTTGACATTCGTGCGAATTCGGAATTGTGCTGCCCTCCCGACGCGTCGGCATCAAGGTGGGGTGAACTGGAAACCCCAGGTCGCGTCCGTCTCGACGGCGGTCGGGTTCTTGAACACCCAGGTGCGCACGGCCTTCGCGATGCAGTCCTCCACCGGCAGGTACTTCATCGAGGTGCTGACGACCGACGAGCGCGACACGAGCCCCGTCGCGGTGATGTGCCACGCCACGGTGAGCGAACCCTTCAGACCCGGCACCGTGTCCAGCCCGGACTCGTAGCATTTGCGGATCTCGGGCATGTGCAGCATCACCACGCGGCGTATCTCGTCCACCGCGAAGCCGGGCGGGAGAGTTCCCTTGGCCTTGGCCACCTCGGGTCCGGCATCGGTCGCGACCGCAGCACCGGCCTCGACCGCCGCGACGGCCGATTTCCCTCCGTCCACGGGGAGCGGCGACTCGGAGGGGGTCGCCTGCTCGGCGACGAGGATCGTGGTCTCCGGCTGGGCCCTCTTCTTCGTCGTAGCGCAGGACGCCGTGATCGACACGATCATGAACGCTGCTCTCCGGACCGCCTTCGAGCGGCTCATGGCGCCGTCGTCCGCGGGAACGTCTCGTCGATGAGCTTCGGCAGATCAGCGAGAGGCCTGGCTGTCGCCGGCGCGGCCTCGAGCTTCGCCCATTCGATGCCACCGATGCGGGTCTCCATGTCGTACTCGCCGACCACGTGGTCGAGCGCGATGAACAGGATGTTGCCGAAGTCGTCCGCAGTGGTGAACCCCGGGACGTAGACGGTCACGTCGAACAGTGCGCCGTGCCGCTCGGCAATGAACTTCATCGCCTTCGGCTCGAGCTTGCGGCCGTTCATCTCGATGGTGGAGAGGCTCGCGTCACGCTGCCGGAACGCTACGAGCTTCCACCCAGGCACCTTCGGCCGCACCGCATAGAGCTGCTCGACCATCGGGAAGAGCTTCTTGTCTCCGTCGACGCTCAGCACCAGGAGGCGATCAGAGCCGTCGGACCCGATCTCCGCGAAGACGCCCTTGTGCTCCTTCGCGAGCGCTTCGGAGATGCGCTCCATCGTCTTCTGCAGGTCCGGCTCGGCGCGAAGGTCCTTGGCGTTGGCCTCGAACCACCGCCAGAAACGTCCCGCCGCGGTGTCCGCACTCGAGACCGAAACGGACGGCAGACCCTTGGACTTGCATCCCGCTCCGCCGAAGAGCGCAACGAGGAGGACGACGAGCACGCGCACCCGCTCACAGTACCCTGACGACCTGTGGCGGATCCGCCCTGTATCGCTCGAGCCGAGCATTCGCCGCCCGCTCGCGCTCGGTGGCTGGGCGCCCGAGGGTCTCGTATGCTGAGGGCGTGCGAGACGAACGACGCCTCCGGTTCGTGCAGGTCCTGGCCGGCGCGCTCGTCGCCTGTGGCGGATCGACGCCCGCCCCCACCACCACGCCGGCGCCCTCCGCCACGCCGAGCGCGAGTGCGAGTGCGAGTGCGACGGCGACGGCGACCGCCACCGTCGCGGACAGTGAACCCTCCGATCCGACCGCCGGGTCCGGGCCGTGTCGGTGCTCCTGGGACACGAACGCGGCCAAGGCCCCGCGCGTCTGCAAGAAGGGCCAGACGAGCATCTCGGGGGCGGTGTGCAACCCGGGCAACCACCAGTACAAGCCACAGATCAAGGTCGGGCCGCTCGATCCGCCCGACCTCGCGTAGGGCCAGCGTCGCGCCAGAGTCGCTACGCCTCGCGGGTCCGAGGTCCATGACGCCGGCCGAGCTCGGCGCTGCCACGAGCAAGGCACTCGCCGCCCTCTGACGACGCTTGTGCGCTGCGCGGCTGGGTGCGACGAATCTCGCATGCCTGTCCCGCGATCGATCCTCGCGCTCGTCTGCTGCTCGGCCGCGTGCGGACCCGCGGTCGTCGGGACGCCACCGCTCCCGACGCCGAAACCCCAGGCGCCCGTCGCGTCCCCGGTCCCCGCCAAGCTCTCGTTCCCATTCCGCCCGTTCGCGGCGCTTCGCACGCTGGAGCTCGCCGAAGGGGAGCTGCAGGTCGGGCCGCTGGGCCGACGCGCGCTGCGCAAGGCGGGCGCGACCGTCGAGGGGCCCACGCTCCCCGAGGGGATCGCTGGGGTGCTGCGCCTCCCGGGTGACCAGCTCGGGTTCGTCGCCGAGTCGGGGGCCACCTACGTGACCAAGGACGCGCTCGGCGCGGTCCTCGAGCGTCGCGCCGGTCCCGCGGCCGCGATCCACCGCGTGGCCGTCGGCAAGCAGTCCATCGTCGCCGTGAGCGCCCGCGAGCTGTTCCGCTCGGCGGACGGGGGTCGGACCTGGGAGCCCTTGAAATCGCCGCTCACCGCGAACACCTTCGGCGGCACGCTCGACGGAATCGCGCTCTCGGCCAAGGGCGAGGGTCTCCTCTTCACGATCCCCCAGCGCGTGTTCGCGACCAGCGACGACGGCGCGACGTGGGCGGCGATCGACTCCCTCGGACTCGGTGTCCGGTCGGTCAGCCGAGACGGCCCGACCGAGGGCGCCTCGGTGAAGATGGCCGGCTCAGCGGGAGAGGCCGCGCTCGCGGGCGGCAAGCTCGTCGCGCTGCCCCTGAGCCAGACGCCATGGGTCTCGGGGCCCTGGTACCAGACGCGCCTCGGCGGCCCGTGGCTGCTCGTGTCCCAGCACGACGAGGGTGTCTTTCTCTTCTACCTGGGACGCGCGGGAGAGACGCTCACGCTCACGACGCTCCCCGCAGGATGCAGCTCGCCGAACACCATGGGCGACGAGGAGGCTCTCTATCTCTCCTGTCCGGGTGACGGCGCGCTCCACCGCTGGACCAAGCAAGCAGGGTGGAAGACCGTGCGCACGTACGAGGGCAGCATCGACGACGACGAGGTCGACCTCTACGCCGGCGCGGGCGTGGTCTACCAGGGCCGCGCGTGCCACGACGGCCCGTGCGAGCCGCGCAAGATCTCCTTCGACGGGGCCACGTTCGTCGACGTGCAGCTCGCGGCCAAGGGCTACGTGCACGCGGTCGCCTTCGACCCGAAGTCGCGCCGCGGTTACCTCGTGGCCGAAAGCGACGGTCGTCTGTCGATCTACGCCGCCGCGCCGAAGTCGCCGGTGTTCGAGCGCACGACCTGGCTCGACCTCGAGGCGGCCGCGCATGGCGGCGCCCGCGCTTCGGTCGGCGACGACGGCGTGCTCCGCGTGGCGGTCTGTCGCGCGGACGGCTCCGCGTGCGGCCTGCGCGCCTATCGCGAGGGGGTCGCCGAGCCGGTGCGCTGGCTCGGCCCGTCCAGGGACATGAGCCTCGCGGGCAAGCGCGGGATCTGGGTCGACGGTCAGGGAGGCGTGCACGAGACCGCCGACGGCGGCGCGACCTGGGCGCGGATCGCGCTGCCCGCCGAGCGCGACGAGCTCACGTGCAACGACTGGGGCTGCGTGCGCCACGACACGGTGCGCGTCGGCTGGGACCTGCCAGCGCTCCCGCTCCCCACGATCTCGTCGAGCCTCGTCGAGCCTCCAGTCGTCTCGGCGCCCACGGTGGCGAAGCGCAAGGTCACGTGCACACCGACCGGGCCGACGATCCCCGCGAACGTCCCGGCCGAGGTCCTCGAGCGCAACGACGGCTTCTCGTGGCTCGAAGCCGACAAGGACGGCGCGGTCGTCGCGAGGGGCGCGGGCGCGAAGCCGACGAGCCTCGAGCTCCTGAAGGCGCCCAAGGCCGGAAAGGCGACGCTCCACGCGGTCGACGGCGTGGCCGTGCGCATCACGTCGACGACCACGACCCTGTTCGAGCCCACCCTCGAGGTGGCCTGGGTGCCTCTCGGCTCCACCAATCCCGTGCGGGCGAAGCTCCCCCCGATCAAGCTCACGAACCCCCAGATCGGCGGGGTCACGGGCTCGCGGGTGACCGGCGGCGTCGTCGTGCGGGTGGACGACAAGGTGTTCTTCGTCGACGACAAGGGCAAGCCCAAGCCCCTCGAGCTCGACCCGCTGGACACGTTCGCCCGCACCTCGAAGGG
>JAEUKC010000179.1:0-5809 GCA_016794445.1 Myxococcales bacterium
CCGATGGAAATGGCGATCTCGGACCTGATGGGGCTGTCGAGGGCGCTGGTCGCCGCGCAAGAGAGCGGCCTGCTCGACGCGCTCGCCTACGGTGAGCGAAGGACGGCCGAGCGGTGGGCCGCTGCCCAGGGGACCGCTCCACGGGCCACGGAGGTCTTGCTCGAAGTCCTCGTGGCCTGTGGCATCGCGGATCGGACGGACGCGGGCTTCGCTGGCTCGACCGCGCTCCGGGCGACGTTCGAGGAAGGAGTGGGGGGCGCCGCGTTGATGCTGTGGACGAGGATCGGCGAGTTCCTGAGGACAGGGCAGGCGCTCGCCGAGATGGATGGAGACGCAGGCACACGGGCGCGCGCGTACGCAGGCGTCGTCACCAGCCTGGGCGTCCAGTTCGAGCGGGCCGCGGCGCGCTTCGCGGAAGCCATCCCCGGGGCCCAGGGAGAGGTGCTGGACGTGGGGTGTGGCTCCGGCGTGTGGGGGCTCGCCGTCGCGCAGCGCTGGGGGCGGACGCGGGTCACCGGTCTCGACTGGGCGGAGGTCCTGCCAGCGTTCGAGCGCCGCGCCGCCCAGCTCGGACTCGCCGAACGGATCGGACTGCAGCCTGGCGACATGCACACCGTCGACCTCTCCGTCCAGTACGACCTCATCGTGGTCGCCAACGTCCTCCGTCTGGAGTCGCCAGCTCGCGCCCGCGCCCTCCTCGAGCGGCTGGCGCTCGCACTCGCCCGTGGAGGCCGGCTCGTGATCGTGGATGCGCTCGCCCACGGCAGCCCCGACCGGGAGCTCGCGCGCTCGCTCTATGGACTGCACCTCGCCCTGCGCACGCGAGAGGGGCGAGTGCACACCCCAGGAGCTGTGCGGGAGTGGTTGGAGGCTGCTGGGCTCACGGTCGGGAGCCCGCTCGACTTCGGCGTGCACGTCGGCGCCGTGGCAGCGCTGGTGGGCTGTCGAGGGTGACAGGAACCCGGTCGAGAGGGAGCAGCATCGGCCCCCAAGTCGCCGTCAACGCTCCCGTGCACGCGTTCGCCGACGGCGCATCCGTCCGATCGCGACCAGGAACAAAGCGAGCGCGCCGCTCGGGGTCCCGGCGAGCGGGCCCACCTTCGGCGCGAGCGCACAACCGCCCGAGTCCTCGGCGGTCGTGGTCGGCGGGATGCACCGCCCGACCCCTGCGCTGAGGTCGCACAGGGTGCCTGGCGTGCAGTCGTCCGACGTCGTGCACGCGTCGCGACAGGTGCCGCTCGCGGTGCAGCGATAGGGTGTGCAGTCGGTCTTGTCCTTGCCGTCCGCCGAGGTCACCGTGTGATCGCCGTCGCACACGCCTGCGTTGATGCACTCGCCCTTCTTGCTGCAGGTCGAGCCAGCCGCGCAGTCGAGGTCGGCTGCGCAGGACGTCTTGCAGGTGTCGGCGGCGCACGCGTAGGGCTTGCAGGTCTTGGTCTCCGCTGCGGGGCACGCGCCGCGACCATCACACACCGCCGAGAGGGTCGCGACGCCGTCGACACACCCCTTGCTGCGGCACGAGACGGCCGAGGTCGCGAAGCCGAGGCACTTGCTCGGCTCGATGCCGTCGCAACGGGCGGCGGCGCAGGGGTTGGCGGCGTCGCCGGTCGCGCACTTCGATCGCACGCCGTGAGGTTCGCCGACCACCGACACGCACGTGCCTCTGGAACCCTCGACGTCGCACGCCTCGCACTGACCGCCGCAGGGACGATTGCAGCACACGCCATCGACGCACAGCTTGCTCGCACACTGCGGGCCCACGGTGCAGCCTTCTCCAGGAAGACGCGCCTTCACGCATTCGCCGACCGCGGTGTCGCAGAAGGCGCCGGCCGTCGCGCAGTCGCCGTCGCTCGTGCACTTCTTGGTGCAGCCGGCGATCGTGCTGCAGAGTCCCGGGAAGCAGTCTGCCGGGGCCGCGTCCTTCTCGCAGTCGCCGAGGCCGTTGCACTGCTCCCCGCTGGCCTTGCCATCGACGCAGGTGATGGCGGTGGCTCCGCACTTGGTGCCCTTCGCGTAGAGCCGGCAGGCGCCGCTGCCGTTGCAGGCGCCGTCGGTCTTGCAGGACACAGGGGTCACCGTGCGCGCGTCGGTGCAGTCCGCGTGCGGGTCGGCACCCGCGGCCGTCGGGCCGCACTTCCCGCCGTCCAGCCCCGTCGCCTTGAGCGAGGCTGCACAGGCGTTGCAGAGGCTCGTGCAGGCGGAGTCGCAGCAGACGCCGTCCACGCAGAAGCCGGTCTCACAAGGCGAGCACCCGCCTGACGGGCAATCCGTGCCGAGCGCGCAGGCGGCGCCGAGCGCCTTCTTCGGCTTGCAGGTCGCGTCCTTCGCGCAGTAGTTCCCCGTCGCGCAGTCGCCGTCGGCCGCGCAGGTCGTCGGACACCCTACGCCGCCACCGCACAGGAACGGCGCGCACGACGGCTCGCCCGCGGCCTTGGCAGACTTGGCGAGTACGCTGCACGTGCCGTCGATCGTCCCCCCTTTGACCTTCGCGCAGGTGTCGCATGAGCCGACACACGCCTCGTTGCAGCAGAACCCGTCCGCACAGAAGCCGCTCAGGCACGACGAGGCGCCGCCGGTCGCGCACGACTGGCCGTTGTCGAGCTTGCAGGCACCCGCGCCATCGCACGATCCAGTCGTCGCCGTGCACGAGTCGGGGTCCTTGGCTCCCGCGGCGACCTTGGCGCAGACGCCCGGGCTGCCTGCCGCGTCGCACTGCTCGCACGTGCCGCAGCTCGCGGTCTCGCAACAGGTGCCGTCGACGCAGAAACCCGTGTCGCACTGCGCACCGCTGGTGCAACTGCCGCCGCGGCGATGGAAGGCCCAGGTCTTGTCGGCGTACGTGGTCGAGGTCTTGCTGCCGCCCGCCAGGAGCGCGCGACCGCTCGGGACGTCGTAGGCCATCGCCGCGTCCGCGAGGGCGCCGGGTGCGCAGGTCGGCAGGCCGGCGCTCACGCCGCACCACGCCTTCCAGCCCGCCCCGTCGTACTGCCAGGTGTCGTCGAGCCGTGCGCCGCTCGCCCCGAAGCCTCCGTACATGAGGATCTTGCCGCGCGCGCTGTCGTACGTCAGGGCGAGCCCGTATCGCGCGCTGAACGGGCAGTTCGTGGTCACCGCGCCGACCGTCTTCGGACAGACCTTCGTCCACGGATTCCCGGAGTCGGAGTCGATGAACGTCGCGTCGTACTCCCACGTGTCCTGGTAGGGCACGCCAGACTGGTCCGCGCCGCCCACGAGGACGACGCGGTTGCGCGCCTTGTCGTACGCGAGCGCAGCGCCGTAGCGCTCCGGAGGGTTGGTCGGATAGAGGTAGCGAGGCGTGATCACGCCGGTCGGATTGCCGGTGAAGACGCCGCGGGGAAGGTCGCCGAGGACCAAGGGGTCTTCGCCGCCCACGATCATCACGCGGTCGCTCGCGTAGCTCGTACCGAGGACGGTGGTGGCGGCGCCACGCCAGACGTTGGACGAGTAGCCATCCGACCAGAAGCCGCCCCCTGGATCCCACGTGAAGTCTTTGCCGCTGCACGTCGACGGCGACTCGCAGCCGCCGAAGCTGAAGACCTTGCCCTGGGCCGCCGTGACCGTCGGGAAGTCGTGGATGTAGTTCGGCACACCGCCGCCGAAGGCCCGCGCCGTCCACGCCGTCCCCGTCCATTCGGCCATGCCTCGGTCCGCCGTGCCGCCCAGGCCACGCCCGACGTAGAGGTACGTCTTCGCGCTCGCGCGATCGTACGTCATGCTGCCGCCGCTCATGGTCGTGCCGTAGGCGCCGTAGCCGGTCGCGGCGACCGTCCAGACGGGGATCTCGACGACCGGATCGACGAGCACGGGATAGCGGTCGATCGAGGCATCGAGCACGATGGAAACGGAGCGCCCATCCCACCCGAGATCGAGCTCGTGCCTCGCGCCCAGGCCGTCGATGGCGAACGGCTTGGCGACGCGGAGCTGGACGTTGCCGCGATCGTCGAGGGCGAGGAGCTCCCCCTCGGTGCCGCGGACGACGTGATCGGCGCGCAGGGACCAGCGGAGCTCCCGGGGGGCCGAGGCGTCGCGCAAGAGAAGCCACTCCTCGACCTGCGCGCCGTAGAACGAGACCACGCGATCCGTCGCGTGCAACACGCCGGCCGACACGACGTGTCCCTCCTCGATGGCAAGTTCTGCCGGACGCGCCCCGAGCAGGGTCAGCTCGATCGGTGCGCGACGGGAAGGCCCGACCGCGACGGTGATGCTGCGCGCACCGACCCTTACGTCGAGCTCGTCGACCGCCGTCGAGGTGGCGACGAACGCGTTGTCGGAGCGATGCAGCTTCGTGACTCGGGGGGCGAGCAGCGGCGCGAGCGCGCCCGCGGCGCTCCGGACCGCGGAGAGGGGCGAGCGCTGCAGCGCGCCCGCCTGCGTCTGCTGGTCGTTGTTCGTGCCAGCGCTGCAAGCAGCCAGGACGCAGAGAGCGAGGGGGGACCGGGGACGCATGGTCGGAGGATGCACCGAGTCGGGGGCGGCGGCGAGCCCGACTGGCTTGGCTGCTGGCTGCTCCCCCCGTCGGTCTCCAGGTCAGAGCCCCAGCAGCGCCTTGGCGGCGTTGACCGAGGCCTGCGCGGTGTCGAGGTTGGTCTTGGCCTCGGTCGGGTTGTGGAAGCCGGCCGAGTTCTCCGAGACCACGGTGAACTCCCACCAGAGGAGCCCCTTCATGAAGTGCTCCTTGGCCTGGAGCAGCTTCGCAGCGTCGAAGCCGCCCGCCGCGGTGAGCGCCTCGATCTTCGTCAGCACGGCGTCGAGCCCGAGCTCCACGGCCTTGGCCTGCGCCATCACCGTGTCCTGGATCTCCTTGGCCTTGTTGGCGCGCTCCCCCGCGAGCGAGCCGTGGCACGTCGCGTTGCCGCAGGTCTTCTCCGGCTGCTTGAACGGTGAGGTGAACCAGTGGCTCCGCGGCTTGCCTGGCTCCCCGAGGCCGAGGTGGCAGTCCACGCAGGTGGCGCCCGCGCGGTAGTGCATGCTCTCCCAGTAGAACTCGGTCTCCGGGTGCTGGGCCTTGATGCCCTTGAGCCCGGTCCCGCTGTGCGTCCAGTCCTGCACGTTGTCGTACTTGACCTTGTAGTAGGCCTCGATGTCCTTGAGCTTCCGCCAGGGGAAGTCGTCGCGGAGGATGGTCTTGTCCACGCCCGGACCGCACGTGTACTCGACGTGGCACTGCGCGCAGGTCAGCGTGCCCACCAGCCGCTTGGCCTGCGGGGTCAGCTTCCCGTCCGTCCCCTTCTCGTTGAGCTTGTCCTCGAGCTCGGTGACGGTCTTGGGGACGAAGTTGAAGGCCGCGTCGTAGGGGTCGGTGCCGCGCTCGAGGATCGCCGCGATCATCGGCTTGCGGATCAGGCGGTAGCGCGTGCTGTGCGGATCGTGGCAATGATTGCACGACGTCCCGTGGTCGATCGTCGAGGGCCAGTTGGTCTTGATATTGGTGATGCTGTCCGCCCAGGAGAGGTCCTTGCCGAACGTCGGCTGTCCCCTCCGGAGCTCGCCCCAGTAGAACGTGACGGGGGTGCTCTTGCACTGCAGGCAGACCGCGTTCTGCTTGCGCTTAATCTCGATGTGGTCCTTGAGCGCGTTCGCGTGCGCCGTGTCCTCGCGTGCCCGCCCATCAGGTGCTGGTAGGCGGGGAAGTCGAGGTACTTGGAGGTCTTGACGGAGCCGCCGTACTTCGTCTTGGTCTTGTCGTCGTAGAGGAACTGCGTCTTGTGGTCGGCGTGGCAGGTGGCGCCCGCGCGGTAGTGCATGCTCTCCCAGTAGAACTCGGTCTCCGGGTGCTGGGCCTTGATGC